>NZ_JAMYOL010000004.1:0-411370 GCF_040319815.1 Mesorhizobium sp. M0854
AGCAACGCTTTCAACTCGCCTCTGCTCAGTCTAACGTCTCGATTGGTCATGGCACTTCCCCTTCCACGGGAATCGGTGATCGCAACGTCACCACCGTGCCATGGCCGCTCGCCCCTCAGAGCAAGCCCCGTTCTCTCTCCAAAACTTTTTGCAGAACCTTCAGCACACTATCCCGTCAGAATTGGGTTGGCGCACTGCATTGGCGACCCCACCCGGCCCTTCGGCCCACCCTCCCCTCAAGGGGGAGCGGGACGCCGGCGCTTACCCTTGGCCGGCGTGCATCGTGCTTTCGGTTCAGCCGTTATCCCGCGCCTTCAGCTCCAGCCGCCGTGCGTGCAGCACTGGCTCGGTGTAGCCGTTGGGTTGCACGCGCCCCTTGAAGACCAGGTCACAGGCGGCGAGGAAGGCGATGGACTTGTCGAAATCCGGCGCCATCGGCCGGTAGAGCCGATCGCCTTCGTTCTGGCGGTCGACGATCGCCGCCATGCGTTTCATCGTCTCCATGACCTGCTCGGGCGTGCAGACGCCGTGATGCAGCCAGTTGGCGATGTGCTGCGAGGAGATGCGCAGCGTGGCGCGGTCCTCCATCAGACCGACGTCGTTTATGTCTGGCACTTTCGAACAGCCGACGCCCTGGTCGATCCAGCGCACGACATAGCCCAGAATGCCTTGCGCGTTGTTGTCGAGCTCCTTCTGGATGTCTTCTGGCGACCAGTTCGGCCGGACGGCGACGGGCACCGACAGGATGTCGTCGAGTTTTGCCTTGGGCCGGCTCTTCAGCGCAGCTTGCACGGCGTGGACATCGATCTTGTGGTAGTGCGTGGCGTGCAGCGTCGCGGCCGTCGGCGACGGCACCCAGGCGGTGTTGGCGCCGGCCTGGGGATGCACGATTTTCTCGGCCAGCATCGCCGCCATCAGGTCGGGCATCGCCCACATGCCCTTGCCTATCTGGGCGTGGCCGGCCAACCCGCATTCCAGCCCGGTGTCGACGTTCCAGGCTTCGTAGGCGGCAATCCAGGCGGCCTGCTTCATGTCGCCCTTGCGGATCATCGGGCCGGCTTCCATCGAGGTGTGTATCTCGTCGCCGGTGCGATCGAGGAAGCCGGTGTTGATGAAGACGACGCGTTCTTTCGCGGCGCGGATCGCCTCCTTGAGGTTGACGGTGGTGCGCCGCTCCTCGTCCATGATGCCCATCTTGATGGTGTTTTTGGGCACGCCGAGCAGCGCCTCGACGCGGTCGAAAATCTCGACGGCGAAGGCAACTTCGTCGGGCCCGTGCATCTTGGGCTTTACGATGTACATCGAGCCGGCGCGAGAATTGGCGCGGCGCCCGTTCACGCCGATGTCATGCAGCGCGATCAGCGCCGTCAGCGCCGCATCCATGATGCCTTCCGGCACCTCGTTGCCGTCGCGGTCCGATATCGCCGGATTGGTCATAAGGTGGCCGACATTCCTGACCAGCATCAGCGAGCGGCCGGGCAAGGTCAGCGTGCCGCCATCCGGCGCGGTATGGGTGCGGTCGGGGTTGAGCCTGCGGACAAAGCTCTTGCCGGCCTTGGTGATCTCCTCCGCCAAGTCGCCCTTCATCAGGCCGAGCCAGTTGCGGTAGACCAGCACCTTATCCTCGGCATCGACGGCCGCCACCGAATCCTCGCAGTCCTGGATGGTGGTCAGCGCCGATTCCAGCACGACATCGGCAATGCCGGCCGGATCGGTGCGGCCGATCTGGTTGTTGCGGTCGATGACGATTTCAATGTGCAGGCCGTTCTTGGTGAGCAGGACGGCTTCGGGGTCGGCGGCATCGCCGCGATAGCCGGCAAACTGTCTGAGGTCGGCAAGCGTGGTGGCGCCGGCACCCTCGCCGAGCCGCAACATGCCATTGGCGACCGAAAGCCCGTTGACGCCGGCCCATTTGCCTGTGGTGAGCGGCACCGCCTCGTCGAAGAAGCTTTTCACCCAGGCGACGACCTTGGCACCGCGCGCCGGATTGAATTTGTTGCCTCGCTCGGCGCCGGCCGTCTCCGGGATAGCGTCGGTGCCGTAGAGCGCATCGTACAGCGAGCCCCAGCGCGCATTGGCGGCATTCAGCGCATAACGCGCGTTCATCACCGGCACTACCAACTGCGGCCCGGCAACCAAAGCGATTTCCGGGTCGACATTTTCGGTGGTCACGCTGAACGCCGGCCCCTCGGGCTCGAGATAGCCGATCTCGCGCAGGAACGTCTTGTAGGCCTCCATGTCGACGGGCGCGCCATTGTCGCGATACCAGCGGTCAAGCTTGTCCTGCATGGCATCGCGCTTTTCGAGCAGCGCCCGGTTTTTTGGCGAGAGATCATGGACGATCGCCGAAAAACCGCTCCAGAATGCCTCCGCTTCAATGCCGGTGCCCGGCAGCGCCTCGTTCACGACAAAATCATGAAGCTCGCGGGCAATCCGCAATCCGGCGATCTCGACGCGATCGGTCATCAGGGCTTCTCCAGACGAAAGGCTAGGCCGGGCCTTTGGCATGTCACGGTGGCAGGGTCAATTCAGCTCAGGGTGAAGGTAGGGCGTTTTCGCTGCCGATCTCCCCCCTCGAGGTGGGCGATTACGCGCTCACACCGCAATCCTTGGCCGTCCCGACGCCACCGCCACGACATGCGCCTCGATGAACATGCGCTGGCCCTCTACTGTGGAGACGCGGAACTCGCTGGCGATTTCGATCTCGGCGCTGTCGGTGCCGGCGTCCTTAGCCCGCGCGGCGGCAATCGCGCGCACATCTTTCTCCGCTGCGGCGATCGCCGCTGCTTCGTCGTTGAAATCGCGCACGCTTTCACCTGAGGCAACGCGGAACAGCCCTTCCTTGGGCTGGCTGACCCGCGCCTCGGCCGATACCCGGACCTGGCCGACGACGGCGCCGAGCGCGTTGGCGACATCGGTATCCTGCGGCACCACGCATCGATTGCCGACCAGCTCGGCCAGACCGGCATAATGCAGCGGCGCCGAGGCGCCGAGGCCGATCACCGGACGGTCGAGCGCGACGCTCAAGCGGGCGATGCCGGGATGCGCGTCGACGGCGCGCTGGACCAGGGCATGGGCGACGGTCGCAGCGCCATCCAGCCCGTCCTCGGCAAAGGCGGTTTCGAGGATGACTTCGGCCGACAGGCGGGTCAGCGCGGTCAGCACCCGTTCCGAGATCGCCTCCGGCGAGGCGGCGATGAACTGGCCGCGGCCGTCGCGCCTGCGCGCGAACAGCTCGGCACCCAGACGCGCCGCGGCCGCATCCCAATTGGCCTGCCTGCCCAGCACATGCGCGGCGTCCGACGGCGTGAAGCCGGCGACATGCACCAGCCCGCGCGATACCAGCCGGTTCAAGCTGGCGTTCTGGGCGTTCGAGGTCAGCAATCTGTCGAGAGCCTGCGGCACAGCACCGATCAGCTCGTAAAGCTTGGCTTCGGCGCCGGTCAGTCCGGCCGCCAGCCGCTCCGGCACGCCGGTGCGCACCGCCAGCCGACCATCCATGCGGCCGGGATTGGGCGCGCGCAGCTGGCGTTCGAGCTCTGATGTGACGGCCTCGCCATGCATCAAGCCGGCCAGCGCCAGCGGCACCAGGCGGCGCGGGCCGAGCAGGATTCTCGGATTGAGCGCGCCATCCTCCAGCGCCACTTCGGAATCGCCGCCGAGGCCAAAAGTGCGCATGGCGACGGCCTCGACCATGGTGCGGAAACCGCCGACGGTGGCGCCTTCCGGATCGAGCCGCGGCCGGCCCTTGTCGAGCACGGCGACGTCGGTGGTGGTGCCGCCGATATCGGAGACCACCGCATCGTCGAGGCCGGTCATGTGGCGGGCGCCGACAAGGCTGGCGGCCGGGCCGGACAGGATGGTCTCGATCGGCCGCTGGCGGGCAAAGGCAGCCGAGACCAGAGCGCCGTCGCCGCGCACCACCATCAGCGGGGCGGCAATGTTGCGCGCGGCCAAAAAGCCTTCGGTTGCCGCGACCAGCCGGTCGATCATCGAGATCAGCCTGGCGTTGAGCAATGTCGTCAGTGCCCGGCGCGGGCCGCCGAGCTTGGCCGACAGTTCGTGGCTGGCGGTGACCGGCAGGCCGGTCCTGTCGCGGATCAGGTTCCGCGCGCTTAGCTCATGCGCCGGGTTGCGGGTGGCGAAATAGGCGCAGACGGCAAAGCCGGACACCGACTTTTCCAGTTCCGGCAAAGCTGCCTCCAGCCCGGAAAGATCGAGCTTTGCCGCATTGCCATGGACATCGTGGCCGCCGGGGCAGAACACCACCGGGTCGGTGCCGAGCGCCGCCTTCAGCCCGTCGCGGGCAAGGTCGCCCTCGGCAAAGCCGATCATCACCAGCGCCACGCGCCCGCCCTGGCCCTCGACCAGCGCATTGGTGGCTAGCGTCGTCGACATCGACACCAGTTTGATCGCTGCCGGGTCGGTGGCGGCCATTTCGAGCACCGCATCGACCGCGCCGGAGATGCCGACCGCCAGATCATGGCGCGTGGTCAGCGCCTTGGCCTTGGCCAACACCTTCCCGCTTGGCCCGCCGGCCTCCGACCACAGCACGGCGTCGGTATAGGTGCCGCCGGTGTCGATGCCGAGGAACAGGGGTGAGGGTTTGGGCTTGGCGGTCATATTTGGGTCCGGAGAATTCGTCTCCGCCCCTTAGCGGATATGAACGGGCCGATAAAGGCACGAGCGCTGGGCCAAGGCAGCGTAATCTCCCCCTCGAGGGCAGGGCAATCGCATTTGGATTCTTACGAAGATGGACCCCCACCCTAACCCTCCCCACAAGGGGGAGGGAATGCTGCCGCGCGCCCTTACTTCCCCTTTTGGCGCCGAAAGGCAGGCAAATTTGCCGAGGTCAGCGCCAACGGAAGTCTCCCTCCCCCTTGTGGGGAGGGGTTAGGGGTGGGGGTACGTCGTAGAGCGAAAGCCTCGGCGTTCCATCTGCGATAGCCCTGCCCTTGAGGGGGAGATGTCGCTGAAAGCGACAGAGGGGGGTCGCCGCGCGTGGAGCCCCGGCATTCTCTGGCCGCGATGGCGTTGGCGTCAGGACGTACCGACCCCCTCTGTCGCCTTCGGCGAGATCTCCCCCTCGAGGGGGGAGATCGCTAGGCTAGCCGACAAACCCCACGCGCTTGTGCGAGCCATCGCAGAACGGCTTGTTGGCGGAGTGGCCGCAGCGGCAGAGGAAGGTGCGTTGCGTGCGGTCGACCGTGTGGCCGGTGCCGGTGACGATTTCGACATTGCCTTCGAGCTTGAGCGGGCCGTTGGTCGTCGGTGTGACGGTCAGCGGGCCATTCCGCACCTCCAGCGCCGGCGCGTCCTTCAGCGCCGGCTCGCCGGTGGCGGTGAAGCCCGATTTGGTGTGGCTGCCGTCGCAGAACGGCTTGTTTTCCGAGGCGCCGCAGCGGCAGAGCGTGGCGCGGTAAAACGTTTCGCCGCCCAACACGATCTCGGCATGGACGGCAAGCGGACCGTTTTCCCTTATGCGCACAATGTTGACCACCGGCGGCTGTTCCTGCGGCCCGCCATCCTTGCGGACATAGGTGATGGCGCCGGACGGGCAGGCTTCGGCGAGCGCCACGATCTTCTCGACGCTGGCCGCATCCGGATGGATCCACTGACCGGGCGCGTTGGGCACGAAAACATGCGGATCGCCAAGCACGCAGTTGCGCGAATGGATGCAGCGTTTTCCCGAAAAGCCGATGTCGATCTTCTCGCCTTCGACCACTGCCATGGGTGGGTCTCCTGTCGGACTACGCTATGGCGACAGTCAGGACGACGTCAAGGCAGCATTCTCCCCCTCGTGAGGGCCGACCTCGGGCGCGGCGCTAAGGGAATTCCCATTTTTTGCTCGCAGCACCACATTTGTTCTTGCTTTGTGCCGGCAGCTATGCTACTAATTTGTGTATGGTGCCAATTGGCTCCAACGACCCGCCTGCCGAGGCGGGTTTTTTGTTTCAGCTTTGAATTCCGGTGCCGGCCTGCACTCGCGGGACGGCCCTCTCCCCCCTCGAGGGCAGGGCAATCGCATTTGGATTCTTACGAAGATGGACCCCCACCCTAACCCTCCCCACAAGGGGGAGGGAATGCTGCCGCGCGCCCTTACTTCCCCTTTTGGCGCCGAAAGGCAGGCAATTTGCCGAGGTCAGCGCCAACGGAAGTCTCCCTCCCCCTTGTGGGGAGGGGTTAGGGGTGGGGGTACGTCGTAGAGCGAAAGCCTCGGCTTTCCATCTGCAATAGCCCTGCCCATTGTGGGGGGAGATGGCCGCGCAGCGGCCAGAGGGGGTCGGCACGACCGGACTCGGCCTGCTGCTGCAGAACAGGTTGGCGCTCTATGCGCGGCGACCCCCTCTGTCGCCTTTGGCGACATCTCCCCCTCAAGGGGGGAGATCTGCCACGTCACGGAACCAGATCGATTTCCTCGGTCTCGCCGCCACTGCAGGTGTAGCAGCAGTCGTCGCACTTTTCCGTATTGCCGGGGCCGACGCCCCAATAGGTATTCTCGTCGCCATCGACCCAGGCGCCGTAGCAGATCGATTCGCCGTCACTGCAGGACAGCGGGATCGCCTTGGTCTCGCCGTCGTTGAGATAGTAATCCTGATTGTTGCCCGGCCAGACATGATCGCGGTCCTGGCTGTAGAGCTCGACGCGCATGGCGTTCGGATGGCTGTTCTTGATCTCGAAGGTGACATCGCCGGCATGCGCGACGGTCGCAAACAATGCGGCAAGACAGAGCGCGACGGCGATGCGCCGCGCGAAAGCGTAAAATGACATGGATATTCCCCCCGGAATGAGACGGCCTGCCCGGCCGCGGACGAGAGCATGGCATAGAGGGTCGGAGGGGTCAAAGGGGCGTCGGCGATGTTCACTTCGCTAAAGGCATGGCGTTGCTAAGAAAGACCCCTCTCCGGCCGCATCGCGGCCACCTGTCCCCGGTTTCGCCGGGGCGAGGAACCCATGTCTTACGAGGCTTTCGGCGATTGGCGTTTCGTCGCTCCATTCGTGGGGGAGAGGTGGTTTGCGTAGCAAACCGGAGAGGAGGCGGCCAGCAGGTGCGTCGAGGTTGGCAGCAAAGGAGCGCCCTAGATGACTAGGCCGCCCGACACGACGAACAGTACAGCCACCACGGTAAGCCGCCTCCACAGCGCCAAGGATTTCGGCGCGCTGACTATGACCAGCGTCGCCGCCCAGGCGAGATACCGCCGACATAGGAGGGCACGCTGGCTTCAAGCCCGGCCGCATTGCCACCCATCAGCGGGCTCTCGCTGGCGAGAAAGGTCAGAATCCGGCTGCCACCTAGTCATTGCCGTACCGGTGATACTTCATCGTCAACAGCTCGGTCGCCTCCATGAGTGCCACGCCTTCGATCGTCCAGAGCGTTTCGCGAAGGGCGGCGCTCGCCACGAAGGTGCCAGCGAGGCCAAGGGCGCCACCGATCGCGAGGTCGATCTCGGCGACGATATCCAAGGTGGAAAGCATTTGATATCTCTCCGAGCTGAAAGAGGATAGCGCAGGGCCGGCATCGTCCAAATATGACCTACCGACCGCCACCTAGACGAATGAAGTGGCAAATGCGATTGCTTTCTGCTTTCAATGTATTGTAGCTTTAGTGATCGTCTTCTATACTAGGCTTGGCAGCGAGCGCAGCGTGAATGGGGTGGATTGATGACAATTTCTGCTATCGCATCGGTGACCGGTCTAGACGTTTTCACAAAAAAAATAAGTAACTACATCGTATCTCGTCTTTCGCGTCGGTACTTGATACGCCGGTCAGCTGAGCTTAGAACTACTACCGAGACGAGCTTACAAGCAGACTTAATTCAAGCCTTTGGTTCCGCCGGTCTCTTGAATGGTACTACTTATCGTGTATTGACCACCGTTTCTTCCTCACGATTGCTTGACCACCTGCTAGACGCAGCCGCTACTAAAATCGACCCGAAATTCGGGCGCCGATTGATCGATCGCTTGGAGGTGGAATTCTCTACCGACGGAGCCATCTCTAATCCTTCCTTGTCAGATAGGCTGTGGTCAATTTCGTCCAGCTTAGCAGACAGCGAAGGTCTCAATCTTCGCCCTCGACTTCGCTCAATCGAACAGTTGTCCCGAACAGAGGAACGCGTGCGGCGGACCGAAGTATCTATAGCCCAAGCCCTTTCAGACAGAGGGCAGAGTGGCGATCTGCAAGATCTGCCGTTCATTGAGACAGACGATCAACGTCATATTGCCGAGTCACTGGTGAACGAAACAGAGGGCTTTTGCTCTCAAATAGATGTGCATGGTGCCTCCGGCGAAGTGCTCCGCGTCGATCTTGACGAAATGTTCGTTTCAACACCTGTCGAACATCTGGGCAACTATCAAGACGCGATACGATACGGATCGCAGCGACATCAACACTACTATCCGCGACGGGCGGCTACCCAGTGGCACATTCTCCTAGAACAAGTCGATCGAGCTGTGATTCTAGGCGATCCTGGGGGCGGGAAAAGCACACTGTCCAAAAAGCTTTGCCTGGAAGTCGCCCGGGCGTTCCGAAGTGGGGATCCGCAGATTCCATTCTTTTTGCAACTCAGGAGCTATGTCGCAGAATGGGACCAAGATAAAGCGATCACCTTCCTAGGTTATATAGCCGGCCAAATTTCCCAGTCAACACCAGGTATTCCTATCGAACAGATATCAGCGATAGTCCACTACCTGCTTGGAACTGGGCGATTTTTCTTGGTTTTCGACGGTCTTGATGAGGTCCTCAGTCTCGGCAATCGCGAAGAAATCGTCAAGAAGGTTCGCGGCTTTTGCGACCGGTATCCACTGAGTCGTTTTCTGCTAACCTCTAGGATAGTTGGCTATGAGACGACGCCAGTTAGAAATTTTGATCACTACATCGTGCTTGGACTGACACACGATGGTATGGAACAGCTGTTCTATAACGTAAATAAGCATATTGTGGCGAGAGGGCAATCCACATCAGCTGCGCAATTTAATTCATTTATTCAGAACGCGCATAACAAAGCTGTGGAGCTAATTTCTAATCCTCTGCTATTGACGCTGATAGCTATAATACATTCAAAGAAACGGGAAATACCGGACAACCGCTTCGATCTTTACTCATCGTGCGCAGATTTGCTTTTTGACCGGTGGGATAGCTTCCGAAATATCAATCCTAGCTTACCGGAACGCTATCGCCTCTATGATCTACTGATGCATCTTGCTTCGGTCATATTTGAAGACGAGGCCCTCGGCGGTCGACTTAGTAAAGATGCGCTCGAAAACGAAGCCAAACGATTCTTTCGAAATGACTACGTTGATAACAGGGAGGGTCGTGCCTCGGAAGCCGCCGCGAAACTTGTTGAGCATTTGACGGGGCGCGCTTGGATTTTGCACGAGGTCGGTGACGGGGTATTCGAATTCACCCACCGAACATTTCTGGAATTCTTCTACGCTCGATGGCTTGAAGCGAAGTACGAAAAAACCGAGGACCTTGTGCGGTATATCTTACGTCAGACTGAGGGCGGCCAAAGGATCTTATCATCGCACCTGGCCTTGCAGGCGAGAGTTAGAAACAAGCGCAGCGCGGCAACTACAGCTGGACAGCTTCTCGCTAGCGAAGTCGAGAGCAAAGGAAGGGGAAGGCCGGGATTTATAGCTTTTGCGGCCGCCTCAATTGAATACCTACTTCCTGAGGCTGCTACCTTGGCTAAGCTGTCTAAGGTCATCTCTAGCGAAGCTATAGAAAGTACTACCTATGAGCCGCTAGCCACGCTGCTTCGCACGAAGAGTCCTCTGCGATCAGTGATTGTGGCACCAGCTATCCGAAGGCTGAGTGCGGTATCTCGGCTTAAAGATATCAGGGCCACGCAGAAGGTCTACGAGGCACTTTATGGCCATACTAACGATCCCGACATTTGTTCGTTCGTGGACGATGATCTCTTGCCAAGCCTGCGATCCAAGCAAGCTCTGTCGCCCTATATCGTCAAGCTTATTGTAGATCTTGATCGCGAGCCGGATTGGACCTTGGCTCGAAAGTTTGGGCTAAGGCTCTGGCGCCCCAATCGGCATGGCCATAGTGACGTAGATATGCGGGCTACCGACGCCGCGAAGGTGATCGACCTGATTGTAGGCCATCCCACGGATATTTTCTCGGCAAAGGCAACCCCTTTGCTCTACTTGTTTCATCTAGTTTGGGAGACCCTCCAGTCGCAGGTGGGAACATTCAACTTAGAGATTTCAAGTAGATCTATAATTTATTTCGGCAACAGACACCATTTAAGCGACGTTGATATGGGTGCTATTTCGGATGATAATTTTGTTATCTTCGTATTTGCGCACATGATGCTTCATGAGTACTATGAAAGTATAGATGATGACTTCACAACGGCGATTGATCTTGGAGCATTGGAGCGTTCCGCGAGCAACCGGTCAAAATTTCTAAATAGTACTCTGTTTGGAGACTGGATAGACGGAAATGTGAGCCTGTTTTCGCGAGTAGCACCGAAAAAGAATCGGATTGGACAACAAATAGCAATTCGCCAATTTGCTGAAGCTAATACTGTGGTGGCACAGATAGATGACGATGATGATCTCTTAGAATACAGCGTTTCGTCATAATTGGTTCCGCCGTCCTCAATCGCCCATCTTCAGCGCCTGGATAAACGCCTCCTGCGGGATATCCACCTTGCCGAACTGGCGCATCCGCTTCTTGCCCTCTTTCTGCTTGTCGAGCAGCTTGCGCTTGCGCGAGACGTCGCCGCCGTAGCACTTGGCCGTCACATCCTTGCGCAGCGCCGAGATCGTTTCGCGGGCGATGACCTTGCCGCCGATGGCCGCCTGGATCGGGATCTTGAACAGATGGTGCGGGATCAGCTCCTTCAGCTTCTCGCACATCTGGCGGCCGCGCTTTTCCGCCGCCGTGCGGTGGACCAGCATCGACAGCGCATCGACCGGCTCCTCGTTGACCAGGATCGACATCTTGACCAGGTCGCCTTCCTTGTAGTCGGTGAGGTGATAGTCGAAGGAGGCGTAGCCCTTGGAGATCGACTTCAGCCGGTCGTAAAAGTCGAAGACCACCTCGTTGAGCGGCAGATCGTAGATGAGCATGGCGCGCTTGCCGACATAGGAGAGGTCGGCCTGGATGCCGCGCCGGTCCTGGCAGAGTTTCAGGATGCCGCCGAGATAGTCGTCGGGGGTCAAAATGGTGGCGCGGATCCACGGCTCCTCGATGGCCGCGATCTTGACCACGTCGGGCATGTCGGCCGGGTTGTGCAGTTCCTTGACCGTGCCGTCGTTCAACAGCAGGCGGTAGACGACGCTAGGCGCGGTGGCGATAAGGTCGAGATTGAACTCGCGCTCCAGCCGCTCCTGGATGATTTCGAGATGCAGCAGGCCAAGGAAGCCGCAGCGATAGCCGAAGCCGAGTGCTGCACTGGTTTCCATTTCAAAGGAGAAGGAGGCGTCGTTGAGGCGCAGCTTGCCGACGGCGGCGCGCAGATCCTCGAAGTCGGCGGCGTCGACCGGGAACAGGCCGCAGAACACCACCGGCTGCGCCGGCTTGAAGCCGGGCAGCGCTTGTGCCGTCGGGCGCTTGTCCTCGGTGATGGTGTCGCCGACGCGAGTGTCGGCGACTTCTTTGATCGAGCCGGTGAAGAAACCGAACTCGCCGGGGCCGAGCTCGTCGACATTGACGCGGGCGGGCGTGAAGACGCCGGTGCGCTCGACCAGGTACCTGGCGCCGGTGCCCATCATGCGGATGGTCTGGCCCTTCTTCAGCACGCCGTCGATGATGCGGACCAGCACGATGACGCCGAGATAGGCGTCGTACCAGGAGTCGACCAGCATCGCCTTCAGCGGGGCCGTGATGTCGCCCTCGCGCGGCGGCGGCAGATCGTTGACGATGGCTTCCAGCACGTCGGGAATGCCTAGCCCGGTCTTGGCCGAGATCAGCACGGCGTTGGAGGCGTCGATGCCGATCACCTCCTCGACCTGTTCGCGGATGCGCTCGGGCTCGGCGGCGGGCAGGTCGACCTTGTTCAGCACCACGACGATCTCATGGTTGTTGTCGATCGCCTGGTAGACATTGGCCAGCGTCTGCGCCTCGACGCCTTGCGAGGCGTCGACGACCAGCAGCGAACCTTCGCAGGCAGCGAGCGAGCGCGACACTTCATAGGCGAAGTCGACATGGCCGGGCGTGTCGATCAGGTTGAGGATATAATCCTGGCCATTGTTGGCGTGGTACTTCAGCCGCACCGTCTGCGCCTTGATGGTGATGCCGCGCTCGCGCTCGATGTCCATCGAGTCCAGCACCTGCTCCTTCATGTCGCGCAGCTCCAGCCCGCCGGTCGACTGGATCAGCCGGTCGGCAAGCGTGGATTTGCCATGGTCGATATGGGCAACGATGGAGAAGTTGCGGATGTTTTTGATCGGCGTGGTCATGCGGCGCGCTTTAGCAGGGGCACGCTACATCGGCAAGCGGCGGGGCGCGGGTGCGGCGGCGGGGCGGCAAAGTCGTTAAACTTTGATCCATGAGATTAGAGCATAGTTCGCGCCCGGCGTGATAGCCCACCGGTCTATCGCCGTTCGGGGGGATCGGAATGCCGTTGTCAGCACGCAAATTTCTCAAATCGGTGAGCGGCTCGTTCGCGCCATTGCTCGCCATCTTGCTTATCCCGATGGTTGCCGCATTGGGTTTTTCCATCGACTATACCTCTGCGGTTTCAACCAGGGCATCGATGCAGAACGCCCTCGATGCAGCGTCGCTGTCGATCACGACGCTTGCGACGGACACCTCACTGGCGGACCGCCAGGTAAAACTGCAGGAGGCATACCTGGCCAATGGCGGGCAAGGCACGGCCAAGCTCGACAGCTTCGTCGTCGCCACCGACGGCGCCGCCAGCATCAAGGCTTCGGCCGGCTTTGCCATGCCGACGAATTTCATGCAGATCGCCAGGATCAACACGGTGCAGGTCGGCGTTGCGTCGGCAGTGACAAAGCGGCCGGCATTGGTGGAGGCCACGTTCAAGGTCGACAAGATCTCTGGCTGGTGGGACAAGACGGTGACGCTCTACGGCACCAAATTCGGGGACACGGTGGCCAACAAGCTAATGAGGATCTCCTACGCGTACAACAGGTTTGGCGATCCCAAAGGCTACGGGACGTCCTCTGTTTACACGATCAACGGAACGACGGAGACGCTGGTCCAGAAACAAGTATGCACGACCGTCACGGTGACCAGCTTCTATGGCTTGCCCACCGGCACAATCACTCAGATCAGCGGTACCAGGAAATACGCAACCACCTGCGTCAACACGATGTATCCCGCGACCGGCGCCGGTGCGGTGATCGACGTGAAGGACATGGATAACCTGTCTCTGGAGATGAAGATTCCGAATCCCAATCCTGGTCTTGGCGGCGGCTATCTGGCCTCGGGCACGAAAGAAACCCTGAGATCGGACGATCCGGCCACGTCCGACCGATTGTTCATCGACAAGGTCAAGACGCTGGCCAATACGACTGTCGACATCTTTGAGGCCGTGCCGTGCGGCATCACCGGCAGTCAAGCGTGGGAAGATGGCGGATCACTTACCAACAACACCATAGATGATACCGATTTTTCCTATTTTGTGACCGGCAAGTGCGCGTTCAACAAGCGGCCTTCGGAAACCGTGCTCACACAATAGGGGCGACTTGAGTGCCTACCTCCCCCTTGTGGGTCCTCAAGGGGGAGATCGGACATCGCCTCGGCCCTCGCCAATGCTCTAGGAACTCGGACTTCTCCTCAATCACGAAGCGGTGATGCTGTAACGAAGCGTGCGTCGGCGGCGAAGTGTGGACATGACACGATGTCTGCGCAGGAGAAATGCGATGCCCGGATCGACAGCGAAACGCAGCACAGCCCTGATGGGGCTCGCCGCGGCACTGTTTTCCGCGACTGTGCTGTCGGCAACCAGCGCGGCCGCCGGACGGACGCTGACCGTCGTCGAGCTGTTCACCAGCCAGGGCTGCTCGTCCTGCCCGCCGGCCAACGCCAATCTGATCAAGGTCAAGGACCGGCCCGGCGTGCTGGCGCTGTCCTTCAACGTCACCTACTGGGACTATCTCGGCTGGAAGGACACATTCGGCAAAGAAGAATTCACGCAGCGCCAGGTCCGCTATGAACCGTCGCTCGGCCGTTCCGGCCCGTTCACGCCGCAAGTGGTGGTCAACGGCAGGGCCGATGCCGTCGGCGCCAGGCCGGGCGAGATCGAGCAGCTGATTTCGAGCGGCGGCCACGGTGACGGACCTTCGCTGTCGCTCGCCGGCGGAAAGGTCAGCATCGGCGCCGGTCCGGTGCCCGGCGGCAAGGCCGACGTCTGGCTGGTGCGTTACGGCAAGGGCGTCGTCGAGGTGCCGGTGGCGCGCGGCGAAAACACCGGCCGCACGCTGCCGCACGCCAATGTCGTGCATTCGCTGACCAGGCTGGGCAGTTGGACCGGCGACGCCACCGCACTGCCGCTGCCGGCGGTGACGGGCGGCCTCAGCACAGCGGTGCTGGTGCAGGTGCCGGGCGGCGGGCCGATCCTTGCTGCCGCTACGAACTAGAAACCCTGCCGAAATTTTCACAACGCGCAGCGGCGCCGCCGCATGCGATCAACCCTGCCAGAACCCTAGGAGATCATCATGACCAATCGTTTGACCAATCGCCCGACCCTGGCGGCACTCGCCTTCGCACTTTGCTCGACGGCGCTGTTCGCCGGAGGCGCGGCGCGGGCCGAAGATGCGATGAAGCCGGCGATGGCGACAAACGCCATGAAGCCGGCAACGGGCGCCATGGCGGCTGACGCGATGGCCACGACTGCGATGAAGGCGGGCGATCCGATGAAGGCCGACTGCATGAACAAGGCCGCCGCCGAGACGGACGCCATGAAGAAAGCCGAAGCGACCAAGGCCTGCGATGCCATGGCTCCGGCCAAATAGGCGATGCGCACAGCAATGTGAGAGCCCGGCGGACCTATCCGTCGTATAATCCAAACCAGCATCATGGGAGATCAGACATGACCGGAGTCGTGAAACGATCGTCGATTTTCGCAAAAGCAGCACTTGCCACGCTCATCGTCACGGCCGCCGCGGCCGTATTCTGGCAGACGCCGGCAGTTTCGGCCGAAGACGCGGTGGTGATCCCGCCGCCGGCAATGGACGAGAAGGCCACCGCCGGCACCGAAAAGGCGGTCTTCGCCGGCGGCTGCTTCTGGGGTGTGCAAGGCGTGTACCAGCACGTCAAGGGCGTTACCAGCGCCGTTTCCGGCTATGCCGGCGGCGACAAGGACACGGCCGTCTATGAAATGGTCGGCACCAGCCGGACGGGCCATGCCGAATCCGTCGAGATCACCTACGAGCCGTCCAAGGTGACCTACGGCCAGCTGCTGCAGGTGTATTTCTCGGTGGCGCACAACCCGACGCAATTGAACTACCAGGGTCCGGACAGCGGCACCCAGTACCGTTCGACGATCTTTGCCGAAAACGACACGCAGAAAAAGATCGCCGAAAGCTACATCGCCCAGCTCGACAAGGCCAAGGTGTTTCCCAAGCCGATCGTGACGACGCTGGAGACCGGCAAGACCTTCTATCCGGCCGAGGACTATCACCAGGACTTTCTGACGCTCAACCCGACCTACCCCTATATCGTCTACAACGATTTGCCCAAGGTCGAGAACCTGAAGCGGCTGTTCCCCAACCTCTACCGCGAAAAGCCGGTGCTGGTGCTGGCCGCCAACAAGAGCTGAGCTTTTGGGGCCTGCTGATCTCCCCCCTTGAGGGGGAGATAGCCGGCAGGCCAGAGGGGGTCGGTTCGGTTGGCGCGACGCGGTCCGGCATATCGAGGAAGACGAAATTGGCACTCCACGCGCGGCGACCCCCCTCTGTCGCTTTCAGCGACATCTCCCCCTCAAGGGCAGGGCTATCGCAGATGGAACGCCGAGGCTTTCGCTCTACGACGTACCCCCACCCCTAACCCCTCCCCACAAGGGGGAGGGAGACTTCCGTTGGGGAAGTAAGGGCGCGCGGCAGCATTCCCTCCCCCTTGTGGGGAGGGTTAGGGTGGGGGTCCATCTTCGTAAGAATCCAAATGCGATAGCCCTGCCCTCAAGGGGGGAGATCAGCAGGCCCCGCGCTTCGCACTACTCCCCCTTTTTCCAGGGCAGGCTCCAGCGCACCTTCTCCAGCGTCGCCTTTGCCTCGGCCGAGTCCGGGTCGGGTTCTGTCTCGCGATAAAGCGCCGAGCCCTCAGGCGGGTAGGCAAGTGTGTTGTTGAGGGCGAATTTGTCGATCTGGCTGAAGTCGGGGAAAGGCAGGTTTTGCGCCTCGCGCCAAGCGCTGACCCTTTTCTCCGCGGCGATGCGTTTTTCGTCGTCGACCGGAAGGTCGGTGGCTCTGTATTCCAGTGACGAAGGGAAGGCGAACTGCGCGCCGGCATCATCCATGATGTTGATCATGGACAGCAGGATGTCCTCGCGGATGGCTTGGAACTCGGCCACGTCGGCGGTTTTGACGTAGGTGAACACGTCGATGTCGAGCGAATAGGCGCCGAAGCCGGCAAAGCGCACGCGGCACGGCTCATCGATGACGCGCGGATGGGCAATCAGCAGCTTGCGCAGCTCGGCCAGGACGTAACGTAGCTGATCGGGCGTCGTTTCGTAGCGCAGCTGCAGCGTCGTCGCGAACCGGGTGCGGTCGCGATGCGCGTAGTTCTCGATCTGCATGCCGGCGAAATCCGAGTTTGGCACCGAGATGATCGTGCGGTCGAGCGACCGGATGCGCGTCGAGCGCATGCCGATATGCTCGATCGTGCCGGACTGGTCGCCGAACTTGCAGAAGTCGCCGACGCTGACCGGCCGATCGGCATAGAGCGTCAGGCCGGAGAGGAAGTTCTGCAGCGTCGGCTGCGCGGCCAGCGCCACCGCCAGACCGCCGATGCCGAGACCGGCAATGACGCCTTCGTAGGGGATGGCGAGCACTTCGGCCAGCAGCAGGAAGGCGACGACCAGCACGGCGACGCGCGCCACGCCGGTGGACAGCGAAATCAGCGTGTCGTGATAGCCGGGCACCTGCCACAGTCCACGGTAATGGTCGGCGACCTTGCCGATCAGGTGCCAGACCACCGGCACGGCGCCAATCACGACCAGGCTCCAGGCGATTGCCTTGACCGGGGCGGCGACCACTTGCGGCAGACCGAGCGGGCGCAGCGTCAACAGCAGGAAGAAGCCAAGCACGATCGAGCGCACCGCCCATTCGACAATGCGGAAGAAGGCCGGGCTGTCCGTCCTTCGCACAAACAAGGAAATCAGCGCATTGGCGATGAAGCCGAAGACGATGCCGGCCAGTGCGGCAAGGCCGAGCATCGACCATTGCCAGCGCTCCATCGGGCCGGCGCGGGTAAGCAGGCCGGGGCTGATCTCGCGGGCGAGGCCACGGGCGATGAAGAACGGGTCGGTGCTGGCGAAAGCGGCGAATTCCGGCGCCACCGGCACGTCTTCGACATCGGCGTAGAGCGCGCGGATGTGGGCGAGCGTCTCGGGCGTGAACTGCCAGATCTTGCCCTTCTCAGTCTCGACCGGGCCGATGACGATGTTGCCGGCGGGATGCTCGAAATAGACGAAGGGGGTGTTGCTCTTCGGATCGTCGGGGATCTCCTGCCAATAGACGTAGCCGATGCGGTCGATGACCTTTTTGAGATAGCGCTCGAGCAGGAACGCCTCGTCGCCACGCACCGCCTGACTGTAGTTGCGCAGGTCGAGTGCCGCCTGGGCCGGGTCGCCGGCTTCGGTGAGGCCGCTCAACAGTATCTTGAACGTGTCGCGCGGCGAGGCGAGCCTGCTCGGATCGTCGACCATGTCGACGGCTTCGCCACGCGCTTCCTGGAATTCGGCGAGCTTTGCCTGGAGCTGGCCAAGTGGCGGCCCGACGATGAACCAGTCGCCATTCTTGCGGCGAAAAGTGACGGCGAAGGAGACCCTGGTGCCGTATTGCGGCAGCGTCGCCGTCACCTCGTCGCCGGAAATCGCATCATGCGGCAGGCTCCACAGACGGAACGTCGCGTTGTCGATGACGGTGAACAGAAGCTTGGTGTAATCGGGCATGTTGAGGCCGCCGCGGTCGGCCTCGGTGACGTCGACGAGACCCGCTGCCAGACCGGCAAGACCCATGCCGCCGCCGGTGGCGCGCGGCACATTGTCGGCGCCGCTCTCGTTCATCGTCTGCAGGAACGAGCGCATGGTGCTCATCGGGCTCGACTGGTCGACACGGACGTCCTCGACGGCGCTGACGCGCACACCTGTCCACCATTCGGCGGTGGCGGCATCGAAGCGGCCCATGAAGCTGCCGCCGTCAGGCGATTGGACGAAGGTGAAGGCGCCTTGGCGGTCGCCTTCGAACCAGTGGCCGACAAGCTTGTCGCCTTCGGCCTTGGCCTCGATACGGCCGTTATAAAGCGGGTACACGCCCTTTACGTCAGTGCCGGTCTGCTCGAACTTGATCTGGGCGCCGCCGCCGCGCCACTTCGTGTCCCACACGCCCGTCCAGTTGGCCGCGTCCTGGGCATGCGCCTGCGGCATGGCCGGCAGCAGGCCGGCAAGCGCGAGTGCGCCGATCAGCGCGACCGTCCGGATCAGCAAAAGCAGCAGCCGATCCTGTCCTGCCGCAGAAAAGGGGTTCATTCTGTTGCCCTTCTTCTTGCCGGCGATTCTGCTGGGCCGGCCAGAGAAGGTTATTCCGCTTGAAGATGAATATTCTGTTTCAGGCTGCGACGGCGATGCCGGTCAGTCATAGGTCAGATCCGTCGCCTTGCCGGCGAACACCCGGTAGGCAAAGAACGAATAGAAGATGATGATCGGCAGCACGACGACCGTCCCGACCAGGATGACGGCCAGGCTTTCGGGTGCCGAAGCAGCCTGCCAGATGGTCAGCCGGTCGGGCACCACGAAGGGGTAGAACGACCAGGCGAGGCCGGCAAAGCCGAGCGTGAAGATCGCGGCCAATGTCAGGAACGGGAGCAGCGCGTGGCGGTCGCCGGGTTTCGGCAGATGGAAGGTCTGGCGCCACAGCCACAGGAACAGCACTGCCGACAGGATAGGCAGCGGCGACAAATAGAGCATGGCCGGCCAGACGAACCATTTGTCGAAGATGCGCGCGCTGGCAAAAGGCGTGGCCAGCGATACCGCGACCATGCCGAGCGCGGTCAGCACCAGCGCCGTGCGCAGCCACAGCACCGCCTTCTTCTGCAGATCGCCTTCGGTCTTATAGATGACCCAGGCCGCGCCCATCGCCGCGTAGGCCGCGGCAAGGCAGAGCGCCACCAGCGCGCCGAAAGCGACGCCGCCGGGGCCGACGTCGAGGCCGAGCACATAGACGCCGAGCATATAACCTTGCGCCAGCGACGCGATGACCGAGCCGAGGAAAAAGATGCGGTTCCAGCGGTGCTTCCTGCCGGCCGGCACCTTGGCGCGGAAATCGAAGGCGACGCCGCGCAGGATCAAGCCGACCAGCAGCACGAAGACCGGAATGTAGAGCGCCGTCAGAATGGTGCCGTGCGCCAATGGAAAGGCGACCAGCAGCAGGCCGACCGCCAGCACCAGCCAGGTCTCGTTAGCGTCCCAGAACGGGCCGATGGCGGCGATCATCGTATCCTGTTCGGTGTCTTCGGCTGCGGCGAACAGGATGCCGATGCCGAGATCGAAGCCGTCGAGGATGACGTAGATCAGGATAGCGAGGCCCATCAGCCCGGCGAAGATCAGAGGCAGCAGGGTCGGCCAGTCGACGCTCATGATGTTTCTCCTGGTTGCGCAACCGGCTGCGACAGCGGCCTGTTCATGACGCCCGGTAGCGGCGAGGTGTCACCATCCTTCGCCGCCTTCAATGCCAGATGCACCAACACGCCGAGATAGGCGATCAAGAGCAGCACGTAGAGGATGAGATAGACCGCGAGCGACAGCGCGACATGGCTGCCGGCGACCGGCCCGACAGCATCGGCGGTAAGCAGCACGCCGGTGACCAGCCAGGGCTGGCGGCCGATCTCGGTGGTGTACCAGCCGGCCAGCGTCGCCAGCCAGCCGGACAGCGCCATCGGCACCATGACAAGCGCCAGCGGCTTGGGCAGGCCGTGGCGGCGCTTGAGGAAGAAGGCCGCCGACCAGGAGACGGCGAGCATCAGGAGGCCGGTGCCGACCATGATGCGAAAGCCCCAGAACACCGGAAATACGGGCGGATGGTTGCCGGCATAATCGTTCAGACCCGGCACGATGCCGCCGGCGCTGTGCCTGAGGATGAGGCTGGCGCCATCCGGAATGGTGAGCTCGAACTTGTTCTCCTTGGCCGCTTCATCGGGAAGAGCAAACAGCACCAACGGCACGTTGGGACCGGTGTTCCAGTTGGCTTCCATGGCGGCGATCTTCTGCGGCTGGTGTTCCAGCGTGTTGAGGCCGTGCTGGTCGCCGGCAAAGATCTGGATGGGAATCAGGATAGCGGCGGTGAAGACGCCGGTGCGCAAGGCCTTCCACATCGATTCCGAGCGATCGCCGTAGAGATAGCGCAGCGCCGACAGGCCGGCGATCAGGAACGAGACGGTCAGCCCCGAAGCAAGCAGCATATGGACGAGCCGGTAGGGCATGGACGGATTGAAGACAACGGCCCACCAGTCGGTGGCGTGCGCAACACCATTGCGCATCTCGAAACCGGCCGGTGTCTGCATCCACGAATTGAGCGCGATGATCCAGAAGGCGGACAAGGTGGTGCCGCCGGCCACCAGCACCGTCGCCAGCGTATGGACGCGGTTCGAGACGCGGCGGAAGCCGAACAGCATGATGCCGAGGAACGCCGCCTCGAGGAAGAAGGCGGTCAGGATTTCGTAGGCCAGCAGCGGGCCGGCAATGTTGCCGACCGTCTCCATATAGCCCGGCCAGTTGGTGCCGAACTGAAAACTCATGGTGACGCCGGAAACTACGCCCATGGCGAAGGACAGCGCGAATACCTTAACCCAGGTGAAATACGCGCGCATCCAGGCGGAATCGTTTGTCGCGTTGTAGCGGAGCTTGAAGAACAGCAGCACCCAGCCGAGCGCGATGGTGATCGCCGGGAACAGGATGTGGAACGAGATGTTCGCGCCGAACTGTATGCGCGACAGAATGAGCGGGTCCATGGCGGCTCCGGCTGCTGCTTGTTTGTTGAAGGATAGGCTTGATGCACCGGACGGTCAAAGCGGCGTCCCGCCGCGAGGCGGAACGCCGCAGTGCGGTTAATCTGCTGTTGCGTGGAATTTGGCTGGACGACCGGGCAGGTGTTGCCTATTCCGGCGAACCTCGATGTCCAGAACTGTCAGAAGCGCCATTGACATCCGGATTTGCGAACCGACATTCAGCGGATTAAACCAACAACTCTGTTTCAAGCAGTCGTTTTCAGCCATGCAGCCGATCATCTCGATTTCCGGGGTCTCCAAGACCTACGCCACCGGCTTCAAGGCGCTGAAGGAGATCAATCTCGACATCGTGCGCGGCGAGATCTTTGCGCTGCTCGGGCCGAATGGCGCCGGCAAGACAACGCTGATCTCGATCGTCTGCGGCATCGTCAACCGCTCGTCGGGTTCCGTCACCGTCGACGGCCATGACATCAACCGCGACTACCGCGCCGCGCGCAGTCTGATCGGGCTGGTGCCGCAGGAACTGACCATCGACGCCTTCGAGAGCGTGTGGGCGACGGTTAACTACAGCCGCGGCCTGTTCGGCAAGCCGGCGGACAAGGCGTTCGTCGAAAAAGTGCTGCGCGACCTGTCGCTCTGGGACAAGAAGGACGCCAAGGCGATTACGCTGTCCGGCGGCATGAAGCGCCGGCTGATGATTGCCAAGGCGCTGTCGCACGAACCGCGCATCCTGTTCCTCGACGAACCGACGGCAGGCGTCGACGTCGAGCTGCGCCAGGACATGTGGGCGATGGTGCGCCGGCTGCGCGAAGACGGCGTCACCATCATCCTGACCACGCATTACATCGAAGAAGCCGAGGCGATGGCCGACCGCGTCGGCGTCATCAACCGCGGCGAGATCGTGCTGGTGGAGGACAAGGCCGAGCTGATGCGCAAGCTTGGCCGCAAACGGCTTGTGCTGGAACTGCGCAGTCCCCTGGCCACCGTTCCCGATGCTTTTTCGCACTACGCGCTGGAGCTTTCGCCGGATGGCGGACAGCTGACCTATACTTATGACAACCAGAGCGAACGACCGGGGGTCGCCTCGCTGATCCGCGAGCTCGAGGCGGCCGGCATCCAGTTCCGCGACATCGATACGGAAAACAGCTCGCTCGAGGAGATCTTCGTCAACCTGGTGAGGAAACCGGCATGAACCCGCGCGCGGCCATGAATCTTCATGCGGTATGGGCGATCTATCGGGTGGAGATGGCGCGCGCCCTTCGCACTGTGCTGCAGAGCATCGTTTCGCCGGTGATTTCGACGTCGCTCTATTTCGTCGTCTTCGGTTCGGCCATCGGCTCGCGCATCACCGAGATCGACGGCATCAGCTACGGCGCCTTCATCGTACCGGGGCTGATCATGCTGTCGCTGCTGACGCAATCGATCTCCAACGCCTCTTTCGCCATCTATTTTCCGAAATTCGTCGGCTCGATCTACGAATTGCTGTCCGCGCCGGTGTCCTATCTGGAGATCGTCATCGCCTATGTCGGGGGCGCGGCGACAAAGTCGATCGTGCTTGGCCTGATCATCCTGGCGACGGCCTCGCTGTTCGTGCCGCTGACGATCGAGCATCCGTTCTGGATGCTCGCCTTCCTGGTGCTGACGGCGGTGACCTTCAGCCTGTTCGGCTTTATCATCGGCATCTGGGCGAAGAGCTTCGAGCAGCTGCAGCTGGTGCCGCTGCTGATCATCACGCCGCTGACCTTCCTCGGCGGCAGCTTCTATTCGATCAACATGCTGCCCGGCATCTGGCGCACGGTGACGCTGTTCAACCCGGTGGTCTACCTGGTCAGTGGGTTCCGCTGGAGCTTCTACGGCAAGTCCGACGTTTCGGTCGGCGTCAGCCTCGGCATGACGGTGGTCTTCCTGCTCATCTGCATAACGATCGTCGCCTGGATCTTCAGGACCGGCTACCGGCTGCGCAACTGATCGAACGGGCCTCGTCCAGGCGAAGCAGCCTGACCGATCGACCTTTCCTTGCCGAAGGCGATAGGCCTGCGCCCGATGCCTGGAACCCGCGCTTGAATGCCTCGATCTTGCTTTTCATGCATTGTTATATATCATGTTATCGATGTTCATGGGGATGAATTGGCCTATGGAAGACGTCATACGATCGCTTGGCTTTCTGTGCCTGGGCAGCAGGCTGAAGCGTATAGGCGAGCAACTGCAAGCGGAGGCGCAGCGCCTGCTCGACAGGCTGGATGTCCCGGTTCAGGCGAGCCAATACCCGCTGCTGGCCGCGCTCGACAGGCTGGGTCCGCTGTCGGTCGGGGAACTGGCGCAATCCCTTGGCATCGCGCAGCCAGGCGTAACGCGAAGCGTCTCGCTTCTGGCCGAATTGGGACTGCTCGAAGTCAGTCCGTCGACCGATGACCAGCGGCGCAGGATCGTCTCGCTTACTCGGGACGGGCGGCGGCTGGTCGATGTCGCAAAGCGCGACGTCTGGCCTTGCATCGAGAACGTGGTCGCGGATTTGTGCGCGGGTTTTTCGGGGCCGCTTCTTGAGCAGCTGGCTGCCATCGAGGACGGTCTCGCCGCTACCCCTCTCGACCGTCGTGTAAATAAGCCTGAGGGTGCCGCGCAATGAGACATTTGCTCGACCGCCCTATCTGGAGCGCGCTTCAGACGCGACATCGGGCCTTCGCGGAGGGTGACAACCTCGCCATGCGATATCGGCCGTCGATCGTCCCTTTCGCCGCCACTGGCGCGGACGACCCGGAAAGCCTGCTGGCGCTCGAAAAGCTTGTCTCCCCGGGCGAGAGTGTGATCCTGCTTCAAGCGGACGCGATTGCTCTGCCCACGGGGCTTTCCGCGACTTCGACCGCAGCCGGGGTTCAGATGATCGCCGAGCAGCCATTGCAGATCGTCTCCGACCCGCGCGTGCATCGTCTGACCCGAGACGATGCTGCTGAGATGCTCGCCCTGGCATTGCTCACCAAGCCTGGCCCATTCACGCTCGAAGCCTTGAGCCTGGGCGATTTTTGGGGTGTGAAAATCGAGGGCAGGCTTGCGGCAATGGCCGGCGAGCGCATGAAGCAACCTGGCTATTCCGAACTCAGCGGGGTGTGCTCACATCCGGAATTTCGCGGCGGTGGCCTAGGAAAGCTGCTGTCCCTGTTCGTGGCAAACCGGATAGTGGCGCGCGGCGAAGTTCCCTATCTCCACGCCTATGCCAGCAACGCCGCGGCCATAGCGTTATACGAGTCCATCGGCTTCAGGTTGCGAAGCACAATGAATGTGGCCGTGGTTCAGCGCACCGAATGATTAGTCGGCGCATGATGCGCAGCATGGATGCATCCCGTATCGGAAGGAAGGATTTCGTACCGCCGAAATCCTTCCTCGAGATGCAAGAGCTGGCTGCGTGTCAGACCGCGATCTTGCCGCCGCCTTGCCTGGTGATGGCAACGACCGCCGGGCGCACCGGCATGTCCGGCTTGAAGTCGGGCCAGCGCGTCGACAAATCCTCATAGTAGGACGGACGGCCGAAAGCCTCCCAGTCCTCGCCGCCGTCGCCCGGATGCTGGACCGCAACGAAGGCGGTCTGGTCGTCCGGCGCAAACAGGGGACCGCACATTTCGGCGCCGATCGGCACGCGGAAGAACAGCTTTGATGTCGCCCGTGCCGTCCCCTCCGTATCGACAGCCCACAGACCATCGGTGCGGCCGGTGGCTTTCGGGCCTTGGCCGTCGGTGGCGACCCAGAGGCGGCCAGCCGAATCTACCGTGCAATTGTCCGGCATGCCGAACCAGCCATTGGCGGTGGTTGCGGTCGAGAAGGTGGCGCCGACTTCGGCCACAGCGGGATCGCCGCATTTCAGCAGGATTTCCCACCTGCCCTTTGTCGCGGTGAAATCACCGCCGTCCTCGACGATCTCGATGATGTGGCCAAAGGCATTTTCGGCACGCGGGTTGGCGGCGTCGACCTGGTCGGCCTTGCGCTTCGAATTGTTGGTCAGCATGACATAGACCTTGCCGTTGGCGGCATTGGGCTGGATGTCTTCCGGGCGGTCCATCTTGGTGGCGCCGACCAGGTCGGCGGCGCGGCGCGTCTCGATCAGCACATCGGCCTCGCCGGCAAAGCCGTTCTCCGCCGTCAGCGGCCCCTGGCCGAAGGCGATCGGCAGCCATTCGACCGAACCGTCGTCGGCGAACTTGGCTACATGCAAGGTGCCGTCGTCGAGCAAATCCATGTTGACGGCGCGGTTGTCCGGATCGAACTTGCCTGTGGTGACGAACTTATAGACATAGTCGAAGCGCTCGTCGTCGCCGAGATAGAAGACGACACGGCCATCCTTGGCGACGATCGATTCGGCGCCCTCATGCTTGAAGCGCCCCATCGCGGTGCGCTTCCTCGGCGCCGAAGTCGGATCCTGGACGTCGACCTCGACGATCCAGCCGAAGCGGTTCGGCTCGTTCGGCTCCTTGCCGATGTCGAAACGGTCGTAATGCGCTGCCCATTCATAGGCACCTTCGGGAATGCCGAGGCGCTTGTAATTGGCGGCTTCCTTATGCCCCTGCGGCAGCTCGCCCGAGAAATAGCCGTGGATGTTCTCCTCGGCCATGACATAGGTGCCCCACGGCGTGACGCCGCCGGCGCAATTGTTGATGGTGCCGATGACCTTCGTGCCGGTCGGATCGGCGCTGGTCTTGACGCGGTCGTGGCCGGCGACCGGGCCGGAGAGCGCGATCTCGGTGTTGGAGGTGATGCGGCGGTTGAGCTTGCCGTCGCGAACGACCTGCCATTTGCCTGATACCTTGCGTATCTCGACGATAGTGCCGCCATGCGCGGCCATCTCGACATCGACTTGCTCCTTGCTGAGGGGCGCCTGCTTGGCTTTGCCATCGACGATGGTGACGAGACCCGGAAACATCAGGTGCGGATTGGTGTATTCGTGATTGACGACCAGCAGGCCGTGCTCGGCCGAGCCGTCGATCGGGATATAACCGACATAGTCGTTGTTGTAGCCGAATTGTCTGGCCTGGGCTTCCGCCGACTGTTTTGTCGGATCGAATCCCGGCGAATCGGCGAACAGCGGATCGCCCCAGCGCAGCAGCACGTCGGCGTCATAGCCAGGTGCGACGTGATGCTTGTCGTCGATGCCGGCCTCGAGCTCGTCGAAAGCGAAGGCGGAGCCTTTGGCGGCGCGGGCGTTGTCGGCGGTGATCAGCGCCAGCGGGCTGACGGTAGCGGCTATGGCCGAGACGGCAAGCGAACCCTTGAGGAAGCCGCGGCGCGAGAACCGCGCGGCGATGATCTCACCCATGGTGCGGTTGTCGGTGGGATTGGCTCCTGGCCCATCGTTTTCCTCGAGCAGGCTGGTGCGGAAATGGGCGTCAGGGGTGCGATGTTCGGTCATAGGGCCTGCCTCTGGCTGGATGGATTGCTGGAGCGTGTTGCCTTGCCAATCCGGTATTACCGGCAGGTCACAGTTTGATGACATGCCGGCTAAATTGCCACCTGCGATTTCGTATCCAACATCGGCCCCGCTTGACCGCGACCGGCGCTTCGGAAACAAGAGCTGCGGCAGGCGGTAGGGACCGCATCGGGAGGAACAAAAGTGAGTTTCTGGGGACTTGGGCAGCTCTGCGTCTCGACGGTGATCTTCCTGCTGGCGGCGATGGCCGCAAAACAGTGGGGGCTGGCGCCGAGCCTCGGCAAGATCGTGCTGACGTTGGCGCTCTACTCGCTGGGCAATCTGATCATGCTGAGGCTGATCCGTGAATTCGGCATGTCGGTGTCGTTCAGCCTGTCGGCGGTGATCCAGCTGGTGTCGGTGAATGTGGTGGCGCTGGTCTTCTTCGGCGAACGCGTCAATGCCTTGCAGGCAACCGGCATCGTGCTTGCCATCGCAGCTGTGGCGCTGATCACGCTCGGGCCCTATCTGCAAAGGCTGTAACTGCGATCGGGCCGATGAAGAAGATTGCAAGCAGACTGCCCAACTGGCTGGAGTTCCCGGTTCTGCTGGCCGGGCTGGTCATTGCCGGCGGGCTGTGGGGGTTCGAGGAGCTGATGGAGCTGGCGCGGGCGACCACGCCGCATGCCTTCGACACCGAAATCCTGCTTGCCTTCCGCAAAGCCGGCCAGCCCGACAATCCGATCGGACCGGCGTGGCTGGAAGGGGCGATGCGCGACATCACCAGCCTCGGCAGCGCCAGCGTACTGCTGCTGATCACGGCAGCAATGATCGTCTATCTGCTCCTTATCCGCAGGCCAGGCGCGGCGCTTCTCATGTTCGTCGCGGTAGCGGGCGGCCAGCTCCTGTCAAGCGTGCTGAAATTCGACATCGACCGGCCGCGCCCCGATCTGGTCTCGCATCTCGCCGATGTGGCATCGCTTTCGTTTCCGAGCGGCCACGCCATGCTGTCGGCGGTGACGTATTTGACGCTGGGCAGCATGGCGGCGCGGGTTTTGCCCGGGCGCACAACGAAGATCTATGTACTCGGGCTGGCGGTGCTGACGACAGTGGTGGTCGGCATCAGCCGCATCTATCTCGGCGTCCACTGGCCGTCCGACGTATTGGCCGGCTGGTGCGCCGGCTTTGCCTGGGCGATGCTGTGCTGGCTTGCGGCACGGTTCCTGCAGCGATGGCTTGGGCGGGCCGACGGCACCTGACTCAAATCAGCCTGTTGATCAGGCCATGACCGCAGCCTGCCAGCAGGAAAACCATCGACAGCAAGGCTGTCGAGGTTGCCAACGCTTTGAATATCTTCACCCGCTCATCCTTTTGAGGTCGTTCCTGTGAAATCGGGATCGCAGCGGATGTCCCGCCAAACGATGCCGAGGTTTGTAGCATGACAGCGCATCGGCTGGCAAAGAGTGCTGCATGTTTGGAGGCAGATCATCAATCCTTGGTGCAGAAAGACGTCGCCGACCACGCCAGCGCAGGAACTTCATCCTCGATTGTTCGGCGGTGCCGTTCTTCGATTCGACGGCAGCCAATGTCATCGAGGGCGCGGGCCCACAAGGCGAGCCGCGCCGGCGTTCGCTTCATTATATCAGGCGCTTCAGCGCAGGATACGCCGCATGCTGATCAACCACGGCGTCAAGCGGCCGCTGGTGACTTATGCGCCTCGATCACGGATGCGCGGGCGCAGCTGAGGAGAGCCGCGCCCGTCGCCTGAACTGGCAACGCCGGCTCAGTCGAGGCCCAACGCTGAGACCTCGCCCTCGTTCATCAGCGGCACGAAGATTGTCGACCTGCCGTCGGTGCCGATGTCGGCGCTGCCCGGCTTGAACGTCGCAACCGCTTGCGGCGTGCCGCCGGCTTTGTAGCGGTAGAGCGTGCCGGTCATATAGGCAGTGGCGTAGATGCTGCCGCCGATGGCAACGACGCCATCGAGGTTGGCAAACTTTTCCGCGCCAGTCAGTGGCGAAACGGCCTTGGTAGCAAGATCGACCGAGAGCAGGCCGCCCGGCTCCGCGGTGCTGAAGTCGGGCTTGATGCCCTTGCCCCAGGAAGCGACGATCAGCCGGCCGCCATCGGCGAAGATGCCATTCGGCGAAGCAAGCGCCGCATCCCTGACGAACAGTTCGGGCCGGTCGCCGTCTATGCGATAGATCGTATCGGCAAGCATATCCGTGACGTAGATCTTGCCGGACGCGTCGGCGGTCACGTCGTTGAGAAAGACCGCGTTCGGCACGTCGATCGTCGATGTTAGCTTGCCGCTTGCGAGGTCGACGACGCGCACATGGGTGAGGTCGGCGACGTAGAGTTTGCCGCCGACAATCGCCATGCCCTTGGGCGCGTCCATGCCGTCGGTCCAGTGTTGCGTGACTAGCTTGCCGTCCATCGACAGGATCGACAGATAGCCGTTGCCGTCGGCTTCGCCGGGATTGCCGACGATGTTCGAGACGACAACGCGCTGGCCGGCGGCGTCGAACAGCGCCGATTCAGGCTGCTCGAGGCCGCCGGTGCGCCAGAGTTCAGCGGCCTGAACTGCCGGCGCGGCTGCGATGCCGACCAGGGCGAGAAGCATCGAGGTGAAGAGGCTCTTCATGGCTAGTCTCCTGTAATGGACTGGCGGAGAGCTAGGCCTTTCGATACTTTTCGGGAAGAGCTATCAGGACTAGTACCGAAGGCTGATACCAAATCGTGCAAAAGAGGTGCATCCCATGAACGGCCTGATCTTCGAAGCGCTGAAGCGGACGCTTAAGGCAAAGGGCATCACCTATCGCGTCCTTGCTGAGCGGATGGGTGTTTCCGAGCCGACGGTGAAGCGCATCTTCCACGAGCGCAACTGCAAGCTCGACCGGCTGATGGAGATCTGCACTGCCGCCGGCGTAGAGTTGGAGAACGTGCTCGGCTCTATGAACAGAGGACCAGGACCCGCCAACCAGATCGCGCCGGAGATCGAGCGCAAGCTCGCCGGGCGGCCGGCACTGCTGTTCGTCTTTGTCATGCTTTCCGAGAAATTCACGCCCGAAGGCATCATGCGCTCACAAGGGCTGAGCGAGGCTTCGATGTTCCTCTATCTGCGCGAGCTCGAGGAACTCGGCCTGGTCGCGCTCGGTCGCGGCCTGTCGGCAAGGCTGCTGATCGAGGCGCCGATCCAGTGGAATTTCGAGGGGCCATTGCGGCCGCTGTTCGAGACGACCAACAAGAATTTCATCGGCTGGGCCATCACCCATCTTGAGCGCGAGTCGACGTTCGTCAGCTTCTCCAGGCGGATGCGGCCGGAAACGGCGGAAATGGTCAGGCGCGAGGCGGAGGAATTGGCGGAGCGCGCCAAATTGCTTGCTCATCACGACCAGCACACGACGCCTGAAGACCGACTGGTCGGCTACAAATGGACGTTTGCGTTCGGCGCAACGCCGTTCCCGGTGATCATGCCGATCGGGCCGCATCCGCGCGACGCAGGCGCACGGACCGACGATCGAGTTGCGGCTGCCGCAAACGGACGACGTCTGCCGGCCTAGGTCAAAATGCAGAACGACCGAGTCCGGGCTGTTGGCGGCAGCCAGTCTGACTGAGCTTCTTACCCCTGAGTATCGGCCGCAAACCGGTTCTCAGAAGGTCCCCTGCTCAAACACAAGATCGAGCGGCTATTCGGCGGTCTTGTTCGCCACCTTGTCATCCCAGACCATCTGCCGGTAGTCGAAGCCGTATTCCAGCGTCGGCTTGACAATACGGAAATAGGGCGACAGGTCGAAATCGCGCGGCGTGTAGAGCGAGTGATGGCGGATGTGCAGGATTTCCCTGCGCGAAAAGCTCGACTGGGCCGAGGCACGGCCAGGCGCCCGGGTAATCTCCGGCAGGATCGGGTAGCGGATCAGGCCATACGCCTCGGCGATCAGCGACGAGCAGATGGCGCGCGTCGGGTCGCCGGAACCGAAAGCCAGCATGCGGCGGCGCCAGCGCACCGGCACCGGCGGCGTCGGCAAGAAGTAGCGCAGCATGTCGAATATGTTCTTGAGATCGTATCTGAGACCGAGCCTGCCGATCATGAACGCGACGACCGCTTCGCGATCGTCCGGAGCCAGGCCACTCGCCCGGCAGATGCGGGTGTTGTAGCTGCGATAGCGCGACAGCGGCACGGCGATGCAGCCATCGCCGAGCGTGACCTCGATCAGGCGCCGCCGCTCCGATCCGTCCTCCGGCTCCGGCAATGCATCGCCGATATAGAAGGCGGCATGCGACCAGGTCGACTGGGTGAGGTATTTGATCGCCGCCGAGATCTTCTGGTTGCCTTCGATGAGCAGGATGTCGCCGGGCTCGAGCGTGCGGCGCAACGTTTCGGCGTCCGACGGCGTGTAAGGCTCGTAGCCGGACGATTCCTCCTGCAGCCGGCCGGCAAGCCAGCGGCCAAGTCGGTCCAGAAGCGTGTCGCCGGGCTCGGTCATGCCAGACGGCGATTACCACAGGGCGGCAAGTTAGACCATGATCAGCCCACGCCAGGCGTGCCGGCGTCTTCGTGCGCAACTGTGAGATCTTCGCGCGCCTTACGGGCGAGCTTCCTCGTCGAGCGCTTCGGGCTGTCGCCGAAAAGCTCGGCCGCCTCGGCGAGGCAGGTCTTTTTCAGGCTCTTTTCCGAACGCTTCAGCAGCTTGGCAAGCAACCGCGTCTCTTCAGCAGGACCGAGCGGCTGGTCGTCGGCATCGAGAAGCGCGCGCATGACGAGCACATCGTGCAGCTCGCCGAGCCGCTCGCCCAATTCGTCGACGGCCTTGCGCCGGGCCTTGATCGGCGTCGGCCACAGCCGGCCGAGCAGCGACAGGTGCATGCCATGCGTCTTGGCCGCCTTGCGCAGGTCGTGAAAGTCATCGGCTTCGCCGCGCGAAGCCGCCCTGTCCAGCGCTTTCCTGGCGCGGCGCAAAGTGGTGCGCGCGCCTTCGGCGAGCACGTCGGCAGCCTGCTCCGGCTGGTCGGGCAGAGCGAGCTTGTCGATCCGGGCGACACCTTCCTCGCAAGCGGAAATCGCCGCGCCTATCGCAGCATCGAGGCCTGCTCCGCCATGCAGTTCATGCTGGCGCGCGACGAGCCTGTCACGCACGGCACCGAGGCCATCGGCGGCACTTTGCTCGGGAAAGCTTGCCGCCAGCCGGTCGATTGTTTCGACCAGCGCGGTCGCGTCGCGCGGGCCGGCAAGCAGGGCCGCCACCTGGCGGTAGCACCGATTCTCCGTCACGCAGAATGTTTCGTCTCCGGAACGGACAAGGCGCAGCAAGGCGCGGACGTTCTTCAGCCGTTTGCGGCATTTGTGCAGCCCCTGTTCGGGCCTGTCACGCGCGGCGTCCAGATGGACAAGCGCCTTGCCGATCTCCTCGGCGAGGATGCGCCTGACCTCTCCGGTCAGCGACATGCGCGGATCGATACGAAAGCTCATGCGACGATCTCCGGAATCCCCCCAAGGGCGAGCGACGCGTTGTAAAATCTTGGCTCGCCGGTGACTTCACGGCCGAGCCAATGTGGCAGCATTTCGTCCTGTACATCATCCGGCGTCTCGAGCTCGGCGATCACCAACCCCGCAAGCGTCCCGCCGAAGACATCGACTTCGTAGCGATAGCCGCGGTGTCTAACATGGTGGCGTGTCTTCTCGATGACATGTCCGATGGCAAAGGCCTGCATCTCCTGCGCCTCCGCCAAAGGTACCGGATATTCGAATTCATCGCGCTCGCGTGCCTGGCTGCCGAACTTGAGCGTCAGCTTGGCGGCCGCATCGTTGCTGATGCGCACACGCACCGTGCGGCTGGGTTCGGCGACTAGATAGAATTGACGGATATGAATGTCCGCCTCGACCATTGCCCGCCATTCCTCACCTGAGACCAGGAACTTACGCTCGATTTCCTTGCCCATGGCCAGGCACTAAAGCGCGCACGGCCAGAGTTGGCAAGCCGCTTGACCGCACTTGACTTTAATCATTCGATTGATTAAATTGTTGACCATGATCAAATCGCCCAGCGCCAGCGGCCTTCCTCATGAGGCGCCCAAGACCGCCGCGGATGTGACGCGGACGGCACTCGTGCGCGCGGCGCTGAAGCTGTTCGGACGCCAGGGTTTCGACGGCACGTCAACGCGCCAGATCGCGGCCGAGGCCAAGGCCAATATCGGCTCGATCGCCTATCATTTCGGCGGCAAGGAAGGGCTCCGCAACGCGGCGGCCGACTACATCGTCGACACCATCCAGATCGTTGCCGGCCAGGCGATCGGCAATCTGCAGGCGCCGGCCGCGGCATTGGCGGACACCGAGGCCGCGCGGGCGCATTTGGCCGTCGCACTGGAGCGGATGGTCGCCTTCATCGCGGCAAGGCCGGAAGCCGGCGAGATTGTACAGTTCGTCCTGCGTGAGCTGTCGCATCCAACCGCCGCGCTCGACCGTATCTATGATGGCGTGTTCGAACCGGCGCATCACCGGCTCTGCCTGATCTGGGAACAGGCGACGGGCGAGCCGGCCGAGAGCGAGCGCACAAAACTCACTGTGTTCACGCTGATTGGCCAGGTCGTCTATTTCCGCATCGGCCGCGAGGCGGTTATGCGCCGCATGGGCTGGCGCGAGATCGGCAATGACGAGGCCGGAAAGATCGCGGCGGTGGTGACGGATAATCTCAGCGCGATTTTGGCTCGGCGCGATTTGGCTGCCCGAAAGGATCGTGGATCATGAGCCTGCTCTGTTCTTTGCCGCTTGCCGCCCAGCTTTTCAGCGCCTGCGCGCCGGCAGCACCGCTCGCCGTCGGCTACGTCGAGGGCGATTATGTCCTGCTGGCGCCGATCGAGGTGGCGCAGGTCGAGACGATTGCGGTCAAGCGCGGCGACCGCGTCGCGCCCGGCACGCCGGTGGTGACGCTGGAAAACGCCGACGCCAAGATCGCCATCGCACAAGCCGAGGCGGCCCTTGCGCAGGCCCAGGCGCAACTTGCCGACCTGCAGGTCGGCAAGCGGCCGGAAGAGATTGCGGTGCTCAAGGCGCAGCTCGACATGGCCAAGGCGCAAGCCGCCGACGCCAAACGCCGTTACATCCGCGCCAGCGATCTGTTCAAACGCGGCACCGGCACACAGGCCGACTACGACACGGCTTCCGCGACGCTGGAGACGGCCAACGCGCAGGTCGGCCAGGCGGAGGCCAATCTCGCCGTCGGCGGCCTGCCGGCACGGCCGGAGACGATCAAGGCCGCCGACAATCAGGTCAGGCAGGCGCAGTCGGCGCTGGAGCAAGCGCAATGGCGGCTGTCGAAGCGCGTGCTGACGGCGCCCTCGCCCGGCCGCGTCAACGATGTCATCCGCTATCCTGGCGACACGGCCGGGCCGACCGCGCCGGTCATCTCCATGCTGCCGGATGGCGCGGTGAAGCTCAGCGTCTATGTGCCGGAAAGCGCGTTCTCCTCGGTCGACGTCGGCACGCTGCTCAACGTCCGTTGCGACGGCTGCGGATCGGGCGTGAAGGCTCGCGTCAGCTACGTGTCGCCGGATCCGGAATTCACGCCGCCGGTGATCTACTCGCTCGAGACCCGGCAAAAGCTGGTCTATCTGGTCGAAGCGCGGCCGGAGGGCGACGCCAGCGCATTGCAGCCCGGGCAGATCGTCGACGTCGATCTGGCGGACATCGGAAAATGAACGTCATCGACGTGCACGGCCTGGTCAAACGCTTCGGCGACAAGACCGTCGTCGATCATGTGACTATGGCTGTGGCCGAGGGCGAGATCGTCGGCTTCCTCGGGCCGAACGGCTCGGGCAAGACGACGACCATCCGCATCATGTGCGGCTTGCTGACGCCGGATGAGGGCGAAGGCACCGTTCTGGGCTTCGACATCCGCACCGACAGCCTGCGGATCAAACGCGAAGTCGGCTACATGACGCAGAGATTCTCGTTCTACGAAGATCTCACGATCGGCGAGAATCTCGAATTCGTGGCACGGCTCTACCGGCTGAAGCCGCTCGACGAGCACGTTGCTAAGACGCTTGAGGAGCTCGGCCTGACATCGCGCAGGAACCAGTTGGCCGGCACCCTGTCCGGCGGCTGGAAGCAGCGGCTGGCGCTGGCCGCCTGCATCATGCACAAGCCGAAACTGCTGCTGCTCGATGAACCGACGGCGGGCGTCGACCCGAAAGCGCGACGCGAATTCTGGGACGAGATCCACCGGCTGGCGAGCGGCGGCCTGACCGTGCTGGTCTCCACCCACTACATGGACGAAGCCGAGCGCTGCCACCGCATCAGCTACATCTCCTACGGCAAGATGCTGGCCACCGGCACGGTCGAGGACGTGGTGAGGAATGCCGGGCTGACCACCTTCGTCCTGCAAGGGCCGCGGCTCGATCAGGTCGCTGCCGCACTTCATGGCCGCCCCGGCGTCGACCAGGTGGCGCCGTTCGGCGCGACGCTGCATGTCGTCGGCTCCGACAGGACGGCACTTCAGGCAGCGCTCGCCGATGTCGAGAAAGAGCACGAGGGCGTTACGGTGACGCCCGGCGAGACCAGCCTGGAAGATGTGTTCATCCAGTTCATGTCCGGTTCGAAGGACAACATGGGATGAAAAATGGGATAGACAGCATCTTTTCGTTCGCCAGGCTAGGCGCGCTGCTGATCAAGGAGTTCATCCAGATGCGGCGCGACCGCATCACCTTCGCCATGATGCTCGGCGTACCGCTGATGCAGCTGGTGCTGTTCGGCTATGCCATCAACAACGATCCGAAGAGCCTGCCGGCAGCGCTGGTGACGATGAGCAGCGATCCTTACACGCGGGCCATGGTTTCGGCGCTGCAGACCACCGGCTATTACCGCTTCGACCATGTTGCGCAAAGTGCCGCCGAAGCCGAATTCCTGATGGCGCGCGGCGACGTCGCCTTCGTCGTCACCATTCCCGCCGATTTTGCCCGACGGGTCGAGCGCGGCGACAGCCCGCAGATTCTGATCGAGGCGGATGCGACCGACCCGGCCGTCGCCAGCGGCGCCATCTCGACGCTCGGCACCGTCGCCAATCAGGCGCTGCTCAGGGCACGCGGTATGCAGGAGACAGCGGCCGAAGCTGCCCGGGGCCAGCTCCAGGTGGTGGTGCACCGGCGCTACAATCCGGAAGCCGTCTCACAATACAACATCGTGCCCGGCCTGCTCGGCGTCATCCTGCAGATGACGATGGTGATGATGACCTCGATCGCGCTGACGCGCGAGACCGAGCGCGGCACGATGGAGAACCTTCTGGCGATGCCGTCCAGCCCGCTCGAGATAATGCTGGGCAAGGTGCTGCCCTATCTGGCGGTCGGCGCCGTGCAGGTGCTGGTGGTGCTGGCAGCCTCGAAGCTTCTGTTTGCCATCCCCTTCACCGGGTCGATGTCGCTGCTGTTGACGGCGGTCCTTATCTTCGTCTTGGCGCTGGTGCTGCTCGGCTACACGATCTCGACGATCGCCCGCACGCAAATGCAGGCCCTGCAGCTCACTTTCTTCTTCTTCTTGCCGTCGATCATGCTGTCCGGCTTCATGTTTCCCTATCGCGGCATGCCGGACTGGGCGCAGATTTTCGGCGAGGTGCTGCCGCTGACGCATTTCCTGCGCATCATCCGCGCGGTGATGCTGAAGGGCGCCGAGCTACCGGCGGTGGCAACGGAAATCGGCTGGCTGGTGGTGTTCGTGGCGCTGTTCGCCGGTATTGCGCTGGTGCGGTTCCGCCGGACGCTGGATTAGGGTCGAACTCGATCCGCTTGTGCAAATGATCGAGATTTACACGGACTTGGCCTGGCCCGGGACCGGTGTCAATTCAGGCGCATTGAGCCCTTCGAAGGGATCGCGCCAGGCGTCGATTTCTTCGAGTTCAAGATACCAGCGACTGACAGAGGGATAGTCATCGAGCGGCAATCGGGCGACATCGTTGAAGGGCAGAAACGTCGCCATTCGAAAGTCGGCATAGGAAACCGAAGCGCCGACCAGCCATTCTCGCTCAGAAAGCTCGGCATCAAGTATGGCAGCGGCCGTGCGGAAGTCGCTCAGGCCCTCCTCAACCCGCGCCTGATCGATCGGGCCGAGCCCATAGCGCTGTTTGGTCCCGCGTTCGAAATGCACGACATCGCAGGCTCTTGCGAAGTTCTCTTTCCCCCAACTCAGCCATCGGATCATCTCGGGCTCGTCGTCGCCAGCGCGCCAGAAATCCGAATGCATATCGCGCGAAAGCCGACAGGCTATGGCGTCGGCCTCCCACAGGCTTTTTCCCGAACCTATAAGGATAGGCAATGAAAGATTTGGATTGAGCGGCCGAAATCGCTCGGCCTGGCCCGGAGCGAAGGGAGAGGCGAATTCAAACTCGACCTTGGCGTTGAGATACCGTGCCACCGCGACCGCGAGGCGAGGATTGGGATTGCGGCTGAAGAACAGTTTCATTGATCTCAGTCTTTGAAGGGTACCGGTTCGGCTGGGCGCAACGGAGGCTCGAGCGCCTCGAACCGGCACATGACCTGGAATTGGTTGCTATATTAGCTGGCAGCAATGATCTCGGCATAGGTGCTGAGATCGACATTGCCGCCGGAGAGCACCACGGCAATGCATTTCCCGGCAAGGTCGATCTCGCCTGACGACAGCGCGGCCAAGCCGACGCAACCGCCGGGTTCGACCACCAGCTTCAGACAAGCCATCGCATCGCGCATCGCCTGTGCCACCGCCTTGTCGGAAACGGCGATGGCGCCGGCGAGATTCTTGCGGTTAATCTCGAAAGTGATGGCGCCCGGCTCGGCGACGAGAAGGGCATCGCAGATCGAGGTGTGGCCGGGCGCGTTCGACACCCTGGCGCCTTTGATCAGCGAGCGGCGTGTGTCGTCGAAATGCTCGGGTTCCACGGCCCAGACGGCGGTGCCCGGCGGGGCATCCTTGACCGCGATCGAAATGCCGCTGCTCAACCCGCCGCCGCCGCAGGGAACCACAACCGCATCGAGGCTGACGCCAAGCGCTCTTGCTTGGCGCATCAATTCGAGGCCGATCGTGCCCTGGCCGGCGATGATGGCCGGATCGTCGTAGGGCGGCACCAGGACCATGCCCTTTTCCACGTAAGAACGGACGACGGCAGTGCGATCGTCGCGGACCCGGTCGAAGGTGATCACTTCCGCGCCCATCTTCCTGACATTGCTGACTTTCATCGCCGGCGCATCGGCGGGCATGGCGATGACGGCCTTGACGCCGAACATCGCCGCTGCGGCGGCAACGCCTTGCGCGTGATTACCCGACGAGAAGGCGACGACGCCGCGGGCGCGTTCTTCCGCCGAGAGCGAGGAGAGCTTGTTGTATGCACCGCGGAACTTGAACGAGCCGGTGCGCTGCAACGTCTCCGGCTTGAACAGGATCCTGGCGCCGAAGCGATTGTTCAACTCCGGCGATTCGATCAGCGGCGTTTCGACGATCAGTCCGGACAATCGCGCTGCTGCACTGTGAATATCGGCGATGCCGGGAGGGGTGATCATGGCTGGGTCCTGCAAGAGATGAGACGGCCTATGGTGCACGGAAAGGGAGGCCGCGCACCAATGAAAAATGTGACCGTTACAATTCGACTTGGAGGCAGGAGTGGGGCGTGACTGTCACCCACCTCTCCTCCGCCCTCCGCCATGCATTCGTCATTTCGACAAATCGCTGCCGATTTACCGGCATTGCCGGCCGCCCCTACCCCAACAGCGTCTTTTGCCGTTTGGGGCCGCCGATCTTGCGCCAGGTGTTGAAGCGATGGGTGGCAGCGGCGAAGGAGATCTTCATCTGTTGGGCGACCGAATAGCGCGACTTGCCCTCGTCGAACAGCCGATAGCAGCACTCGACGCCCTCCTCGGTCAACTTGCCGTCGCGAGCCTTGTTATGCGGATTGGCGGGATCAAATTTTTCGACCTGCTGCTCGACCAGCCCTTTCAGGCGCTGCAAGTCCGCCTCGATGTTAGCGATCAGGTCGAGAACCGGCTTGGGGTCAAACGGCTGCTGTTTTTCCAGCATCTGCGGGTTCCTTTCTCTTGGTTGAGATCCGGTTATATAGGTGAACGTTTGCCGATAGCAACGGCAATGTGTTCGGGATTTTGAAGCCTGTACCTTTGAGCATGAGTGGAGCGGGCACGATTGACCGGGGATGTGCGAAGCTCTAGTTTAGAACCGTTCTAAACTGGGGTGAATTTCTCATGCTTTCCCGCGTTTTCGGCTTCGGCCGCCGTCCCTTCGAATCGCTCTCGGAACAGGAGATCCTAGCGCTCGCCATCTCCTCCGAGGAGGATGACGGGCGCATCTATCGCGCCTATGCCGACGGGCTGGCGGAGAGCTTTCCGCAATCGGCCAAGGTGTTCGAGGAGATGGCGGAGGAGGAGGACGGCCATCGCGATTCGCTGATCGAGCTTTACCGCAAGCGCTTCGGCGAGCGCATACCGCTGATCCGGCGCGAACATGTGAAGGGCTATTACGAGCGCAAGCCGGACTGGCTGGTGAGGCCGCTCGGCATCGACCATGTGCGCAGCCAGGCCGAGGCCATGGAGCGCCAGGCCTATCTGTTCTATATTGAGGCGGCCAAACGCACAGGCGATGCGTCGACGCGAAAGCTGCTCGACGACCTGGCGATCGCAGAACAGGGCCACGAGACACTGGCGCAGCGGCTGGAGCAAAAGCATGTGCCGGGCGCGGTCAAGGACGAAGAGGCGGCGGCCGAGCAGCGCCAGTTCATCCTGACCTATGTCCAACCGGGGCTGGCCGGGCTGATGGATGGCTCGGTGTCGACGCTGGCGCCGATCTTTGCCGCCGCCTTTGCCACGCATGATACGTTCCAGACCTTTCTGGTCGGGCTTGCTGCCTCGATCGGCGCTGGCATCTCGATGGGTTTCACCGAGGTGGCTTCCGACGACGGCAAATTATCTGGCCGCGGCTCGCCGGCAAAACGCGGGCTGACCGTCGGCGTCATGACGACGCTGGGCGGGCTCGGCCATGCGCTGCCCTATCTCATCCCGCTTTTTTGGACGGCTACCATTGTCGCCGCCGTGGTGGTTTTCTTCGAGCTGTGGGCGATCGCCTTCGTGCAGAACCGCTACATGCAGACCCCATTCTGGCGCGCCGCCTTCCAGGTGGTGCTAGGTGGCGCGCTGGTGTTTGCGGCAGGGGTGCTGATCGGGAATGCTTAACAGTCCTTAACCATTCATCGCCTGGCTGTCCTGAGGCGCCTCGGCGCGTTCGGTCAGGCCGTAATCGCGCACGACATGAGCGATGCGCAAACGATAGTCCGCAAAGATACCGCCGCGCCCGGCCTTCTGCGCCTGCCGATGTTCCTGCGTGTTGCGCCAGGCCTTCACCGCATCCTCGTCGCGCCAGAAGGACAGCGACAGGATGCGGTTCGGATCGGCAAGGCTCTGGAAGCGCTCGATCGACAGGAAACCGTCGATGCCGTCGAGCAGTGGGCGCAGATCGGCGGCGATGCCGAGATAGGCATCGCGCATGCCCGCCGCCGGCTCGACCTCGAAGATGACGGTGATCATGGTTTTACCAAAGGAGCATGTGGCCCGGAGGCGAGCTTGAGGAAGGTGCGGTCCTCCTTCAGGATGAATTTTTCCCGCCGGGCGAACTCGTAATTCGCCTTACCGGCGGGATCGGCGGCGAGCCGGGCGCGGTAGGCTTCGTAGGCCGCAAGACTGTCGATGTTGTAGGCGGCATAAGCCGTGGTGGCCGAGCCTTCGTGCGGCGCGAAATAGCCGATCAGATCGGCGCCGCAGCGCGGGATCGCCTGCCCCCAATTGCGTGCATATTCCTCGAACGCCGCCTTGCCGAACGGATCGATCTCGTAGCGGATGAAGCAGGTGATGGTCATTTTCGCCTCCTTGGCGGTGGATGTTTTCTTGCGGTCACAGTTCGAGCCGGATCGAAACGTTCCGAAGATCGATATGCTAGGCAAATCCTTCGCTGATCATGCCTGCCAGAACGATTTCGCGCATTCGCGGCGGACGTCTTCAGGTGTCAGGCCAAGGTCCCGCAGCAGATGATCGTCGATCTCGGCGAGGTCGAGACGCTGCAGATGACGGTCGTACCACCGCTTCAGGGGCCGCAGCCGCAAGCGCCGCAAGACAATGAACGGGAACGGCCGGCGAGCAGGCGCGGCGCCGAGAATGGTCCTTGCAGGCATCGTTGTCTCCTTGATTTGCATCGAGACTAATGCTTTTCTGACGAGGATGCTTCGATGAGGAACGAACCATGCGCGAAGGACCTGACATAGCCCGCATTGCCAGCCTGGTGGGCGATCCAGCGCGGGCAAACATGCTGTCCGCACTGATGGGCGGCACGGCACTGACGGCGAGTGAACTGGCACTCGAGGCCGGGGTGTCGCTTCCGACAGCGAGCTCCCATCTGTCGAAGCTGATGGAAGGCGGGCTGCTGACGCTGGCAAGCCAGGGACGGCATCGCTACTACGGCCTCGCCGGCCCGCAGGTAGCAGGCATGATCGAGGCGATCACAGGTGTTGCCGCTGCGGCCGGGCCGCAACGAGTGCGGCCTGGCCCACGCGACGCGGCCATGCGCGTGGCGCGGGTCTGCTACGACCACCTCGCCGGCGAGCAGGCGGTGGCGATGCTGGACCGTCTCGTCGCTCGACAAGTGCTCCTGCGAGATGATGAGGAGATTCAGCTTGGGCCGTCGGCCGCCTCGCATTTCGCCGCGATCGGCATCGATGTCGAGGGCAAGGCGCGGCGACCGGTGTGCCGGGCCTGCCTCGACTGGAGCGTGCGGCGTTCGCACCTCGCCGGCACGCTGGGCGCCGCCATTCTCGACAAGATCCTCGCCGAGAAATGGGCGCGGCGCGAGAAGGACAGCCGTGCGGTGATTTTCTCGCCGACAGGCAAGCAGGCGTTCGAGAAGACGTTTCTCGCCTGACGGCTCGCTTCGACGCACTAGAACGGCTCGTCGTTTCACGGAAACACCGAACCGCTCCATCTTTTTTGTTTTGACGCAATCCCAGACGGAAAACCGTTCCACACTTTTCCTGGAATTGCTCTAGCCGCGCTTGAGCGGCTTGGCCTGCTTGAAAAAATCCTCCCAGGGATCGGCTTGCCCAAGCCGCTTCAGCGTCGTCTTGTCGCCGATCGGAAAGGCGTTCGGCGGCAATCCGGCCTCGATTTCCGCCCAGGTCACCGGCATTGATACCGTGGCGCCTTTTTTGGCGCGCGACGAATAGGGCGCGACCGTGGTCGCGCCACGGCCATTGCGCAGATAATCGACGAATATCCTGCCGGTGCGCGCCTTCTTAGACAGCGTCGCCGTGTAGCGGTCGGGTGCGGCTTGCTCGAGCGCTCGGGCGAACTCATGGGCGAAGCCTTTGACCTCGTCCCAGTCCGCCGACGGCTTCAGCGGGACGAGGACATGATAGCCCTTGCCGCCCGAGGTCTTGACGAAATTAGGCAGGGACAGTTCGTCGAGCCGGCTGCGGATATCGAGCGCCGCGGCACGCACCGCCTTCACGTCGACACCCTCGTCGGGATCGAGATCGAAGATGATCTGGTCTGGTTTTTCCAGCTCGTCCGTGGTCGAGCCCCAGATGTGGATCTCGACGACGCCGAGTTGAACGAGGGCCACGACACCGTCGAAATCGCGGATGAACAATATCTCCTCGCCGTCAGTGGGGTCCTTCATCACGGCGATCTTGTCGTGCATGCCGGCCGAGGCATGCTTCTGGAAGAACCGTTGGCCGCCAACACCGTCCGGCGCCCGCACGAGGCTGAGCGGCCGGTTGATGACGAATTGCTTCATGCGCGGCCAGACCAGCGCGTAGTGATCGACCAGATCCTGCTTCGATACGTTCTCCCGCGGCCACAGAAGCTTGTCGGGGCGGGACAGCGTAACCGAGGTTTTCGCCGTGGCCGCGGGTTTGGCGGGCTTTGGCTTCGACTCTGCCGGAGCTGAGCGTGCTTTCGGTTTCTCCTGCACGACTTCCTCCGCCGGCTTGTCCTCGCGCAATCCCTGGAACGACGCGTGGCGTATTATACGGTCCGACGTCCAACTGCGAAACTCCACTTCGCCAACAAGTTCGGGCTTGACCCAGACCAGCCCCTTGCCCCTTGGCACCGCCCTGTCGAAGGGCGAGGTTGTCGTCTTCAGCGCATCAAGCCTCCTCTTCAGCTCGTTGGTGCTTTTGGCCGTGAAGCCGGTGCCGACGCGGCCGGCATAGCGCAGCTTGCCGCCCTCGTGATAGCCGACCAGCAGCGAGCGCAGGCCCCGCCCGGTCTTGTCCGACGGCATGTAGCCGCCGATGACGAATTCCTGGCGCGCCGTACATTTCGACTTCACCCAGGACGGGACACGGCCGCTGCGGTAGGGCGCATCGGCGCGCTTGGAGACGACGCCTTCGAGCCCCAGCCGGCAAGCATGCTCCAGCATGATCTTGCCGGGCTCGGCAAAGTGGTCGCTGAAGCGCACGGCCTGATCCTCGGCCTGTCCGGCGAGCAAAGTGCGCAGCCTTTCCTTGCGCTCGACCAGCGGCTCGGAACGGATATCCTCACCGTTGAGACGCAACAGGTCGAAAACGTAGTAGATGAAACGATCCGTACGGCCCGCCGACAGATCTTGCTGCAGCAGCGAGAATGACGACACGCCATTATCCGCCAGCACGACGATTTCGCCGTCGATGATAGCATCGGTGCATTTCAGGCCGCCAAGTGCCGCGACAATTGCGCCACCGAATTTGTCGGTCCAGTCGAGGCCGGCGCGTGTCAAAAGCCGCACCTCGGTGCCGGCAAGCTGCGCCTGCATGCGATAGCCGTCGAACTTCACCTCATGTAGCCAGTCCTTGCCGGGCGGGGCGTCCCGCTCCAGCGTTGCGAGCGCCGGTTCGATGAATTCCAGCCGCCTTGCCGCGACGGCCTTCGCTTTGCTGGCGGCCGGCCTGTCGGACTGCCAGACGCTTGGCTTCTTGCCGTCGGCGGTCTTGCCTTCGCCGACCTCTTCGATGGTCAGGCCGGATTTCACCGATTGCGGCGCCTCCTGCAAAATGTCCTCGCCCGGACGCGCGGCGGCATCGTCGGATTTGATCAGCAACCAGTTGTCACGCTTTTCGCCCGGACGCGGCTTCAGCCGCACCAGATGCCAGGCGCCATGCAATTTGTGGCCATACAGTTCGAAACTGATATGGCCTTTCTTCATCGCCCTTGCCGGGTCGCCATCGGGGACCCAAGTTCCCTCGTCCCAGACAATGACCGAGCCGCCGCCATATTGGTCCTTCGGGATAGTGCCTTCAAACGGCGCATAGTCGATCGGGTGGTCCTCGACGTGCACGGCGAGCCGCTTTTCGTGCGGGTCGAGGCTCGGGCCTCGCGTCACGGCCCAGCTCCACAGCACGCCACCATGCTCGAGACGAAGGTCGTAGTGGAGCCTGGTGGCGGCATGCTTGTGGATGACGAAGATGCCGCCCGCCACGGCTTTCTTGCCGCGCGAAACCTTGCCGGCTGGTTCGGCCGTCTTCTTGAAATTGCGCTTGGCGTGATACTGCTCGAGGCTGGCCATGGGCGGATCCTAAGCAGATTTGCGCCGGGCGGCTTTGGACTTGGCGCCTTTTCCCGGGCGTCCGGTCTTTGCCGGCGCACCGGCTTCCGACGAAAGGCTCTTCTTCAGCGCATCGAAGAGGTTGACGACGTTGGAGGGCCGTGGTTCCGCCTTGGCCTTCGGTGCCTTCTTGCCGGCCTTCTTGGCGCGGACCAGCTCGATCAGGGCATTTTCGTATTTGTCCTCGAATTCGGAAGGATCGAACGCCGCCTGTTTCTCATCGACGATGTGTTCGGCCAGCCTGATCATCTCGGCGTCGGTCTTCACCGTCTTGATGTCGCCGAACACTATCTCGGGCCTGCGAACCGTATCGCCATAGCGCAAGGTCGTCAGCAGCAGACCCTTGCCCAACGGCTCGATGACCACCGGACGTTCGCGGCGATAGAGCACAATGCGGGCTAGCCCCGCCGTCTTCTTGGCGGCCATGGCGTCGCGGATGACGGCGAAGGCCTCTTCCGAGACCTCGTCCGCAGGCGTCACATAATAGGGCGCGTCGAGATAGATCTGTTGGATCGAGGATTTTTCGATGAAACCATCGAGGCTCATCGTGTGCGAGGATTCGATCTGCACGGCTTCGATCTCCTCCTCCTCGATTTGGACGAAGTCGCCGTCGCCGATTTCGTAGCCCTTGATCTCGTCGCCTTCATCGAGCGGCTTGCCGCTTGCCGAATCGACATAGACGCGCTTGACGGTATTGCCGGTCTTGCGGTTGAGCACGCGGAATGAGACTTTCTCCGCCTGGGTGACGACATTGGTCAGTTCGACGGCGCAAGTGACCAGCGAAAGCTTGAGATACCCTCTCCAGGCCGGGCGCGGCGCCATGACAAACTCCCTGCACGACAATGTTCAACCGAGAACGGGCAAAGTCCGTTCCGGTTCCGGCGGCGCAAAAGGCAAGTCCGGGCTTTCAACCCAGCCTTGCCTTGTTCTCGCTCACTGGGCTACTCGGCGGCTTGCAGGTTGACCTTGCTTTCCGCTATCTCGGTAAGCTTGCGGTCGGTTGCCTGCTCCTCCTTGAGGTTGTTGGCCAACACATTGGCGCAGTCGCTGCGGCCCAGTTGCTTGGCCCAGGCAATCAGGGTGCCGTAACGGGTCATCTCATAATGCTCGACCGCCTGTGCGGAGGCGATCAGCGCAGCGTCGAGGACCTCCTTGTCGGCGATGTCGCCGCTGACGTCGTCGGCTTCTTCGAGAATGCCGTCGATGGCTGGGCAGTCGACCTGCTTGGCCTTCACGCCGTGCAGTTCGAACACCTGCTCGACACGCTGGATATGACCCTTGGTCTGAGCGAGATGTTTCTCAAAGCCGGCTTTCAGCTGCGGATCACTCGCCTTGTCGATCATCTTCGGCAGCGATTTCTCGATCTGTTTTTCAGCGTAATAGATGTCGCGCAGCGTGTGCACGAAGAGGTCGTCGAGGGTTTTGATATCCTTCGAAAAGAAACCCATGGCCTTTGCCTTTCCATTGCTCTTGCGGTTTCGGATTTTTGGCTGCGGCCCACCCGAGCACCACAGCCTGTGGAGCCGGTTCGTCCCGGCATTGGGAAATCAACGTGCGGCTGACGGGCCGGTTCCTGGTTTTCCGGCCGCGTGCACGGAAATTTCGCGGTCCGGCAAAACCTGAAACAAAACCGCGCCTCTGCGACATTCAGGCGAAACATATGTGATGCAAAAGTCACACTGGACGAAATGCCGACGGACTGCATGGAAACACCGCGAATCAGCCGCATTCCAGCCATGAACAAAGGCATTTTCGACCAGAGATTAACATCGCGTTCACCGACTATTCACGCCTGGACGCTATGATCCCCGCAATTCGGAAGGGACATCCGAAACGGGACAGGGACCGAGTAAAATGAGCTTCTGGAATCAAATCGCCGGCTATGCCGCCGCCATCCGCGAATTCGTCGCTCCGACCTATCGGCCTGAGCGCTATTATATGCGCGGCCCAGGCCCCGCCTGCGCGCGCCGTGGCAACACGCTTGGGATCAGCGTGCACTAATGATGACCACGGAAAGCCGTCACGACAGCCGGATCTGCCGGCCCGACGCCGACAACCGGTCAACGACCTATCGCGCCGAGCGCCCTGCGCTGACCGACAGACGGCGTGCGACAACGCCAGGCCTCTAGCATTCCGGGCTTTGATCCAGCCGCCGGCAGGCCTAGTGTCGCCTGACACCAACTGCCGGGCGTCACGTGATCGTCGAGCCGAACCATTCTCCTGAGCCGCCACAATTCGGTGCAAGTCGCCCGTTGATCGTGTTCGACGGTATTTGCGTGTTGTGCTCGGGCTTTGTGCGCATGGTGGTGAAGCTCGACCGCAAGGGCCACTTCCATTTCGTAACGGCGCAGTCACCGTTCGGCGAGGTGCTGTTCAAGAAATACGGGCTGCGGACGGATCGCTACGAGACCAATCTCGTCATCGTCGATGGCGCCGCTTTCACCCGCCTGGACAGTTTCGTTGCCGTCATGGCCGAACTCGGCTGGCCGTGTCGGTCGGCGCGGATCCTGCTGCTGTTGCCGCGCCCGCTTCGCGACTGGCTCTACGGCCGCATCGCAAAGAACCGCTACGCCCTGTTCGGCAAGAAAGACAATTGCGAAATCCCTTCCGCCGAGGTGAGGGCAAGATTGATCGGCTAGATTCGTTGCCGTGGCCGGGAGCGGGCGGGGCATTTTGGGGGAACTGTTGGGGGAACTGCGGATGAAGGTTCTTGTCGTCGGCGGCTATGGCACCTTTGGCGGTCGCACTGTCGAGCTTTTGGAGGGCGAGCCGCATCTGATCCTCTTTGTCGCCGGGCGCTCGCTCGCCAAGGCTGACGCGTATTGCAAGAAGCGCGCCCCGACAGCAGCCCAGCTGGTGCCGGCACTGTTCGACCGTGACGGCGATCTCACCGCGCAACTCGCTGCATTAGAGCCTGATATTGTAGTCGACGCGAGCGGTCCGTTCCAGGCCTATGGCGAGGGACGCTATCGCCTGATCGAGGCCTGCATCGCCCGGCGCATCAACTATCTCGATCTAGCCGACGGCTCGGATTTCGTCGCCGGTGTCTCTGCGTTCGACGAGGCGGCACGAAACGCCGGGATTTTTGTGCTGTCCGGAGTGTCGAGCTTTCCGGTGCTGACGGCGGCGGTGATGCGTCACCTGTCGTCAGATCTGGCGTCGGTAGACAGCATTCGCGGCGGCATCGCGCCGTCGCCCTTTGCCGGAGTCGGCGAGAACGTCATTCGCGCCATTGCCGGTTACGCCGGTCAGCCGGTGCGGCTTGTTCGTAATGGCCGTCCCGAACAAGGCCATCCGTTCACAGAGCAATTGCGCTACTCCGTCGCGCCGCCGGGCCGGCTGCCGCTTCGAAACACGCTGTTCTCGCTGGTCGACGTTCCGGACCTGCGCGCTCTGGCCAAGCTTTGGCCGGAGGCGAAGACCATCTGGATGGGCGCCGGGCCGGTTCCCGAGACGCTGCACCGCGCCCTGATCGGCCTCGCCTGGCTTGTACGCGCCGGATTGATCGGTTCGCTTTCGCCACTGGCGCCGCTGATGCATCAGGCAACGAACCGGCTGCGCTGGGGCGAGCATCGCGGCGGCATGTTCGTCGAGGTGGAGGGATCGGACCGGGCGGGCGCCATCGTCAAGCGCTCGTGGCATCTCGTGGCCGAGGGCAATGATGGGCCGCTGATCCCGTCGATGGCGGTCGAAGCGCTGGTCCGCAAAGCGCTGGCCGGACATCAGCCCGCGCCGGGCGCACGGGCGGCGATGCGCGATTTGGAGCTCCGGGATTATGAAGCCCTGTTCGCCGGGCGGACAATCTACACCGGCTTCAGGAACGGGGCGGCGGACGAGGACAAGCCGCTTTATGCCGAGCTGCTCGGTGCCGCCTGGCAAGGCCTTCCCGAGGCAATTCGGTCAATGCATGACCGTACGATCACGGCCGCAGGCCGCGCGCGCGTCGAACGCGGGCGCAATGTTCTTGGCCGGCTAATGGCCTGGACGGTCGGCTTCCCCGGGGCAAGCGAGGACATCCCGGTTCATGTCCGCTTCGACACCGACAAGGACGGCGAGACCTGGACCCGGACATTCGGCAAGCACAGTTTTTCGAGCCTACAGTCCGCGGGCCGGGGTCGATCGCAGCGCTTGCTGTGCGAACGCTTCGGCCCGCTGACCTTCGCGATGGCGCTGGTTGCAGCAGACGGCCGGCTGGCGCTGGTCTTGCGCCGCTGGAGTTTTTTTGGCCTGCCGCTTCCGATGTGGCTCGGTCCACGCTCGACTTCCTACGAAACGGTGAAGGATGGCCGCTTCCGCTTCCATGTCGAGATCTCGCATCCGCTTGCCGGCATGATCGTCCGCTACCGCGGCTGGCTGGAGCCCTCCGGCCCGCACGGCTCCAGCGAGATCGTGCCGTCTGCCAGCTTGGCCAATTCGCGACAGTCCTGCGCCGTGCACAGCGTCCAGCCCTGACCCGTTGCGCCCGAGGCGGCGAGCGCGAGGCGCCGCTGTGGCCCGACCTTGGGCGCATAGACCCACCAGCCGTTTCTCAGCACCGAGCCTTGCGGCGGCTCCATCCCGGCGCCCGATCCCTTGATGCGGGCCTCGACCAATTGCAGGCCGGACGGCAGCACCTTCCAGTCTTCCTGCCACTGGGTCTTCTCCACCGAATGCACCCAGGAGAGCGTGAAGGCAGCGACCGCGAGCGTCACCGTCTTGCCGGCCGCGACGATGCAGAGGCTCATGCTGAATTAGCCAGCGAAGCCTGCCGCGCGCGCCAGCAGTGCCAGCCGATCCAGGCAAGGGACAGCGCCCAGCCCGCCTCGTCGGTGAGCGGCAGCGCCGCAACCAGCAGCACGCCGGCGGCGAAGGCGACGAGGCGTTCCCACCAGGCCATGCGCCGGGCGAGAAATCCGACGGCCGCGGCGCCCCACAGGACGATACCCATGCAGGCTTTGATGACGATATAGGCGACCTCGACGGGATAGCCGAACTGGGCGGCGATCGGGCCGGGGTCCTGCAGCATCAGCGCCGGGGTATAGACCGCCATGAACGGCACAACGAAGCCGGCAATGGCAAGCTTGGTGGCCTGGACGCCGATCTTGAGGCCGCTTTCCTTGGCCATGGGTGCGGCGGCGAAGGCGGCCAGCGCCACAGGCGGGGTGAGATCGGCCATGATGCCGAAATAGAAGACGAACATATGGCTGACCACCAACGGCACGCCGAGCGACAGCAGCGCTGGCCCGGCCAGCGACGAAGTGATGATGTAGTTGGGAATGGTCGGTATGCCCATGCCGAGCACCAGGCAGGTGAGCATGGTCAAAAGCAGCGACAGGAACAGATTGTTCTCGCCGATCGAGATGATCCAGCCGATGAAGGTCGAGGCGATGCCGGTAAGCGTCAACGTACCGATGACAATGCCGACAATGGCGCAGGCAATGCCGACCGGTAGCGCGTTCTTTGCTCCTTCGGCAAGGGAATCCACGCATATGCGCAGCGTCTCGCGCCCGCCCTTGAAGGTGAGGCAGGCGGCGACCAGCACGGCGATGACCAGGCTGAGGATGTTGACGCCGAATTTCATGAAGGAAGCCGCGGCAAGCCCGAGCGCCAACCAGAAGACGATGCGGAAGGCGAGCGGCCCGATCGATGCTGCCAGCGGCGTGCCGAGGATAAGCACAATGGTCAACGCCAGGCCCATGGTGCCGGCGAACACCGGTGTGTAGCCGGCAAACAGCAGGTAGATCAGTGCTGCGAGAGGCAGTACCAGCGGCCAATGTTGTCTCACCGCATCCCACGGGTTGGGCAGGTCGGCCTTGGCCATGCCGTGCAGGCCGGCCTTGCCGGCTTCCAGGTGCACCTGCCAGAAACAGGCGCCGAAATAGAGCAGCGCCGGAATGATCGCCGCCTTGACCACAGCGGCATAGGGGATGTTCAGGGTCTCGGCCATGATAAAGGCAACCGCTCCCATCACCGGCGGCATGATCTGACCGCCCATCGACGAGGTCGCCTCGACGGCGCCGGCGAAAGCCGAGCGGAAACCGAAGCGCTTCATCAGCGGGATGGTGAACTGGCCGCTGGCCACCACATTGGCGACGCCGGAGCCGGAAATGGTGCCCATCAGCGCCGAGGACAGCACGCAGACTTGCGCCGGGCCGCCGCGCCATGAGCCGACCAGGCCAAGCGCAAAATCGTTGAACAGCGCGATCATGCCGGCGCGCTCAAGAAAGGCGGCGAAAACGACGAAGATGAAGATGTAGGCGGCCGAGACATAGATCGGCGTGCCGTAGATGCCTTCGGTGCCATAGGCGAAGGTGTCGATGAGCTGGGCGAAATCATAACCGCGATGGATGAACGGCGGTGGCAGATGATTGCCGGCGAATGCGTAGGCGAGAAAGACGAAGGCAATGACGGCAAGCGGCAGCCCCATTAACCGCCGCGCCGCCTCGAAGACCAGCACGACCAGCACCGCGCCGACGATCAGGTCAGGCGTGGTGAGAAAGCCGGAGCGGCGGATGAGGTCGGCATAGAACACCCAATTGTACAGACCGGTGGCGAAACCAAGCAGGCCGAGCGTCCAGAACACTGCTTTCGCCGGGACGCTTTTGGCGCGCAGATTGGCGATTAGGGCAAAGCCGAGCAGCAGCAGGAAGCCGACATGCATGGCGCGTATGACCTGGCTCGGCAGGCTGCCGTAGGCGGCGATGTAGATTTGGAAGATGGAGAAGGCGATGGCGATAAAAAAAGCCGCCTTGCCAGCGATGCCTTCGCCGAAGCCAGGCGGCAATCCTTCGACAGGAGCTTCCGCTGTGGGGGAAAGAACGGTCGGGGTTGCGGTCATTAGCGGGGTTCCTGGCGGGGCGCTCCCCTCCCCGAGGGAGCGTGCGAGCGAAGCTAGGCGGGTGGGGTCGGTGCGGCAGTGTACGGCCTCAACCGACCCTACCCGTCCATTCGCCTTCGGCAGCAGTTCACCTTCTCCTCAAGGGGGAGGGATGGCTCCTTACTTCACCAATCCCTTTTCCTTGTAATACCTCTCGGCGCCTGGATGCAGCGGCACCGGCATGCCGTCGAGCGCCTTGGCCGGGTCGATCGCCTTGGCGGCGGCGTGGGCAGCAGTGAGCTGGTCGAGATGCTCGAATAGCAGTTTTGTCATCTGGTAGGCGGTCTCGTCGGAGACATCGGCGCTGGTGATCAGGAAATTGCCGACGGCGGCGGTCGCAACATCCTCGGTCTGGCCCTCGTAGGTGCCCTTGGGGATGACCACGGAAAGATAGGGCGAGCCGATCTTGGCGACGTCCTCCGCCGGCACGGCAACGATGTTTACCGGCAATGAGGTGGCGAGGTCACGGATCGAGGCGACCCCAAGGCCAGCCGACTGAAGCGTGGCGTCGAGCTGTCGGTTCTTGATCAGCTCCACCGATTCGGCGAAGGGCAGATATTCGATCCGCCCGAGGTCTTCGTATTTCAGCCCGGCAGCGGCAAATATCGTGCGGGCGTTGAGCTCGGTGCCTGAGGCCGGCGCGCCGACCGAAAGGCTCTTGCCCTTGAGATCGGCGAGCGTCTTGATGCCGGATTCCTTGCTGGCGACGATCTGGATGTAGTTGGGATAGATGGCGGCAATGCCGCGCAGCTTGTCGAGCTTGCCTGGGAAGCCTGCTTCAGTATTGCCTTCGGCGGCCAGCTTGACGGAATCGCCGAGCGCAAAGGCGATCTCGCCCTTGCCCTGCTGAAGCAGGTTGAGGTTTTCGACCGACGCTTTCGTCGCCTGCACCTGAGTACGCGCGCCTTCGATGCCCTTGCCGTAGATTTCCGACAGCGCGACGCCGAGCGGATAGTAGACGCCGGACGTGCCGCCGGTCAGCACGTTGATGAATTCCTGTGCCTTGACCGATACCGCGCCAAGGCCAAGCGACAGCGCCAGCACGCCGGCTGCAACAAATTTCGTTCTGAAATTGAGCATGCGATTTCCTCCCTGAAAATTCGCCGCCGTGCCCTCCTCGGCGGCACGAAGCGAGTTTAGACAGCGGGCGGGAAATGCCAACCCGCAATAGCAGCGATTAGACGAACGGCTAAGCAGTGCCGCAACACGTTGGCGCTTGCGCGAGGTCGCATCGCGGCAGAAAGATTTTTCCAGCGCTTGTCGAAATCCGGCAGGGCCGCGCGACATAAGTCCGGCTCGCAACGATGCGGCCTTCGAGAAACGGGAGAAGACCATGCGATACATGCTTTTGATCTATGGAAACGAAGCCGGGATGGCAGCCGCGCCAGCAGATGCGGTGACACAGATGTCGAGCGCGTACGTCGCCTACACCGAAGCGCTGAAGAAATCCGGCGCCTGGCTCGCCGGCGACCGGCTGAAGCCGACGCAATCCGCTACCTCGGTGCGGATGGCCAATGGCAAGACCAACGTGCTCGACGGCCCCTATGCCGACACCAAGGAGCAGCTTGCCGGCTTCTATATGATCGAAGCGGAGGACGTCGACGCCGCCATCGCCTGGGCGGCGCGCTGCCCGGGCGCCAGCACCGGCACGGTAGAGGTGCGGCCGATCTGGGAACTCACCATGTGATGCCGGAATTGCCCGATACTGCGCGGGCGGCGGCGGAAGCGGCCGCCCGGCAAAGCTACGGCAAGCTGGTCGCTTATCTCGCCGCACGCACGCGCGACGTGGCCGCTGCCGAGGACGCATTGGCCGATGCCTTTGCAGCGGCGCTCGAGCGTTGGCCACAGGCGGGCGTGCCCGACAAGCCGGAAGCCTGGCTGCTGGCGGTGGCACGCAAGCGCCGCGTCGACGCGGTCAGACGGCGGCTGACACGCGAGGCGGGCCGCGACCACCTCAGACTGATCGCCGAGGAGATGGAGGCGCGCATGGCCGAGGAAGACCTGCCGGACGAGCGGCTCAGGCTCATGTTTGCCTGCGCCCATCCCGCGATTGAGGCCGGCGTGCGAGCACCGCTGATCCTGCAGACGGTCCTGGGCTTCGACGCAGCGACCATCGCCTCGGCTTTTCTTGTCTCGCCAGCCACGATGAGCCAGCGCCTGGTGCGCGCCAAGACGCGAATTCGCGAGACAGGCATTCCGTTCCGCGTGCCGGAGCGGGCCGAACTCGGCGAGCGGCTGGGCACCGTTCTGGAAGCGATCTACGCGGCGTTTGCCGAAGGTTGGTCCGACCCGGCCGGCACCGAAACGCGGCGCCGCAATCTCGCGACCGAAGGCATCTGGCTCGGCCGTTTGATCGCCTCGCTGATGCCGGATGAGCCGGAAGCACTCGGCCTGCTGGCGCTGATGCTGTTCGCCGAGGCGCGGCGTGCAGCCCGGCGCAATGCGGCGGGTGACTATGTGCCGCTGGCCGAGCAGGATCTTGCATTGTGGGACGATACCCTGATCGATGAAGCGGAGGCGCTGCTCGGGCGCGCGGCCGCCGAGGGTGTTGTCGGCCGCTACCAGCTCGAGGCCGCCGTGCAATCCGCCCATACGACACGGCGGCTGACCGGTTGTACCGACTGGGTCGCGATCAAGGAGCTCTACGACGCGCTGTCGGTGATTGCCGGCTCGCCGGTGGTGTCGATCAACCGTGCGGTGGCGATTGCCGAGGCCGAAGGTGCTTCAGAAGGATTGGGCGCGCTTGATCAACTCAGCGGCGACAAGCGGCTGTATGACTATCAACCTTACTGGGCCGCCCGCGCGGGCCTGCTGGCCAGACTCGGCAAAGTTCCACAAGCGAGCGAGGCCTATGACCGGGCTATCGGCCTCGAACGAGATCCGGCCGTGCGCCGGTTCCTGCAGGAACGACGGGCAGGGCTCGGCCGCGCGGAAAGACACTGAGACAAGGCGGAGTGCTTAGGCCGGCCACATGTCGTGGGAAGCATTCAGCCTCTTCATCACCCGATGTTCCCGCAAATTGGCCCACAGGCGTTCGATGTTCGGCCAAGCGGTCGGAACCTTCGCGACCTCCGGATGCCAGGCCACCAGCATGACGAGATAGATGTCGGCCAGCGAGAGTTGGTCGCCGGCCAGCCAGCCGCGGCCGTCGAGGGCGGCATCGAGAATGGCGAGGCTGCGATCCATTTCCGAGACCGCCGCCTGTTTGACAGCGTCCACGCCCCGGGGATCGGTCGTGTAGCGATGAGCGTAGAAGAACCGCAGGTCAGCCGAATAGATGACGGAGGACATGAAAAACATCCAGCGCAGGAAGTCGGCGCGGTCAGCCGAACTTGCTGCGGGCGCCAGTCCTGCTTCGGGGTGGCGCTCGGCCAGCAGGATGCAGATCGCCGCCGATTCGGTCATCGAGCGTCCGTCCGGCAAGATCAGGACCGGCACCTGGTTCAAGGGGCTGATATCTAAAAAGGCCTGGTCGGGTCGGCCCTTCGGAACGTCGATCTGGTCGAAAGGCACGCCCGCCAAAGCGAGCGCCGCCTCGACGACAAAGCCGCCGGTATTGGCACGCGTATAGAGCTTGTACATAAAGTCCTCCACCTGCCGGGCAGCGACGATTGATACGGAAGTGACCCGCCGCTCAAGCGAACGACGCCCGCCACAGGTGGTTTTTCAGCGGTCCACGCCGACGCGTGATACTGAGTATTTGATGTCGGAGGGGCATCGCGAAGGATCGCTACTGATCGGTCAAAAACGCTCGTGTCTAAGCGCCCAATCCCTCGAACAGGATCGTCGAGAGATAGCGCTCGGCGAAGGAGGGGATGACGACGACGAGGTTCTTGCCCTTGTTCTCGGGCCGCGAGCCGACGACGATCGCCGCTTGCAGGGCGGCCCCCGACGAGATGCCGACCGGCACACCTTCGAGCCGAGCGACGAGCCGTGCATTGGCAACCGAATCCTCGTTCGAGACCTTGACGATCTCGTCATAGATCGTCGTGTCGAGGATTTTTGGCGCGAAGCCGGCGCCAATGCCCTGGATCTTGTGCGGGCCTGGCTGGCCGCCCGACAGCACCGGCGAGGCTTCCGGTTCGACGGCGACGACATGCACCGAGGGCTTACGCTTCTTCAGCACCTGGCCGACGCCGGTGATGGTGCCGCCGGTCCCGATGCCGGCAACGAAGATATCGACTTCGCCATGGGTGTCGTTCCAGATTTCCTCGGCCGTGGTGCGGCGATGGATTTCCGGATTGGCCGGGTTTTCGAATTGCTGCGGAATGACAGCGTCGGGCAGCGTTGCCGCCAGCTCGTCCGCCTTGGCGATGGCGCCCTTCATGCCTTTCGGGCCTTCGGTCAGCACCAGTTCGGCACCGAGCAGAGCCAGCATCTTGCGGCGTTCGACGGACATGGTTTCCGGCATGGTCAGGATCAGCTTGTAGCCCTTGGCAGCGGCGGCAAAGGCGAGTGCGATGCCGGTATTGCCCGAGGTCGGCTCGATGAGGGTGGTCTTGCCGGGCGTAATCCTGCCCGAAGCCTCCAATGCCTCGATCATCGACACGCCGATGCGGTCCTTGACCGAGGCGATCGGGTTGAAGAATTCGAGCTTGGCCAGCAGATTGGCGACGACACCCTTCTCCCTGGCGAATTTATCAAGCCGCACCAGCGGCGTGTCGCCGATCGTCTCGGTGATCGAATTGTAGATGCGGCCGCGGCCGGGCACGTGTGTGGGGGTGGCGGGCTTGTTCATTGATTTCCTCCCAGAGGTAAAGCGGCAAGAGTCGCGCGGGCATAGGATAGAGCCATCCACCGCGCAAGATAGGCTGTCGATCGAAAAATATCCGAGTGAAGTTCGTGCTGAGTACCCCCGCCTTTGCAAGGCGTGGCAATCCTTGGGCGGATTGGCGAAAGAGATCTATTGACGGGCGGCAATTGCCGCCGCCGCGCCGACCATAAAGCCGGCGGCGGTGCGGTTGAGTGCCCTCAGCGCCCGCGGCGACTTCAGGAACCAGCGCGCCTTGGCCGCCAGCGCCAGATAGGGCACCAGCACGACGAGCAGGACGACGATGGTGAGCGCGACGAGGATACCGTAATCGGCCAGCGTGATCGTCTTCAGATCGACGATGGTCGGGGTGATGGCAAGATAGAAGATCATCGTCTTCGGATTGCCGAGCGTGACGGCAAGGCCGGCTACAAAGCTGGATGCCAAGCCGCCCTTGCCTTTCTTCGCCTCCACCGTTTCGGGCGTGATGCCGCTCGTCCAGAAACGCCAGCCAAGAAAGGCGAGGTAGGCGACGCCCAGCCATTTGATGGCCAGGAAGACCATGCCGAAAGTCTGTGCGACGAAAGCCAGGCCGAGCACCACGGCAGTGAGATAGGTCAGGTCGCCGAGCATCAGCCCGAACGACATGGCCAGCGACGAGTGGAAGCCGGAACCCAGAGCACGCGCAACAAGCGCGGTGACGCCTGGGCCGGGGATGGCCGCGGCGATGCCGAGGGCAGCACTATAGGCGAGGAACCCGGTGAGTGTCATGATTGGCGCTTGTCGCACAATGTTGAAGTTGGGTGAATTCCCTCGGGCCGGATTCGATTGCGCCAGCGCAGCAGGCGACACCGCCGTTCAGGAGCGGCCGTCTTCGTAGGTAACGCGCCAGATGGTGCCGTTACCGTCCTCTGTGACGATCAGGGAGCCATCCTTGGCCATCGCGACACCGACCGGGCGGCCCCAGACGGCGTCGTTCGAGATGACGAAGCCGGTCATGAAGTCCTCATATTCGCCTGTCGGCTTGCCATCCCTGAATTTGAGCCTCACCACCTTGTAACCGGTCCTGGCGCCACGGTTCCACGAACCATGCATGGCGACGAAGGCGTCACCCTGATAATCCGCCGGGAAGTTCTTGCCGTCGTAGAAGGCTATATTCATCGGCGCCGAATGCGCCTGCATCAATACATCGGGGACAGTGGCCTTGCCGGCGAGGTCTGGCCGCTCGCCCTGATGGCGCGGATCCTCGTTATTGCCGATGTAGTACCAAGGCCAACCATAGAATCCGCCGTCCTTGACCGCCGTTGCAAATTCGAACGGCACATTGTCGCCGAGTTCGTCGCGCTCATTGACGACGCACCACAATGCGCCGGTGGCGGGCTGCACGGTCATGCCCGTACAGTTGCGCAGGCCAGTGGCGACAGTTCGGGGATTTTTCCCATCCGGGTCAAAGGCGAGCACATCGGCACGGCCGTCCTCGGAGCCCCAGGCCGCCCCGAGCGGCTTTGATTTGGCCCAGGCGTCGAGGCCGCTATCCGGCTCCTTGCCTATATCCTCGGCTACATTCGAGGCGGAGCCAACCGACAAATAAAGCGTTTTGCCGTCCTGCGAGAAGGCGATGTCGCGGGTCGTGTGACCACCCGACGGGATTTGGGCGACAATGGTTTCTGGTTTACCGGATGTCTTCAGGTCGCCATCGCGATAGGGGAAGCGGACGATGCTGTCGCTGTTCGCGACATAAACCCATTGCGGTTTGTCTCCTGGCGGATAGAAGGCGATGCCGTAGGGATAATTGAGCCCCTTGGCGAAGATCGCTTTCTCGATGGGCCTGGCGCTGCCCTCGGCGAGACGATAGACGCGTATTTGGTCGGCATGGCTGTTGGCAACAAACAGGTCGCCATTCGGAGCGACGCGCACGACACGTGGATTGACGATGCCGGATGCGATCATTTCAGCCGAAAAGCCCGACGGCAATTCTGGCTTGGCGCTTTCGGGCCGTTCCGCCACGCCGGCGCCGTTCGAAGCGGATTGGGCGGGGTCGGCTGCCGGCATGTCTCGCGGCCCAATCAGGCGTCGGACGCCAGGCCTGTCGGCGTGCCAATCGCCAAACGCGGCTTCGCCGTTGAGCACATTCTGGTCCGCCTGCTGGGCGGCTGCCGGTGTCGCAACAAGGAGGGCAGCGGCCAAGGCCGCAAAGCCGCCAGGTCGGATCATCAACGTCCTCCGGGATTCGCCTCGAACAGAGGCAAACGGCATCAGGCATTGATCGTTCCAAGCGGCCGCCCAGCACACGAGGATTTGAAGCCGAACCCGTTCAGTTGCCAGAGGCGTAAAAGTCGTCGTCGAGGCGCTTTTCCAGCGCGACCAGATCGGCCGGCAGCGGTAAACCCATCGCCCGCATCTCTTGCAGCTTCTCGCGCAACTGCTCTTGTACCTCGTGCTGATCCTCTGGCTGGTTGATCATTTCTTCGAGCAGCAGACTGATCTGGGCCTTGAACGATTCCAGCGCCATTCTTTTCTCCTCCTTGCGGCAGGCCCGCGGCGGCTCCTAGCTCAGCATGCGCGAAATCAGCTGCGCCGTATAGTCGACCATCGGTACTATGCGCGCATAATTCAGCCGCGTCGGCCCGATGACGCCGAGCGCACCGACGACACGCGCGTCCTTGTCGCGATAGGGTGCCACCACCAGCGAGGAGCCAGACAGCGAAAACAGCTTGTTTTCCGAACCGATGAATATGCGCACGCCTGGGCCTGCCTCGGCGAGGTCGAGAAGCTGGATCAGCCCATCCTGCGTCTCCAGATCCTCAAACAGATGCCGCAGCAATTCTATGTCGGCCTGGGCAGTGACGTTTTCCAGGAGATTGGCGCGACCGCGCACGATAAGCCGCCCAGGCACGCCGCTTTCAGCGCCTGCCCAGACCGCCAGGCCCTTCTCGACCAGATCCTGCGACAGCGTGTCGAGGGCCGCCCTGGTCTCTTCCTTGATGCGGGCGATCTCGACCCGCGCCTCGGCCAGGGTGCGACCGCGGATATGGGCGTTGAGGAAGTTAGAGGCTTCGTGCAATTGCGAGATGGTGATGCCGGCGGGCAGATCGATGACGCGATTTTCGACGTCGCCGTTCTGCGAGACCAGCACGGCCAGCGCCTTGGTCGGCTCGAGCTGGATGAATTCGATGTGCTTAAGCGCCGCCTCATTCTTGGCGGCGAGCACGAGGCCGGCGCCGCGCGACATGCCGGACAGCATCTGGCTGGCCTCGGTCAGCATATGCTCCAGAGTTGCGCCCGAGCCGGAGGCGCGCACCTGGGCCTCGATGGTGCGGCGCTCCTCGTCGGAGAGGTCACCAAGTTCCATGAAAGCATCGACGAAGAAGCGCAGGCCTGCCTGGGTCGGCAGCCGGCCAGCCGAAATGTGCGGCGCATAGATCAGGCCGAGATGCTCAAGGTCGCTCATCACGTTGCGGATGGTGGCCGGCGACAGCGACGACGGCAGGATGCGCGACAGGCTGCGCGAACCGACCGGCTCGCCATCCCTCAAATAGGAATCGACGATGCGCCGGAAGATGTCGCGCGAACGCATGTCGAGCGATTGAAGCGCGGGCGATTGCAGCGCGTGCGACGGGAGCACGTGCGACTGCAAACCGGGATCGACTGCCTTTGTCATTTCGAGCCAAAACCTCCGCCCCGAAGATATAGACTTCCGCGGTGTCGGCGCAACCGGTCCATTTTCCTTTGCGCGTCACGCCCCGTGCGGCTACAAGCCGGCCAAGATTCCCCGGCCAAGATTCCGAAGAAAGAAAGAAGCCTGAATGCGCCCTTCCAAACGCCAATTCGACGAAATGCGCCCCATCTCCTTCGAGCGCGGCGTCTCCAAGCATGCGGAAGGCTCGTGCCTGGTGAAGTTCGGCGACACGCATGTGCTGTGTACGGCCAGCCTGGAGGAAAAGGTGCCGGGCTGGATGCGCAACTCCGGCAAGGGCTGGGTGACGGCGGAATACGGCATGCTGCCGCGTTCGACCGGCGAGCGCATGCGCCGCGAGGCTTCGTCCGGCAAACAAGGCGGCCGCACGCTGGAAATCCAGCGGCTGATCGGCCGCTCCCTGCGCGCCGTGGTCAATCTGCAGGCGCTCGGCGAGCAGCAGATCACCGTCGACTGCGACGTGATCCAGGCCGACGGCGGCACGCGCACCGCTTCGATCACCGGCGGCTGGGTGGCGCTCTACGACTGCCTGCGCTGGATGGAAGCCCGCCAGATGGCGAGCCTGAGCAAGGTGCTGAAGGATCACGTTGCGGCAATCTCCTGCGGAATCCATGATGGCCAGCCGGTCATCGACCTCGACTACATCGAGGATTCCTCGGCCGGCACCGACGCCAATTTCGTCATGACCGGCAAGGGCGGCATCGTCGAGATCCAAGGCACGGCCGAGGGCGAGCCGTTCTCGGAAGAGCAGTTCGCGGCGCTGATGGGGCTCGCCAAGAAAGGCATTCAGCGCCTGGTCAGCTTGCAGCAAATGGCGGTGGCTTAGCTGCGGTCCAATATTGATGAGATTGGCGATCCTGTGACTCCTTCCGCAATCCTGGAATCAGCACTCTACGTGACCGACCTTGCTGCCGCGGAACGGTTCTATTCGGGCGTGCTCGGGCTCGATCTGCTCGGTAAGGTCGATGGCAGGCATCTCTTCTTCCGCTGCGGCGACGGCGTGCTGCTTATCTTCAATGCCGAGGCCACCAAAGTGCCGCCGCGGGCCGACGCCAAGCTGCCCGTGCCGCCGCATGGCGCGGTCGGCCAGGGCCATCTTTGCTTCGCCGCAAGCGCGGATGAAATCCCACGCTGGAAAGCGCATCTTGAGGCGAAGAAAATCGCCATCGAAAGCGAGTTCGAGTGGCCGCAAGGCGGCCGCTCGATCTATATTCGCGATCCCTCCGGCAATTCGATCGAATTCGCCGAGCCACGAATTTGGGGCATCTGATGCATTCGCCAACTATTCATTCGCTTGATGGGCATAAGATCATCGTCGCAAGCCACAACGCCGGCAAATTGCGAGAATTCGCCGATCTGATGGCGCCATTCGGCATTGAAGCGAAGTCCGCAAAGGAATACGGCCTGCCGGAACCGGACGAGACCGGCACCACTTTCGAGGAGAACGCCCTCATAAAAGCCTTGGCCGCCGCCAAGGCCACTGGATTGCCGGCGCTGTCGGACGATTCCGGCCTGTGTGTCGATGCGCTCGACGGCGCACCGGGCGTCTACACCGCCAACTGGGCTGAGACGCCGGACGGCTCCCGCGACTTCGGCATGGCCATGCAGCGCACGGAAGTGGCCTTGCAAGAAGTTGGCGCGATCACGCCTGCCCAGCGCAAGGGCCGCTTTGTCGCGGTCATCTGCCTGGCCTTCCCCGATGGCCAGGCGGAATATTTTCGCGGTGAGGTCGAGGGCACGCTGGTATGGCCGCCGCGCGGCGAGCTCGGCTTCGGCTACGATCCGGTGTTCTTGCCCGATGGGTTCGAGAAGACCTTCGGCGAGATGAGCGCGAAGGACAAGCATGGCTGGAAGCCCGGCCAGCCAACCGCATTGTCGCACCGTGCCCGCGCCTTCCAGAAATTCGCGCAAGCCCGATTGGCCGCCGTATGACCATGCTGCTCGACCGCAGGCCTGGTTTCGGCGTCTACGTCCACTGGCCGTTCTGCGCGGCCAAATGCCCGTATTGCGACTTCAACAGCCATGTCCGCCACCAGCCGGTCGACCAGGAGCGTTTTGCCCGCGCCTTCGAGACCGAGCTGGCGACGATGCGCGGCCGCACCGGGCCGCGCGAGGTGACCAGTATCTTTCTTGGCGGCGGCACGCCATCGCTGATGAAACCGCAGACCGTGGCGGCGGTGCTGGATGCAGTGGCGAAGAACTGGACGGTGTCTGATGGCATCGAGGTGACACTGGAGGCCAATCCCTCCTCCGTCGAGGCCGAGCGCTTTCGCGGCTATCGCGCGGCCGGCGTCAACCGGGTGTCGCTTGGCGTGCAGGCGCTGCACGACAAGGATCTGCGCTTCCTCGGCCGTTTGCACAATGTCAATGAGGCCCTGCATGCGATCGGCCTGGCGCGCGAGATATTCCCACGGCTGTCGTTCGACCTGATCTACGCGCGGCCCGGTCAGACGCCGGAAGCGTGGCAGGCGGAGCTCGAGCAGGCGATCGGCCACGCCGCAGACCATCTGTCGCTCTATCAGCTGACCATCGAGGAAGGCACGCCGTTCCATGCGCTGCATGCGGCAAGGAAGTTCATCATTCCAGACAATGAGCTTGCCGCCGATCTCTATGCGTTGACACAGGAGATCACCGCCGCGCGCGGACTGCCGGCCTACGAGATTTCCAATCATGCCAGGCCCGGCGCCGAAAGCCGGCACAATCTCACCTACTGGCGTTATGGCGAATATGTCGGCGTCGGTCCCGGCGCGCATGGCCGGTTCGTCGAAAATGGCCGGCGCGTGGTGACGATCGCCGAGAAAATGCCGGAGACCTGGGCCAATCTGGTCGAGGCCAAGGGCCATGGCGTTACCGGCGGCGAGATCCTGACGCGGTCGGAAGAGGCCGACGAGTTCCTGCTGATGGGGCTGAGGCTGGCGGAAGGCATCGACCTTTCCCGCTACGAGGCATTTTCAGGGCGCGGCCTGTCGACGGCACGGCTGTCGGTGCTGCAGGACGAAGGCCTGGTGACGCCGATCGGCAATGCCCGCCTGCGTGCCACGCCGGCCGGCATGATCGTGCTCGATGCGGTCGTGGCGGATTTGGCCAGATAGCGCGTTGAAGAACGTTCTCTTCATCTGCAGCCAGAATCGCTTGCGCAGCCCGACGGCGGAGCAGGTGTTTTCCAAGCGGCGGGACATCGAGGTCGCTTCGGCCGGCACTAATCACGATGCCGACATTCCGTTGACGCATGAACTCGTCGCCTGGGCCGACATCATCTTCGTGATGGAAAAAATGCACCGCGCCAAACTGCAGCAGAAATTCAAGACAAGCCTGAAAAAGGCTCGAGTAATCTGCCTCGATATTCCCGACGACTATGCATTCATGGACCCGGCTCTGGTGGGCCTGCTGGAGGCGCGTGTCTCGAAGTATCTGGGTTGAATGATACATCGCGGAGCATGCGCAACCGCGCTTTCGAGAGCTGTCTCGACCAATCGCGAAGGTCTGCGGTGGTCAAGCCTCGTGCTTGTGGCGGTGTTTGGCGCGATCTTTTTCGCTGGTCTCTCCGGAACGGGCCGGCTTGATCTCGCTTTTGTCGCGTGAGGCATGGTGCTGGTCGTCTGTGGAATGTGACGCTGCGCCATCGCGGGCGCTTTTTGTTTCGAGGCGGGTGATGAAAATGTCGAAGCGATTGGGCATCGTCCGGTCAGTGCTCCATCGTGCGGGCGGTTTCGTTTGCGGGCTTGCTCTCTGCCGATCGCTGGCGTGCAAGCGGCTTCTTGGCTCTGCCATCTGCGGCTTCGGCAGGCAGGTTCTTGTCGCATGGCGCGGCGAAGCGTTTGCGGCCGGCATAGTAGGGTTCGAAAACGTCCTGTATCGTCAGGCTGTTCATCCTGCTCCTCCCGAGATCAGGTGTAAAATTCGCCGGCAACGGTTTCGTTCCCTACTATGGCGAAGGCATGGCGGCTGGTTCACGTCGGCATCCCTTTTGGAACCAGGGCCTTTGCAACCCAGGCTTTTGCAACCAAGCGTGAGCCGTGCCAAACAGGGTCGAACGGAGTTGTGCAGGTGACCGGCGAATCGACCAAACGCAGTTACGTGGTCGGGCAGACCGAAATCGCCGCCCGGCCGCTCGAGCCGGCGCTCTACCTGGTGGCGACGCCTATCGGCAATCTCGCCGACATCACGCTGCGCGCGCTGGAAACGCTCGCCGCCGCCGATATCGTCGCTTGCGAGGACACACGTGTCAGCCGCGTGCTGCTCGACCGCTACGGCATCCGCCGCCGCACCACCGCCTACCACGAGCACAATGCCGGCGAGGCCGGACCGAAGCTGATCGCGGCGCTCGAGGCCGGCCAAAGCGTAGCGCTGAGCTCGGATGCCGGCACGCCGCTCATCTCCGACCCCGGCTACCGGCTGGTCGGTGAGGCGCTGGAACGTGGCATTCGTGTCGTGCCGATCCCCGGCCCATCAGCAGCACTTGCCGCCTTGACGGCATCCGGCCTGCCCTCGGACGCGTTTCTGTTTGCCGGCTTCCTGCCGGTGAAGTCCGGGCAGCGGCTGACGCGGCTGGAAGCGCTGAAGGCGGCGCCAGCAACGTTGATCTTATTCGAATCGCCGCGCCGGCTGGCCGAGACGCTCAGTGCCATGGTCGAGGTGCTGGGCGGTGCCCGCAAGGCGGCGATCGGCCGCGAGCTGACCAAGACTTTCGAGGAGATGCGGACCGGCACCCTGCAATCGCTCGCCAGCCATTATGCGGGAGCCGATACGCCCAAGGGTGAAATCGTCATCTGCGTCGGCCCGGCCGATGCGGTCGCTGATGAGCCAGAAGACATCGACCGGCTGCTGCTTTCGCTCGCCGCCGAGATGCCGGCCTCCAAGGCAGCGGCGGAAGCCGCCAAGATGACGGGTGGCCAGAAGCAGGCGCTCTATCGTCGGCTGCTCGACCTCAAGAATGCCGGAAGAGACGGGACCGGCGGAGACGGCGATGGCTGAACGGCCGAGCGCCAGCCGGCAAAAGGCCTACCGGCGCGGCCATCACGGCGAATGGCTGGCGGCGGCGGCGCTGATGCTGAAAGGCTACCGAATTCTGGCCCGCCGCCACCGCACCAGGTTCGGCGAGATCGACCTGATCGCGCGGCGCGGCGATCTGGTGCTGATCGTCGAGGTCAAGGCGCGCCGCACGCTGATGGAGGCAATGGAAGCAGTCGGCCGTGAATCGGAGCGCCGCATCGAAGGCGCCGCCGATTTCTGGCTGTCGCGCCAATCCGACTACGGAAAATTATCGGTGCGCTTCGACATGGTGGCGGTGCTGCCGTGGCGCTGGCCGGTGCATGTCGAGAACGTTTTCTACGGGCGGAACTAGGCTATTCCCGAAGTGGGGCCGTTTTGCTGCGCCTGCGGTTCAGATCATGGTTTGCCGATCTGTCAAGCATCCGCCCAGCGCTGACTGGAACAAAAGCGTTCCTGCGTTGTTCCCCAATCGTCCTGATGTTCGACGGGCTGGTTCAAATGCCGGCCAGGGCAATCCTCGTGGCAGCTATGCGAGGACAAGGGATGGCGAGGCAAATGGATCCCGACGATCTCAACCCGGTACGGATCGTCACCGTGTTCGGCGGAACCGGCTTTCTCGGGCGCAGGATCGTGAAGCGGCTCCTGGAAAGAGGTTTCACGGTGCGCGCTGCATCTCGCCATCCAGCTCGCGTGGCCCTGGTCTTTTCCTCGATTACAAGGATGCCCGAGGCAGTCGAGGCGGATATATTGGATGCGTCCTCGATCGGGTCGGCCATTACCGGATCACAGGCGGTCGTGAATGCTGTCAGTCTTTACGTCGAGCACGGCGTCCAGACCTTTGAACGCGTGCATGTGAAAGCCGCGGCCGATCTCGCTGCCGCGTCGCGCGACCGCGCGATCGACCAGTTCGTCCTGATTTCAGGGATCGGCTCCGATCCTCAATCGGATTCGAATTACATAAGGGCGCGTGGGCGCGGAGAAGGTGCCGTGGAAAGCGCATTTCCCGGCGCTTTCATTGTGCGTCCCGCCGTCATGACAGGACCTGACGACGCTTTCCTCACGACCATTGTGAGGATGATACGCCTCCTGCCGGTCTATCCGCTGTTCGGCGATGGTGGCACACGGCTTCAGCCGGTCCATGTGGCGGACGTCGCCGAAGCAGTGAGCCGGCTGATCGACGGGCGAACCCACACGGGTTCATCCATATTCGAATTCGGTGGCCCGCGCATCTATACCTATAAGGAACTGCTTCGGGAGATCGCCCGACAGCTCGATACGCACGTCAAGCTGATGCCGGTGCCGTTTGCGGTATGGAACGCCTTGGCTGGCGTCGCGGAACTCCTCCCGGCTGCCCCCATAACGCGCAACCAGATCGATCTTATGCGTCAGGACAATGTGGCAGCAATCGACGCGCCTGGCCTGAAGGAACTCGACATCGAGCCGCGGGATATCGACGAGGTGATCCGTGCGATCGAACAGCGCCGTGGCGTAGGCTCGCGCTCGTCTCCGCCTTAGGACGGCCCCCTGATCCTGGCGGGAACCTATCGCCGCGCGACAGGTTGGTCGAGCTTGAAGCCGTGAAAGAAGGAAACGAACTATGGCCAGATGCGATCAATGCGGGAATGACTACGACAAGGCTTTCAAAGTGACGATGGCCGAGGAGACCTACACGTTCGACAGCTTCGAATGCGCGGTCCAGAAACTTGCTCCGATATGTCCGCATTGCGGATGCCGGATCATCGGACATGGCGTCGAACAGGATGACATCATCTACTGCTGCGCACATTGCGCCGCGGAGGAAGGTGCGAACGCGCTGACCGATCGCGCGCCTTGATGCACCTCCTTTGGCGTCTCCGGGTCGACCATTCCGAACGACTGCGCCGGCTCACCCCATATTGCCAGTGCTGTCAGCACGACGACGACCAGCCGAGGTCAAGACGCCGAGGTCAAGGCCGCCGCACGTTGATGGAGGCAATGGATGCAGTCGGCCACGAATCGGAGCGCCGTATCGAAGGTGCCGGCGATTTCTGGCTGTCGCACCAATCGGACTACGGAAAATTGTCGGTGCGCTTCGACAAAAGGCAGCGTGCGTCGTCTTGATCGCGCCAGAGCTGTCATGTTCTTGCACGTTCAAGAACCCGCGTTCGACGGCTCGTTTAGACGTCGTTCCGTGGCAAGTCGGCTCCCGCTTGGACGAGTCGCTCCACGACGGCGGCCGCCTCCTCTGGAATGGCCGGTATGGTCCCCGACTTCCGCGTCGATCCGAAATCGAGGCCGGCGAAAAAGAGACCTGGAACAACGCCGACGCCATCCTCGTGGACGGGCTGGCCGGCGGCATCGAGCGCGCCGGGAAGCCGAACCCATGAGAAATCGCCAGTGAAGCCCGTGCACCAGATCACTGATCTGATGCCGCTCGCCGTCCAGTCGAGGGAGCGGATCGGAGGATCGGGCAAGCGCGGTTCAATCGTCTCGGCTGGATCATCCTCGGCCAGTGGCGCATCGAGGCCGGCGCGCTCGATGTACTCGTCAACCAGGCGCTTGGCATTCGCGGAGACCTCGTCGGCAAATCGCATATGGTCGTCGAGCTCGTCGCCGAAGACGAGGTTGGCGTTCTCCACACCCCTAAAGCGGCCGAGCAGCACCACGCCCTGTGCACTCAGCGATTGCAGGCTGATCGTATGGGTCGCGCCGACCAGCGCGCGGGCCTGCAGCTTGCCGGAGGGGAGGACGAGTTCCTTGCGCGGAACGTCGAGAAAACCGGACAGCGTCAGCCATTTAAGTATGTTGCCCCCGCGGTAGCGCCGCACCCAACGGCCGTTGCGGCTGGTCGCCAAAAAGACCGCACGTCCGGACAGCGCCAGATCCTCGGCGATCTGGCCGCCCGACTGACCGCTGCCGACCACCAGCACCGCGCCACTCTCGAACTCGGCCGGGTTGCGATAAGCCGAGGAATCGACTTGGCGAATTGCGGTTGGCAAATCCGCCGACCCTGCTGGCCGGACCTGCCGATTCTGGTCGCCGGTGGCGATCACCACATTGCGCGCCAGAAATGCCCCGTCCGTCGTGGTGATGCGAAAGATCCCGTCGTCTCTCGTCAGCTCTTGCGCCGGAGTTTGGGTGCTTACCGGCAGGCGGTGCCGCTCGGCATAGCCTTCGAGATACGCGACAAATTCGTGGTGGGTTATCGCGCCCCACGGCTCGGACCCCTCGTAGGAATCACCGGGTAAGATGGAGCGAATGGTCGGCGAATTCAGTCGAAACGAGTTCCACCGCTGCGTTCGCCACGTTTCGCCAATCCGGCCTCGATCGAGTACACGGTGGTCGCGGCCCTGCCGTTTCAAGAAGTAGCTGACGCCGAGTCCCGCCGGACCGGCGCCAATAACGAGGGCGTCAAGAACTTCGCTCACGCATTCCCCCTGCCAACCATACGTCCACAAGATCGTATGGCTCGGCTTCGGGCAAGAATAGAGTTCCGGCTGGGATTGCGCTATCTTCCGATTCGGGTGCGGCCCACGCCTCCTCCCTCCGCTCGGGAAAGTATAATTCATACGGGGCTACCTAGTCATCAAACCGACTGTTCGAGCACCAAGCATAAGGAGGGATTGCCAAAACTGCTCGCAATAGGAGGTTGGAATGAAGCTGTCGGCGCCAATTTACCATCTGAAGCGCAAGGCCAGGCTCTTATCCCGCGAAGAAAAAATCCCACTTCATGAAGCGCTTAACCGCATAGCCCTTCAGGAAGGCTACAATGATTGGAGCCTCCTTGCCGCGAAACTGTCCGCTGCAAGGCCGGCCGGCAAGCTGATTGCGCGATTGAAGCCCGGTGACCTGGTGCTACTCGGCGCGCGGCCGGGGCAAGGCAAAACCCTAATGAGCCTCGAACTCGCCGTGGAGGCCATGAAATCCGGCAATCGAGCCATGTTCTTCACGCTGGAATACACCAAAAAAGACGTTGTTGAGCGCTTCGAAGCAATCGGGGCGGAGTACGCGCAGTTCGATAGGCTGTTCGAATTCGACTGCTCCGACGCCATAAGTGCCGATTACATCGTCAACACGTCCGCGTCAGCGCCTCGCGGCACCCTGATGGTCGTAGACTATCTGCAATTGCTCGACCAGAAGCGCAAAAATCCCGAATTGGCCGTGCAGGTCCGCGCGCTGAGGGTATTTGCGCGGGATCGAGGGCTGATCATCGTCTTTATTTCTCAGATCGATCGATCATATGATCCATTGAAGAAGCCGTGCCCGGATATTCGAGATGTCCGGTTACCGAACCCTCTGGATTTGCAGCTGTTTGACAAGACTTGCTTCTTGAACAAGGGGGAAATCCAGTTCCAGCCAGCGAACTAGGCAGGCCCCAATCCGGGGCTCCTGTCGTGCCGCATCGATTGCGTTCCGACAGGGGCTTAGAATCACCGCCAATCTCAGTCTTATAGCTGCGCCGGCTCATCCCCAGATGGCCAGCCCCGCCAGGCCAACGATGCCGACGACCAGACGCCACCAGCCGAACAGCGCATAGCCGTGGCGCGAGACGTAGTCGAGCAGGAAGCGCACGACGATTAGCGCGGTGACGAAGGCGGCGACGAAACCGACGGCGATGATGGGCAGGTCGGCGCTGCTCAGCACATTGCGGTTCTTGAACAGGTCGAAGGCGAAGGCGCCGACCATCGTCGGGATGGCAAGGAAGAAGGAGAATTCCGCCGCCGCCCGTTTGTCGACGCCGAGCAGCAGCGCGCCGACGATGGTCGAACCCGAGCGCGACGTGCCGGGGATCAGCGACAGGCACTGAAACAGCCCGATCTGCAGATAAAGCCTGGTCGGAAACCGCTCGACATCGTGGTAATAGGGCTTCGGCTTCATGCGATCGACCAGCAGCAGGATGACACCGCCGATGATCAGCATGATGCAGATCAGCCGCGGCGATTCGAACAGCACCGTCTTGATGAAATCGTGCGCCAGCGCGCCGATAATGGCCGCCGGCAGGAATGCGATGAGGATGCCAAGGACGAAATGCCGCGTCAGCCGATCGTAGGGCAGCTCGAGCAGCATCTTCCAGAGACGGCGGAAATAGACGCTGAGAATCGCCAATATGGCGCCGAGCTGGATCAGGATCTCGAAGGCCTTGCCGGTCGAATGAAAGCCGAGGAAATGGCCGGCAAGCAGGATATGACCGGTTGAAGACACCGGAATAAACTCGGTCAGGCCCTCGAGCATGCCGAGCAGCAGCGCTTCGACGACGGTCTGGCTTTCCATGGCAACCTCGGCGTTGGAGTGAGGGCGTGAGAAAAGGGCTTGCTTGTCACGGCGCGGAACTCCCCCTATAGGACGCAGCACCCTGACAGCCCGCTGAATCGGGCGGCCAAGACTTACCGGCGCAGCCGGCGATTTGCCAGTGCGCTCTATTATCGCGGGACCATGCTGACGCTTTTCCACCATCCGATGTTCGCCAGCTGCCGCTTCGTCCGCCTTGCCTTTGGCGAGTATGGCGAGGAACTGGCGCTGATCGAAGAGAAGCCGTGGACGCGGCGCAAGGAGTTCCTGGCACTGAACCCGGCCGGCACGCTGCCGATCCTGCTTGCCGAGGGCGACGTGCCGATCGTCGGCGCGATGGTCATCGCCGAATATCTCGACGAGACGCGCGGCGTACTCAAGCGCGACAAGCGGCTGTTCGCGGAGGATCCAATGGAGCGCGCCGAAATCCGCCGGCTGACCGACTGGTACCTCAACAAGGCGGAAAGCGAGGTTACCCGGCATCTGGTGCGCGAGCGCGTCCTGAAGCCGGTCATGCCGGAAACGGCAGGCGGCGGCTCGCCCGATTCGGCGGCGATCCGCGCCGCCCGCGCCAATATCCGCCAGCACATGAAATACACCAACTGGCTGGCCGGCACCCGTCATTGGCTGGCCGGCAACAAGGTCACCTATGCCGATCTCGCGGCGGCGGCAGCACTGTCGGTGCTCGATTATCTCGGCGAGATCGACTGGCGCGAACACAGCGCCGCGCGCGAATGGTATACAAGGGTGAAATCACGGCCTTCGTTCCGGCCGCTTCTGTCCGACCGGGTGCGCGGCCTGTCGCCGGTGTCACATTATGCGGACCTCGATTTCTGATACGGCAAAGCTGCGCGCGCTGATCGACCGCGAGGCGCGGAATGCCGGCTTCGACGCCGTTGCCGTCACCACGCCCGATGCGATTCCGCAGGCGCCGGAACGGCTGGCCGAATTCGTTGCCGACGGCTTTCACGGCTCGATGGGCTGGATTGCCGAAACGCTCGAGCGGCGAGGCAAACCGACGACGCTTTGGCCAGAGGTCCGCTCGATCATCGTGCTGGCGATGAATTACGGCCCCGACCACGACCCACGCGACATCCTGGCAAAGCGCGACCGCGGCGCGATCTCGGCCTATGCGCAGAACCGCGACTATCATGACGTGATGAAAGGCCGGCTGAAGGAGATCGCCGGCAAGATCGTGGCGCGCGCCGGCGGGGACGTGAAAGTGTTTGTCGACACCGCGCCGGTGATGGAAAAGCCGCTGGCCGAGGCGGCCGGCCTCGGCTGGCAAGGCAAGCACACCAACCTAGTCAGCCGCGCGCATGGCTCCTGGCTGTTCCTCGGCACCATCTTCACGACGGCCGAGCTGGTGCCGGACGCGCCTGAGAACGATCATTGCGGCTCCTGCCGGGCCTGCCTCGACGCCTGCCCGACGGACGCCTTTCCGGCGCCTTACCGGCTCGATGCGCGGCGCTGCATTTCATACCTCACCATCGAGAACAAAGGACCGATCCCGCATGAGTTCCGGGAAAAGATCGGCAATCGCATCTATGGCTGCGACGACTGCCTGGCCGCGTGCCCGTGGAACAAGTTCGCCCAAGCCGCTTCGGAGGCAAAGCTTGCCGCCCGCGCGGACTTGCGCGAACCGCCGCTCGCCGAGCTGCTGCGCCTCGACGACACTGCCTTCCGCGTGCTTTTTTCGGGCTCGCCGATCAAGCGCATCGGCCGCGCCCGTTTTATCCGCAACGTGCTGATAGCGGCCGGCAATTCCCAGGACTTGTCGCTGGCCGGCGCCGTTCGCGCGCTGCTCGACGACGCCTCGCCCCTGGTTCGCGGAGCTGCGGTATGGGCGCTGTCGCGGCTGGTGCCGGGTCGGGAGTTCGCCGAACGTGCCGCAGCCGCTTTGCAAGCAGAACATGACGAGGCGGTGAGAGGCGAATGGCTTCTGGCCCTGCCAAAGCCGATCGAGGCGCATACATGACAAAAAAGCAGATTTTCATCTTCGGCGCCGGTTATTCGGGCAGGGCCTTCGCCCGCGCCAACAGGGATGCCGACACAACGATCTTCGGTACAACACGGTCGCTGGAAAAATTCCCGGCGCTGCGGCAAGCCGGTATCGTGCCGCTGCGTTTCGATGGCACGCTGACCTCCGAAATCGGCGATGCCGTTGGGAAGACAACCCATCTCGTCGTCTCGGTCGCGCCGGACGAGGCCGGCGACCCGATGCTGGGCGCGGCACGCGAGGAGATCGCGGCCAACATGCCGGAGCTCGAATGGATCGCCTATCTCTCCACCGTCGGCGTCTATGGCGACCGTGGCGGCAATTGGGTGGACGAGGCCGCCGAATGCCGGCCGTTGTCGAAGCGGTCGGTGATGCGTGTCGCAGCCGAGCAGGATTGGCTGCAATTGGGCCATGACATCCACCGGCCGGTGGCGATCCTGCGGCTTTCCGGCATTTACGGGCCGGGCCGCAACGCCCTGGTCAACCTGGAAAACGGCACTGCGCGGCGGCTGGTCAAGCCGGGCCAGGTGTTCAACCGCATCCATTGCGACGATATTGCCGGTGCGCTCTGGCATCTCGCCGAGGGCAATCGCGGCGGCATCTTCAACGTCACCGACGACCTGCCGGCGCCGCCGCAGGACGTCGTCGCCTATGCCGCCCAATTGATGGGCATCGAGCCGCCGCCCGAAATTCCGTTCGAGACCGCCCAACTTTCGCCCATGGCGCGGTCTTTCTACAGCGAGAACAAGCGTGTCGCCAACGCGGCAATCAAGGCGGCCGGTTATGGCTTTCGCTTTCCCGACTATCGCTCGGCGCTCGATGCCATGTGGGCGAGCGGCGACTGGCGCGACGGCGAGGCGCGCAGCCCGATGAAACGGTCATGATCGATACGTTGCGCGGGCTATGGTATGATGCGGTTCAAATCGCGGAGGGGTCCAGCTTGGGGAAGACGTTAGCGCGAGCCTTGCCGGGCAAAACGCTGCTGCTGACGGCAGTACTGGCCATCGCCGGCTTGGCGGTGCTTGCAACGCAGCCAGGGAGCGCCGAGCAACGGGCAAAGGACCTGTTCGGCGCCAAAAAGCTGCCGGCACTCGCAGCAGCGCAATCGATCGGCTTTTATTCCAAAGGCTGTTTTTCCGGCGGCGTCGCCCTACCCATGGACGGCCGGCACTGGGAGGTGATGCGACCGTCGCGCAATCGCCGCTGGGGCCATCCGGCAATGATCGCGCTGATCGAGAAACTGTCGCGCGATGCCGCTGCCGACGGCTGGCCGGGCTTGCTGATCGGCGACATCTCGCAACCGCGCGGCGGTCCGATGCTGACCGGCCATGCCTCGCACCAGATCGGCCTCGACGCCGACATCTGGCTGACGCCGATGCCCGACCGTAAGCTCTCGGCCGAAGAGCGCGAAAACATCAGCGCTACCTTGATGGTCGATGAAAAGACCCATTTGGTGAAGGACGGGCTGTGGACGCCGATGCACACGCGGTTGTTGAAGCGCGCCGCGAGCTATCCCGAAGTCGAGCGCATCCTGGTCAATCCCGGGATCAAGAAGAAGCTCTGCGACACGGTCAAAGGCGACCGTAGCTGGTTGCGCAAGGTCAGGCCGTTCTGGGGCCACGACTACCACTTCCACATTCGCATCGGCTGCCAGGCTGGATCACCCGACTGCAAGGCACAGGAAGCGACGGCGCCAGGCGATGGCTGCGACCAGGCGCTGGCCTGGTGGTTCACCGAGGAGCCGTGGCGCCCCAACAAGAACCCGGACAAGCCGAAGGCACGCGACCTGATGACGATGGCGAACCTGCCCAGGCAATGCCAGTTCGTGCTCGACGCGCCAGCTCCGCCGTCGGCGGAAGCAGTCACCTACTATGGCGACGGCGTGCCGATCGCGGCCACAGCACCCGCTCTCGCAGCCGAGCCTGCGCCGCAGCCAACGGTCGCAGCCGGCGCGGCAGCGCTTCCGGCCTCGGCGAACGCCTTTGTGGCGACGCCCGAGATCGGCATTCCGCTGCCGCGGCCACGACCGGGGCACTGATGCGGGCAGCGTGTTCGCTGTCTGCATCCGTGCATCTCCACTTCGAAAACCGATTTCCCTTTTTGCGGTCATGCGCTAGTCAACGAGAGAACGGCGATACGCGTCGGGAACGGACGAGAGCATGCCAGGCGTAAGCGACGACGACACTCTGTTGCGATTTCCGATCCTGATCGGCGATATAGGCGGCACCAATGCGCGCTTCTCGATCGTACTAGACGCGAATTCCGAGGCCGGCGAGCCGACCATCGTCCAGACCGCCAACTTCAATACGATTGACGAGGCGATCCAGTCGGCCGTGCTCGACCGCTCGTCGGTCCGGCCGAATTCAGCTGTGCTGGCGGTAGCCGGTCCTGTCGAAAGCGACGAGATCCCGCTTACCAATTGCCCATGGATCGTCAAGCCGAGACAGATGTTCGCCAGTCTCGGTCTCAGCGACGTCGTGGTGCTCAACGATTTCGAGGCACAGGCGCTGGCTGTCGTCGCGCTCGGCGAAGAGCATATGGAAAAGATCGGCGGCGACGAGCCGGAACCGAATTCCGGGCGGGTGGTGCTCGGCCCGGGAACCGGGCTCGGTGTCGCCGGGCTGGTTTATGCGCTGCATCACTGGATACCGGTGCCCGGCGAGGGCGGCCATATGGATATCGGCCCGCGCTCACCGCGCGATTTCCAGGTGTTTCCGCATATCGAGAAGCTCGAGGGCCGCATCTCCGGCGAACAGATCCTGTCCGGACGCGGCCTGGTCAATGCCTACCGGGCGGTGGCCAAGGCGGACGGCAAGCCGTCGCCCTTTACAACGCCTGCCGAGGTCACCGCCGCGGCGCTGGCAAAGAACGATCCGGTGGCCGAAGAGGCGCTGTCGATCTTCGTCACTTGCCTAGGGCGCACCGCCGGCGATCTCGCTCTGGTGTTCATGAGCCGCGGCGGCGTGTTTCTCACCGGCGGCATCGCGCAAAAAATCCTGCCGGCGCTGCGCACCGGCAATTTCCGCGCCGCCTTCGAGGACAAGGCGCCGCACAGCGCCCTGATGCGCGGCATGCCGGTCTACGTCATCACCCATCCGCTTGCGGCGCTTTTAGGGCTGGCCGCCTATGCCAGAAATCCGTCGCTGTTCGGCGTGCAGACGGCGGGGCGGCGCTGGCGGGTTTAGGACACAAGCTGCGCCGCGACGAAGTTTCCCGTCCCCGGCCATAGGCAAGCCGCCATCGGGGCGTTAAGAGGTTGCCGAATTGCAGTCCGGCCAAACCGAAACCACAAAGCGCTCCAACGTGACAATTCCAGCACCAACCAAAGGGAAAGTCCGTCCCAGCGAGATCGTGGCGGTGATCCGCCGCATCATCGCCGAGAACAGCCGCGATTATCGCTGGTACTATGCTCTTGCCGTGCTGTGCCTGGTGACGATCGCGGCGACGACCGCCTTCACAGCCTGGATCATGAAGGATGTCATCGATCAGATCTTCTACCAACGGCGCGGCGATCTTATCGCGCTGATCAGCGTGTCGATCCTGGCCGCCTTTATGCTGCGCGGCCTGGCCAGCTACGGCCAGGCAGTGACGCTGGCCAAAATCGGCAACAATCTGGTGGCGCGCTATCAACGCCGCATCTTCGACCATCTGATGAAGCTCGGCGTCGGCTTCTTCAATGACACCCGCTCGGGCCGGCTCGCCGCGCAGATCAACGAGAACGTCAACGGCATCCGCGATCTCCTGTCGATGACGCTGACATCGCTGGCGCGCGATGCGGTATCGCTTGTCGCGCTAGTCGGCGTCATGATCTGGCAGGACCCGATGCTCTCGGCGATGTCGCTGCTGATCGGCCCGCCCTTGATCTACAGTGTCACCTATCTGATGCGCCGGGTGCGTCGCATCACCCGTGAATCGGTGCAGATCAACTCGCGGCTGATCGGCGCCATGCAGGAAGCGACGCAAGGCATCGCTATCGTCAAGGCCTTCACCCTGGAAGACGAGCTGTCGCGCCGCATCGGCGGCCTCGTCGCGGGCGCCGAGCAGCGGGCAAACAAGATCGCCCGCGTCTCGGAACGGCTGACGCCTATCTCCGAAATGCTGGCCGGCTTCGCCGTCGCCGGCGTCATCGCCTATTCCGGCTACCGGGCGACCGTCGGCGGCCAGCCGCCGGGCGCGGTGTTTGCCTTCATCACCGCCCTGCTGCTTGCCTATGATCCGGCCAGGCGGCTGGCGCGTATGCAGGTTGGCATGGAAAAGTCGCTGGTCAATGCGCGCATGATCTACGAGCTTCTCGACCTCGAGCCGCAGCAAGGTGACGTGCCGGCAGCCGCCGAGGCGAAATTCACCTCTGGCGAAGTGCGCTTCAACAACGTGTCCTTCCGCTATGTCGAAGAGGCGCCGGTCCTGCACGATCTGACCTTTGTCGCCGCCGCCGGCAAGGTGACCGCCATCGTCGGAGCCTCGGGCGCCGGCAAGACGACGCTGGTTGCGCTGCTGCAGCGCTTCTACGATGTCGAGTCGGGCAGGATCGAAATCGACGGCCAGGACATTTCAAAGGTCACCAAGCATTCGCTGCGCGGCTCGATCGCCTATGTATCGCAGCAGCCCTATCTGTTAGAAGGCACCATCCGCGACAACATCCGCTACGGCAGGCTGAGCGCCACCGACGCAGAGATTGAACGCGCCGCCCAACAGGCCGCGGCACACGATTTCATTCGCCAGCAGCCGCAAGGCTACGACACGCCGGTCGGCGAGAATGGCGTGACGCTGTCGGGCGGCCAGCGCCAGCGCGTATCGATTGCACGCGCCATCGTTCGGCAGGCGCCGATCCTGCTGCTCGACGAAGCGACCTCGGCGCTCGACAACGAGGCCGAGGCCCGCGTCCAGGAAGCGCTGACCCATGTCATGGAAGGGCGCACCACCATTGTCATCGCGCACCGGCTGTCGACGGTGGTCAATGCCGACCATATCATCGTGCTGGAGCAGGGCCGGCTGGTCGAACAGGGCACGCATGCCTCGCTGATGGCCGACCCGCACAGCGTCTATGCCCGGTTCCATCGGGTGCAAGGCAGGAAAGGGCTGGGGCTTGTCGATGACGCCAAGCCAATCCAGACTGCGGCGCAAAATGATCACGCGAAAAAGGCGGTCGGGAGACATTCATGAGCGACACGCCGACCGTGAGTGAAATGGGCCTGGTGGTGGTGGGCGCGGCTGGCCGCATGGGCCAGGCGCTGATCCGCGCCATCCACACGATACCGGGCGCGCGTGTCGCCGGCGCCATCGCGCCGGCCGGTTCGCCACATCTCGGCAAGGATGCCGGCGAGCTGGCCGGCGTCGGCAGGCTCGGCGTGGCGATCGGCGACGATCCGCTGCCGGCCTTCGCCAAGGCCGACGGCGTGCTCGATTTCACCACGCCGGCAGCGACCGTCGAATTCGCCGGCTATGCGGCGCAGGCGCGCATCGTCCATATCATCGGCACCACCGGCTGCTCGGCTGAAGACAATGCCAGGATCGCGGCGGCGGCGCGGCACGCGACGGTGGTCAAGTCAGGCAATATGAGCCTCGGCGTCAATCTGCTGGCGGTGCTGGTTGAGCAGGCGGCGCGCGCGCTCGATGCCGACGATTTCGACATCGAGATCCTGGAAATGCACCACCGGCACAAGGTCGATGCTCCGTCGGGCACGGCGCTGCTGCTCGGCGAGGCCGCCGCTGCCGGGCGCGGCGTAGCACTTGCCGGCAACGATGTTCGCGTGCGCGACGGCCATACCGGCGTGCGCAAGGCAGGCTCGATCGGTTTCGCCAGCTTGCGCGGCGGCTCGGTGGTCGGCGACCACAGTGTGGTGCTGGCCGGTACCGGCGAGCGCATCACGCTTGCCCATCATGCCGAGGACCGGGCGATCTTTGCCCGCGGCGCGGTCAAGGCAGCCCTGTGGGCGCGCGGCCGCAAGCCGGGCCTCTATTCGATGCGGGACGTGCTCGGCCTGACAAGCTGATCCACAGATTTGGCTGATCCACAAGATTTGGCTGATCCACAAGATTTGAAGGAGCAAATATGTCGAGAACTCTCGTGCTCGTGCGCCACGGCCAGAGCGAATGGAACCTGAAGAACCTATTTACCGGCTGGCGCGACGTCGACCTGACCGAACTGGGCCATGCCGAGGCCAAGTCGGCCGGCGCCAAGCTCAGGGCGCGCGGCATGAAGTTCGACATCGCCTTCACGTCGTCGCTGATCCGGGCGCAGAAGACCTGCCAGCATATTCTCGACGCCGTTGGCCAGAGCGACCTCGAGACCATTCGCGACCAGGCGCTGAACGAGCGCGACTATGGCGATCTCTCCGGCCTCAACAAGGATGATGCGCGCAAGAAATGGGGCGAGGAGCAGGTGCATGTCTGGCGCCGCTCCTATGACGTGCCGCCGCCCGGCGGTGAAAGCCTGAAGGACACCGGCGCGCGCGTCTGGCCCTATTACCTGCACGATCTGCAACCGCATGTGCTGCGCGGCGGCACCGTGCTGGTGGCGGCGCACGGCAATTCGCTGCGCGCGCTGATCATGGCGCTGGACGGCAAATCGGGCGAGGAGATCGTCAAGCTCGAGCTCGGCACCGGTGTGCCGATCATCTACACGCTCAACGCCGATTCCACGGTGGCGTCGAAGGAAGTGCTGGAGCATTGAGCCGGAGAAGGAACGCGGCTTTCAAAAAAGCGCGTTGACACTCATCCCTCGCCCGCTTAATGAGCGCGCACCAGCCCAGATGGCGGAATTGGTAGACGCGCACGGTTCAGGTCCGTGTTCCGCAAGGAGTGGAGGTTCGAGTCCTCTTCTGGGCACCAAATTCCCGTTTCGAACCGATTGATGCGGTTTCAGAGACCCAAGAAAAAGCCCGGTTTGCCGGGCTTTTTCTTGATCCAATGCTCTAAGCTGCCTACCGTCAGCCATGGTATCCACAAGATATCCAACAATTATCCGTCCGGGTTAGGCAGCGATCTGTCGTTGCGACAGCGCAGCAGCGGAAGGATTTGGCCCGAGATCACTCTGGTGATCTTCTGTTGCTTGGCGTTGGTTACGACGTTCACGCACGCACATCCGTAGCCGTGACCCGAACCAGGCACATTGGTCTCGACGAATTGCCGCTCGTCAAAGGCCGGCACATTGTCGATGCCCTTGGGATCCGGGCGTCCCTGCATCTGGATCCACCAATCCCCGTCACTGTCGGTCAGGACGAGGTTGCCGGGGGTCGGGCTGGAGTACCAGCCACAACGGCGCTCGGCATGGGCGGCTGCAGACAAGGACATGATAGCCAGGCAGACACAGATAGCGAACAGTGGGCGCATGAATATCTCCTCCCTGAAGTAGGTCAGGTCGTGCCGCCGATCCGTTGGCGCCGGGGACGCGCATGACTTTTGCGAGCCTTATGGCTTCAACTTCGTGTCCACATGTTCTTCGATCAATCCGCAATGAAGCGTCACGGGCGCCCTTTGGACGTTGCTGAGTGGACCGTCGATGAAATCGCAGCCGAGCAGATTGACCGAGCTGCTCTTGCGCGCCGACGCAACGTTGACGTTGACATCGGGAGGGCCGGCAAGCCAGTCGAGACGCTTTGCGTCGACCTTGGCGCCGCTGATGCGGGCGTGGCCGCCTGTGCCCGGTATCTCCACCTCTTCGTCGTGCGGTGTGAGATCGATCAGGCCGACTTCGTTGGCGTGCTTCGCGGCGCTCGGCTTGGGGTCGCCGTAATAGGAGGCGAAGACGACGATTCCCTCCTTTTCAGCCGCGAGCTTGGCGGCTGCTTTCTTGGACAGCGTGACGTTGACGTCGAAGCCCATGTCATCCTGGGCTGTTGCCGGCACGGCAGATGCCAGCAGCACAGATGCCGCAATCGCCATTGCGAGCGATGATCCGCAGCGTTTCACAATCCACCTCCTTCAAGTCCCCACGCAGTGATGATGCCCCTCGCATTGTTCATATCTGGCAGCGACGTCATGCTCGCCGCCGGCTTCATCATGATCAAATAAGTTGCAGCACGTGTCAGTTCGCGGCCGGAACGGGGCAACTCAGATCGCCTTCCTTGCAATTCAGGTAACCCTCGAAGGCTTTGACACGGGATTGCGTCAGGCCGTCCATGCATTGCGCGATGAGCATCGGTATTACGCTTCCTCCGGCCGATCCAGCAGTCTGAAAACTGCACTCCGCGTCGCGAAACTTGCCCCAATCCCGCTGTGCCTGAACAAGAAGCTTCTTGGTATCCGCATCGTCCTTCAGGCGGGCTTCGATCTGCTTGTAAAGCTCATTGAGCTTCTTGTCGGATTCTGGAACTCGGCACCGAAGCACTGATTCATGGTGGCCTGATCCTTGGCATCGGCGCACTTGTCCTTGGCAAGGGCGAATGTCGGCGCAGCCAGAACCACGGCAGCAGTCAATATCGCTATTTTCATCGATTTCCCTTTCCGATTGCAGTCAAGCTCTTAAGTTGCTCAGCCCCGCCCTATGTTCTCGTCAGCTGTCCGTTATTGCCACGATCGGCCCATGGCCCGATTATCTGGTTTTCATTGGATCAGCTTTGCCACCTTCGGCGACCGTGACGTTGCCGACCTTTCCTGAGCCGGTCAGCGTGCCGCCCTCCTTGACCATGACTTCGCCGGAGACCTCTCCGTCAACGACAAGCAGTCCCGAGACGGAAACGTCACCGGTCAAAGAGCCGGTCACGTGCAACTCCGCTCCCGCCACCACTTCCGTCATGCCCGAATATTTGTTCTTGCCGCTCAGCGTCAGCTTGCCACCGGCAACAACGAGGCCGCCGCTGTCGCCGGCGTCATCAAAGTCCGCGATGGTTCCGTCAAATTGCCCGTCGGCTGCTGTCAGGATCAGTCTGCCCGCGCCCAGATAGACCTCGCCTTTACCGCCAAGGTTGCGAATGGCCGTATCGTTCAGGGAGTGCGCCACTCCCCAGGGCTTCAGGTGGTTTCCTTTCTGATCGATGTTGAGCACACCGTCGACTATGACGCGCGAGGAATGCTCGATGCTGCCCGGCCCGGCCAGAGTAAGATAGCCATCGGCCGCGATGTGGGTTGTGCCCGTGTAGGTATTGGCCCCGGTCATGCGCACGTCCGCGTCCTTCTCGATCGTGAAGTCGCCGGCGCCGAAGATGTTCCCGGCCAATCCGAGCCATCCGTCGCTGCCCATTTCGCCGTTCACTCGGTTGAGCTGCACTTGATCCTTGACAGCCGCGTCTGTCGTAAAGTCGGCAGCGCTGACAAAATAGGGTGAATAGGCGGTTGTTTTGTTCTCCAGATCATACATCACGGAATTGGACTGAAAGAAGGGTAGGCCGACCCAAATTCCATGGCCTCTCTCCTCATCGCTTTGGCGATCGATAACGACATCGCTGTATTCCCTGTTGTTGAAACTATCGTCAAATCCAAAAAACTTGAAGTTTATTATGCCAGAACTGTATTTATCAATTTTAAAACCTTTCGACTTTAGCTTATTTAAAGTATCTTCATTCGTAATATGAACAAATGTCGCTGTTCCTGTATCCAATAAGACGGGTCCGCTGAAATCAACCGATTGCTTCTTTCCCTTATGGTCAAAAGAAATCGTATAACGGTAAGACCCTTCGTACTCATTGGATGCATTCGCGCCTGATCGCGGGAATCGTCTCTGGTAAGCCTGAAAATCCCCTTCGCCCCACGGCGTCAGGGCCGTAAACTGGGATCTCAGACTGGGGGACAAATTCAGCGTCAGGCACGGACCGCAGCCCGGTGTCGTCTTCCTTTTTCCAAGATTTGCATTGGCAGAGACCACATAGCCGCTTCGGGTTTGACCGCCGGGGGCACTGGTCTGGTCTCCTGGAAAGATAAAATCGGCGGCTCCAAAGATGCCGTAAAACGTCGTCGAACCACCGGGTTCGCCTTTCTGCATTCTCTCGCGCGCATTAAGATCCGCATAGACTGGCGTATCGCCGTATTGACCAACGGGCTTCTGCATCAATTTCACATCCTCGAGGTCGCCGAAACCCTTGGTGTAGACGTAATCCACCACCCGAGCAGCGCTAAAGCCGCCGTCGAAGGTTACGACAGGCTCCCACGCATCATCCGGATCGTAAAAAGACAGGCTGTCGAACCGTACCTGTTGTACCCAATCGCCATAGGTGCCGTCACCATAGGCGTACATTGCGGGCTTGCTGCCGGGCACCGGCTTTACGCCAGGGACGCTCGAATCGATCTCCGCGTTGAACTCATCCGACCCGGTGTCGAATTCGAACAGACGAGGCTTGGCACTATTGATGCCCACCATGATCCCGAGTTTGTGATAACCACCGTCGGTTCCGTATTCCCTGACGTGTTGCAATGGAATAAGTATCGGGCCGGCAGCCTGGACAGGGACGGTCTCTTCGGCCACCGCAGGTGCGGCATGTGATGTGTTCGCTGCCGGAACGGGGCAGCTCGGATCGCGTTCCTGGCATTTCAGGTAATCCTCGAAGTCTTTGACACGGGATTGCGTCAGGCTGTCCATGCACTGCGCGACGAGCATTGGCATTACACTTCCTCCGGCCGCTCCCACGGTCTGGAAACTGCACTCCGCGTCGCGAAATTTGACCCAATCGCGCTGTGCTTGAACAAAAAGCGTCTTGGTATCCACATCATCCTTCACGCGGGTTTCAATCTGCTTGTAAAGCTCGTTGAGCTTGTTGTCGGATTTCTTGGACGCGGCATCGGCGCACTCGTTCGCGGCGGCCTGATCCTTGGCGGCGTCGTAGCACTTGTCCTGGGCAAAAACGAAAGCCGGCATGGCCAGGACCATGGCAATGGTCAGCGTCGCGGTTTTCATCGGCTGACCTCTGTTTAGAACTGCCGGCCCGGTCGGCTGCTAGTTGGCATCGTCGTCGTTCGATCCGGCAGCGTCGTCGGTACTGTCATCCGTCGCATCGTCATCCGAGCTGTTGTCGTCAGTGTCGGTGTTGTTGTCGCCATCACCACCGTCCGTTGGGTCTGCATCGTCATTCTGATCGCTCGAATCGTCCTGATCGTCGGAACTATTGTTGTCAGTGCTGTCATCCGACGCATCGTTATCCGTACTATCGTCGTCAGTGTCGTCGTTCTGATCGCTCGGATCGTCCTGATCATCGGAACTTTTGTCATCGGCATCGGGAGGAGACGTTTCTGCGTCCTGACTGGCGTCCCCAGGCTGCGAGTCGTCCCCGCGATAGCTTGTGTCATTGAGGCCCGTCTCCATCTCCTCGTCATACTCATCGACGATCTGCGTCCATTCCTCTCGATTGTCGACGCTCGTCCATTGGGAGATATTGTTGACGGAGATGTTGGTGTTGAAGTTGTTGACGGTGATGTTGGTGTTGACCTCGACGACATCTGCGACTTCTGTCCCGCGATTCACGCCAAACAGGAAACTGGTGGCACTCGCGGCAAGGGCGGCCCAAACGAACCTATCGACATCGCGCGGCGTCGAAATCGGTTGATGCCGCACTGTGGCAAGCACGTCACCCGGTCGGATGCCTTGCCGCGCGGCAACACCGTGGGGTGCAACGGCCAGGACATACACGCCGCGAAGCTTGGGCGGGATCTGGTAGCGGTGCCGAGAGGCGTGATTGATCGGTATCAGAACCGCATCAAGAGACCGGGAAACATAGGGTTTAGGCAGATCATACTTGCTGGCATGCGCAATATTGATCGTTTGCGGGACGGTTACGCTTACGACGGCCGTCATTTTCACTGACGTTGCCAATGCACGGGCGAACTGCACGATCAGTCTGGATTTTCGAAGACTTCGCATTTTCCACATCCTGCAGCTGATGATTGGAGTCGATCTCAGAGCCCAGCGCCCCGGAGCGCTCACCAATCATTCTCCCCCTGCACCAACGGTCAGCGGCAATCTCAAGCGATCATCACCGTCGTTCCGTAACTGTCTCGGCAAAACACTTTGCCAGGTCTTGTGGCGCTCCGAGCTTCTTCGCCCAGGATACCAGTTCAGGTTTTTCCGACGGCTCGGCATAGCCGCCCCACACGTCGCGAAACTGCTTCTTTCCGTCGACTGTCTGGAAGAACATCACGCCGTCTTCGGCCACCGGCGTCGACACGTATGCGGCGCTCCAACTGCCGCTCTCCATGATCGTGAAGAACTCCACCTGGGCGGACTTGACCGTGTTGTTCAACGCCGAGGCGACGAGAGGGGCATATTGCTGCTTGCGCGCCTTCGTCACGTCGACCTTTACGCCGTCGCAGGCGTTATTCGCAGCGAAAGCGGACGTCAGCGCCACTCCCAACCCCGCAAGGCCGACCATGACGATTTTGACACGTCGACGGATGAGACCGTTCAATTCAGACATGAGTGGCTATCCTCTTCGTTGTTCGCTGCAGGGGCCATTAATCGGAATCGTCGTCGTCTGATGAACTGTCGTCGTCCGGTGTATCGACCTCGCAGCCGATGCCGCGGCAGCCTTGGTAGTTGCCTTGCGTGTCGAAGTTCGGATTGCCTTCTCTGTCGTACTGCGGCCTGTCGTCGATGCTTTGATCGCCGTCATCAGGATCGTCGACTTTACATCCGAGCCCATGGCAGCCGATGTAACGGCCCCTGGTATCGAAGTTGGGATTGCCGTTCCTGTCGAACTGCGGCCGGTCGTCTATCTTCCGGCTCCCTTTATGGGACCGATCAACCAGGCAGCCCTTTCCGCGACAACCATCGTAGTCGTCGGTGGTACAACCGACGATCGCCATCAAAGCAGTGGCCAAGGCCGCACAGATTACGAATTTCATGATTCATTCCTCCGACTGGCTGGTGGCGGACATCGTCCATATCGGAAGCCCATTGCAGGTGGCGATCCCCGCTTTTGCCGCGAAGGCTGGCGCCAATCGGAGGAGGGCAAAGTTTCGCCGGCCATCAAACGAGAGCCAGGCTGTGGGCGATGCATTCGACGACTTCGCCGACGGTTGCCGTAGTCTCTTGCGTCGGGGCGAACGCTCCCGGCCGGGGCCGCCGCATTAGCGAGTGTCAATATTCCTCTCCATGCTTAGTGCCCCGTCCGCCCAAGCATGTTTCAACGATCCGCTGACGCGGCTGTGCTTCCAAGAAATGCATCCGTGTCAGCCTATGACAAGGACAAATCCCAATATCGCAGGATTGAATTTTGCAAATGCTTAATAATTCGGAATCAGCACGGGCTATCTTAGCAGATACTGAAATGTGACCAGCAGCAAGATTCCGGAATGCTTCCTTAGGTTTGTTCTCATTAAGCCGAGTTAGTACAAGCAATATTCTATGTTGTTGTGAATTTTGCGCCAGCTCTACAAAAAGGGCGCGACGAACCCACATCTTATACGATCGCCCCAATCGCGATCTATTGTGGTATTTTTTCGAACCCAGCCAACCCTTGCGAGGGCCGAAAGAAACGTGCCCCTTTGCCCGACTTTTCAACGCTGCGGAGTGCCAAATAGAGGCACAGTGGGGGCGGCACATCCCACAAAAGCTCGCAGAGGCGGCTGCGGCCGACCGGATGCGGCGCCAGCGCCAGATAGGCGAGCAGCGCACACAGCTTGCGCGATTTTGGGAGCCGGCTGATCGACCAGAACATCGCGCAAGGGCATTATCTCGGCGCGCTGATCGCGGCCGAACCGGCACTCGAACTGGTAGCGCCGGTGAGCATCAACATCGTGTGCTTTCGCTACCGCGCGGACGGACTGGGCGGGGAGCGCCTGAAAGCGCTCAATACCGAGATCATGCTGAGGCTGCAGGAAGAAGGCATCGCCGCCATTTCCGACACGACGGTGCATGGCCAGCATAGCCTCAGGGTGGCGATCAACAACCACCGCACCCGGCGCGACGATCTGGACCTGCTGGTGCGGGAGACCGTGCGGCTTGGACTGGAGATTTCAAGGCCTGGCGTGGCTCTTCCTTCTCCCCTTGTGGGAGAAGGTGGACGCGAAGCGGCCGGATGAGGGGTGTTCCAGCTTGATACTGACGGCACTCCGTCCGCACCCCTCAACCGTCTTGGCGCTGCGCGCCAATCCACCTTCTCCCACAAGGGGAGCAGGAAGAAAGAGCGGCGCTGGCCCCGACAATTGGTCGTCTGCAAGGCTACGCCTCGAGCCAGACCTTCTCGAAATGCTGCTCGAGCGATTGGTGCTGCTCGCAGCCATGCACGCCCTTGCGGTAGGTGCGGTAGACCGAGCGCCAGTAGGGCTGGATGATGACGCCGGAATCGCGCAGATTCTGTTCGATCTTGGCCATGAGCTCCTTGCGGGCGCCGGGATCGGGCATCGCCAGCGCCTTGTCGAGCAGACTGTCGAATTCCGGATCGGCGTAGGCGGTCTCGTTCCACGCGGCGCCAGACTTATAAGCGAGTGCCAGCACCTGGACGCCGAGCGGCCGGCCGAGCCATTCCGTGCAGGAGAAAGGATATTTGCTCCAGTCGTTCCAGAAGGTCGCGGCCGGCAGCACGGTGCGCTTGATCTTCAGCCCGGCCTCGCGCATCTGCGCAGCGATGGCGTCGCCGGAGCTCTTCTGCCAGTCGACGTCGACCGAGATGAGTTCGTATTCGTGGTCGGCCTTGCCGGCCTCGGCGAGCAGGGCCTTGGCTTGATCAATGTTGCGGACGGCCGGGCCGATATCGGCATATTCGGGATGCATCGGCCCGACATGATGGTTCTCGGCAGGCTTGCCGCGGTTGTCCATGCCGATCTTCAGCACGGCGGCGTTGTCGACGGCGAGCTGGGCGGCGCGGCGCACCTTGATGTCGTCATAGGGCGGATTGCCGATATTGAACCGCGCGACGATGGTCGAGCCGGTGGCGATTTCCGAATTGCTCAGGCCCATGGAGTCGGTCTGCGCAACCGTGTCGGAGGCGGTTTCGTGGTCGGTATCGATCTCGCCCGATTCGAAGGCCGACAGCATCGCATTGGGGTCGGAGCCGTAGTCCACCCATTTGATGCCGTCGAGGTAGAACTCGCCCTTCCACCATGGCTTATCTTTGCGGCGGACTTCGGCGCCGACCTCGGCATCCCATGCCACGAGTTCGCAAGGCCCGGTGGTGATCGCCAATGCCTTCAGCGGATCGCCGTCGCCTTCATAGCTGCGGTGCATGATCAGCGCCGGATAGTCGGCCATGCCGGCAATCAGTGAAATGTCGGGCTTGGGCAAATTGAGCCGCACGGTGACGTCGTCGACGCGTTCGATGCCGCCGTCGACGGCCTTCTTGGTGTCGGCGTTGACCAGTGCGCCCATGCGCGCGGCGACCGAATTGCCGGCGACGGACGCATCGCACCAGCGCGTCAGATTGTGGATCACGTCGTCGGCGTTGAAGGTGTCGCCATTCGACCAGGTGATGCCCTTGCGGACATGCAGCGTCAGCACGCGGGCGTCGTCGCTGGTTTCCCAGCTCTCGAGCAGCCATGGCTCGAAGGTGAAGTCGCGCTTCCAGCGCACCAAATATTCGTTGCACTGGCGGGCGACGTTGGACATCTCGACGCCGTCGAAGGTGCGCGGATCCTTCCAGCCCTTGACGTTCATGGCGACACGCAAGATGCCGCCGCGCTTCGGCTCGTCGGCCCTGGCCGGTGACGGCGCAAGCCCGCCGAGCGCCAGCGCGCCGGTAGCGCTGACGCCGAGCGCAGCCATGGTGGCGAGATATTCGCGCCGGTTCATCTGGCCTTTCTTGAAGCCATCGGCGACGGGCTCGGCCTGCGGATGCAGTTTTCGATCGGTCAGCATGAACTTCATTGTCGTCATTCCCCTGTTGTTGGGCACCTCTGCCGATCGCCAAACGCGGGGGACGGATGCGATCGCCGGAGCGCCATTGCCTCGGGGATGATAGGGCGAGCTCCCGTGGGGGAGTGTTCGGACTTCCGCAGTTCTTGTGCGCTGTTCCGCAAACGGAAGGTCCCCCCTCACCCGGATTGCCAACCGAATTGCGAAGGGCAATTCGGGGCAATCCGACCTCTCCCCGAGGGGAAGGTGGACGCGAAGCGGCAGGATGAGGGGGCCTTCGCAACTTCAGTAAGGCCAGTCGCCTTTGCCGAGCGCGGCGATGGCCGCAATGACGCGGGCGAAGGCTTCACCGGCGCGCGGAACGGTTTTGCGGGCGCGCAGGAAACTGTGCACCAGACGCGGCTCCTCGCGCCACCAGGCGCGGCCGCCGGCGGCGAGGATGCAGTCGCGATAGGCCTCGCCGTCGGAGGACAGCGGATCGCACTCGGCCGTGATGATGAAGGTCGGCGGCAGGCCGGAGAAATTGCTGCCTCGGAGCGGCGAAAAGGTCGGATCGTCGGGCGACTGTGCCTTTGCGGAGCGCACGTTGCGATAGAATTCGATATCGCGCAACGTCAGCAGCGGCGCTTCGGCGTGCTCGACACAGGAGCCGGCGCTCTCTTTGCCAACTGGTTCCGGGCCGCCGAGCTCGGGATAGATCAGCACCTGGCCGATCGCATGGCGAGGATGACGGTGTGTCGCCTGTGCCACCGCAGCGGCCAGATTGCCGCCGGCGCTTTCGCCGCAGAGCACTATCGGCAGGCCGGCCGTTGCCGTCGCCCATTCGAATACGGCCAGCGCATCGTCGAAGGCGGCCGGATGCAGATGCTCGGGCGCCAGCCGGTAATCGGCGGACAGCACGGCAAAGCCGGTGCCGGCGCATATCTCGGCGCAGATGTCGTCATGGCTGTCGAGCCCGCCAAGGACGAAGCCGCCGCCGTGATAATAGACAACCATCGCCTGCGGCGCCGTGCCCGCCATCTGGTAACGTCGGACCGGGATCGCACGGTCGCCGGCAGGAACCGCGCTGTCGCTGGCCTTGACACCAGGTGGATAGGGCTCGCGAAACGTCCGGCACATGGCATTATAGACCGCCCGCTGCCTGTCGATCGGCATGTAGACGATTTCGGGCGGATACCACTCGTTGACCCGATCGATATAGGCCCACAGCTCCGGATCGAGCAGCGTCTGGTATTTTCCGCGCCCTCTCGTTCCGGGTCGCTCGGCCTCGGTGATCATCGCTGCGCGATCCCGCTCAGAGCTCGGCGTAGAGCCGGGCAGCATTTTCATAGCTGAAGCGCAGCGGCACCGAGCCCTCGACCTGCCAGGCTTCGACCGTCTCGCCTGCCAGCAGCCGGCAGGCGCCGTCGGTGGTGGTGACGGCACCGCCATAGAGCCGGTTGGCAAGGTTGAGGATGGCCGTCTGGTGCATCGCCGTGCTGCCACTGCCGCAGGCATCCTTGACCAGCAGCACTCGAAACCCGAGCGCCACCGCATCCTTGACGGTGGCATCGATGCAGGCCTCGGTCCAGACGCCGGCAACGACCAGCCACTCGATGCCATCGGCCTTCAGCCGCTCGGCGGCAGGCCCCGCGCGGAAGGCGCTGGCATCGGTCTTGACCAACATCATCTCGCCTGTCGCCGGGCCCACTTCCGCGCAGATCGCAGTCAGCGGATCGTCCTTGTCGGAAAATGCCGACTTGCCGCTGGCCTCGACCGGGTGGAACGGCCGCGCCGTGGCGAGATCGACGATATAGGCCCAGTGATACAAAGGCACATGATTGGCCCGTGCTGCTGTCTGCAGGCGCTGGACGTTGGCGAGGATATCGCCATAGCCTTCGACCAGATAGCGCTTGTCCCGCCGATGCTCCTCCTGGAGATCGATAAACACCGCCGCCGCCTTGCCGCGCTTGATCGAGATCGGGCTTTTCATGCAAAACTGCCTGTCAGCACTCAAACGTGTCTGTCAAGGAAATCATCCTCATAGGGGAAGCGCGACAGGAGCTCGGTGCCGGTCTCGGTGATCAGGATCTCGTCCTCCAGCTTGACGCCCTCACGGCCGCCCTTCTCGCCGATATAGCTTTCGACGCTGACCACCATGCCGGGCACGATGACACCGTCGCGGCCATAGGTCTCGTAGTCCATGGCATGCGCGATGAACGGCGTCTCGCCATGCATGCCGACGCCGTGCATGACCGAGGTATAGCGCTGGTCGACGAAGCGGTCCGGTATCTTCCAGGCCTTTTCGGCAATCTCGCGAAATGCCATGCCCGGCTTGACGACCCCGATATTGTGCTGAACCTGGTCGTGCGCCATCTTGTAGAGCGACTTCTGGTAATCCGTCGGCCTGCCCGGGCCGCAGCGGAAGGTACGCGAGAAATCCGAATAATAGCCATAGCAGCCGATCGTGTCGGTATCGAGCGCCAAGAGTTCGCCCGGCCTGATCTTGCGGCCGCTCGCCTCGTTGAACCACGGATTGGTGCGCTGGCCCGAGGTCAGCAGCCGGGTTTCGATGAACTCGCCGCCTTGCCGGATCACCTCGCCATACATGATGGCGAACAGGTCGTTTTCGGAAACGCCGGGCTTGATCGCCTCGCGCACGGCATAGACGGCGGCCTCGGCGCCAGCCATCGACACCTGCAGGCATTTTACTTCCTCGGGCGTCTTGACCGCACGCACCGCCAAAATCTCGCCCTGGCAATCCCGCACCTCGCAGCCGCGCTTTTCCAGCGCCAGTGCCTGCAGATGGCTGCAGCGGTCAAGGCCGAGCTTCATCGAGCCGCCGCCATGCGCCTTGAGCAATTCGGCGATCTCATCGGCGAACGGGCCGGCGGTCTCGTCGTCGCGGCCTGACACCGATGACCAGACCAGCTTGGACGGACGCGCCTCGTCGATCGTGTCGAGCACCATCGAGACATGGTAGCTCTGCGGATATTCGAACAACACGATCGGCCCTTCGGTGGGGATGAAGAAGTAGCGCGTCGAGTTGCGCAGGAAATAGCCGAACATGTTGCGCGAGCCGGTGGCGTAGCGCTGGTTGTAGGGGTCGAACAAAACGACGCCGCCATAGCCGGCCTCGCGCATCCAGGCGCGCAGCCTGGCCAGCCGGCCCTTGCGCAGCGCGTCGGCGTCGATGAAGGACGGCTCGGTGTCCGACAGCCACATGCCGCCGGCCGGATCCGCCGCCGCCGGATGGCGCACGCGATCCCTAAAGTCGACATCCTCGGTGCTGTCGGGGTCAAAAACGACGATGCTCATGGGTGCCTCCTGGAAGCGGCGAGGATGGGCCATGCGCCGCGTAGAGGCTGTGCGAGATACCGCAGATGTTGTGCGAAATACCGCTTGAAGTCGTTCCGTAGCGTTCTACGGCGCCCCCTCTGTCCTGCCGGACATCCCCCCTCAAGGGGCAGGGCAATCGCATTTGGATTCTTACGAAGATGGACCCCCACCCTAACCCTCCCCACAAGGGGGAGGGAACGCTGCCGCCCGCCCTTACTTCCCCTTTTGGCGCCGAAAGGCAGGCAATTTGCCGAGGTCAGCGCCAACGGAAGTCTCCCTCCCCCTTGTGGGGAGGGGTTAGGGGTGGGGGTACGTCGTAGAGCGAAAGCCTCGGCGTTCCATCTGCGATAGCCCTGCCCTTGAGGGGGGAGATCGGCTCGTCATCGCCGCTTTCGTGAATTTCCACCGTCGCAGGAGGAGCGGAGCATCGAAGCTGCCAATCTCCCCCCTTGAGGGGGAGATGCCCGGTAGGGCAGAGGGGGGCGCTGTCCCGCCAACATCCGAAATACCTAATGCCTCCGCATCACCTTCGGCGCATGGCCATGCTCCTCCCGAAACGCCCGCGCAAAACTCGACATCGAGGCGAAGCCGCAGGCCAGCGCCACGTCGCGCACCATCAGCGTCGAATGCGCCAGGAGGTCGGCGGCACGCTTCAGCCGCAGGCGGCGGTAATAGCCGTTGGGCGAGATACTGAGTTCGGAGCGGAAATTGCGTTCGAGCTTATCGGAGGAGATACCAAGTCGCCCCGCCAGTTCCGCCATGCCGAGCCGCTCCTCCACCGCATCCTCCATGATGGCGATGGCCGACAGCACCAGTTCGTTCTGCACGCCGGTCCGCAGCCTGAGCGGCATCAGCTTGCGGTCGACGCTGGAGCGTAGCGGGCTGTGCACAAACCATTCGGCGACGCCGGCGGCCAGTTCGGCGCCATAATCGCCGGTGATGATCTCCAGCATCATGTCGAGGCTGCCGACGCCACCGGCCGAAGTGAAGCGCTTGCGGTCGATGACATAGAGATCGCGCCTCAGCTCGATGTCCGGAAACGCTTCGGTGAAGGCAGCCTGGCTGGTCCAGTGCAAGGTGCAGGCATGACCGTCGAGCAGGCCGGCCCGAGCCAGGAAGAAGGCGGCATCCGCCACCGCGCCGATATGGGCACCGCCGCGCAGGCTTTTGCGGATCCAGCTCACGGCATCCTCGGCGACGAGATGATCGGCGTCACCGCCTGAGCAGACGACGATGCGATCGACCTTCGGCGCGTCGTGGGCGGAAAAGCCGGGCTGAATGACGACGCCATTCGAGGCCTCGACGGGGCCTTCGGCGGCGCCGACGATGATCCAGCGGTACCAGTCCCGCTTGGCCAGCACGTTCGCCGCGCGCAGCGGCTCGATCACCGAGCTGAACGCCATCATCGGAAAGCCTGGGAAGACCAGGATGGCGAAGGTGAGCGGGGTATCGCTTGCCGTCGGTTGGTTGCGTTGTCGGTTGTTCATAGCTTCCGGAGCCAGGCAGCAAGGTGGATCAGGAAGCTACAATTCTGCCAGATGGCGCCAAGGTCAACGGAATAGAATGTAAGACACATGGGATATGGATGCAGAATAAGCGCCGCTCGTTCGTGATCCTTCACGCCCCCTCTGTCCTGCCGGACATCTCCCCCACAAGCGGGGAGACGGCAGCTTCGCCGTCCCGTCCGTGTTTCAGCGTTGGAGGTTGGCGAAAGCGCAAGATGACGGCCAAATTCCCCCCTCGTGGCCGAGATGCCCGGTAGGGCGGAGGGGGGCGCTGTCCCGCCGACGTCTCGCTATCCGGCTCAACTGGCCAGCGCCTGATCCAGATCCGCGATCAGATCGTCGCCATCCTCGATCCCGGCCGACAGCCTTACCAGCGAATCCGAAATCCCGATCTCGGCGCGTTTTTTCGCCGGGATCGAGCCGTGCGTCATCAGCGCCGGGTGCTCGATCAGGCTTTCGACGCCGCCGAGGCTTTCGGCCAGCGTGAACAGTTGCGTATGTTCGAGGAAGCGTTTGGTGCCGGCGAGGTCGCGGTCGAGCTCGACCGTGATCATGCCGCCGAAGGCGTGCATCTGCCGCCTGGCGATGGCGTGCTGCAGGTGGCTGGGCAGGCCGGGATAGATGACACGGCGGATGTCGGGACGGCTTTCCAGCCAGTGCGCGATCTTCTGGCCGTTCGACGAATGACGCTCCATCCTCAGCGCCAGCGTCTTCAGTCCGCGCAGCGCCAGGAAACTGTCGAACGGCCCGGAAATGGCGCCGATGGCGTTCTGCAGAAATTTCAGCCGGTCGGCGAGATCCTTGTTGTCGCCGACCACGGCGACGCCGCCGACCATGTCGGAATGGCCGTTGAGGTATTTTGTCGTCGAATGGACCACGATGTCGATGCCGAGCTCCAGCGGCCGCTGCAGATAGGGGCTGCAGAAAGTGTTGTCGGCGACTGAGAGCACGCCTTTGCGCCTGGCAAGTGCTGCGACGCCTTCGAGGTCGACGACACGCAGCAGCGGGTTGGTCGGCGTCTCGACCCAGAGCATTTTGGTTTCCGGGCGGATCGCCGCCTCGACCGCGGCAAGATCGGTGAAGTCAACGAAGTCGACCTGGAGGTTGGCGGAGCGCTTGCGCACCCGCTCGAGCAGCCGAAACGTGCCGCCATAGATGTCGTCGGTGGCGACGATGTGGGTGCCGGAATCGAGCAGTTCGAAAATAGTGGCGATCGCCGCCAGCCCCGAAGCGAAGGCGAAGGCGGCTGTGCCGCTTTCGAGATCGGCCACAGCGCGTTCGAAGGCGAAGCGGGTCGGGTTCTGGCTGCGGGCATATTCAAAGCCCTTGTGCACGCCCGGGCTCTGCTGACCGTAGGTCGAAGTGGCATAGATCGGTACCATCACCGCGCCCGTCGTCGGGTCGTGGCTCTGGCCGCCATGGATGGTGCGCGTCGAAAAGGCGAGGCGGTTTTTGCCCGATACGGTGGCTTTGACGGTCATCGGGCGCGCCTCAGATGGTTGATCAGGTCGATGCGTGTTATCAGCCCGATGAATTCGTCGCCGTCGAAGACGATGGCGACCTCGTTGCGATCAAACACCGGCAGCAACGCGTCCAGCGTCTGGCTGGCTTGCAGCGTGTGCAGGGTAGAGGTCATGGCCGTACTGACCGGAGCCTTGAAGCGGTCCCAGCGGCTGTCATAGGGGCCTTCGACCTTGGCGAGGATATCGCTTTCGTCGATGATGCCGACGAGCTTGCCCTCGTCCAGCACCGGCAGCTGCGAGACGTCCGAGCGGCGCATACGGCCATAGGCGTTGAGCAGGCTTTCGTCCGGACCGACATACACGGTGTCGCCGGTGCGGTGCGAACGCATCACCAGATCGCGCAAATCACCATGCTGCTCCTGCTCGGCAAGGCCCTGCTCGGCCAGCCAGAAGTCGTCGAACACTTTCGACAGGTACTTGTTGCCGCTGTCGCAGACGAAGGTGACGACGCGCTTCGGCACGGTCTGCTCGCGGCAATAGCGGAGCGCTGCCGAAAGCAACGTGCCGGACGACGAGCCGGCGAGGATGCCTTCCTTCGAAAGCAGGTCGCGCACCGCCAGCATGCTCTGCTTGTCGGGGATGGAATAGGCCTTCCCGACCAGCGACAGATCGGCATTGGGCGGGACGAAATCCTCGCCGATGCCTTCGACGGTCCAGCTCCCGGCCTCTATCATCTTGCCGGTCTTGATCAACGGCGCCAGCACCGAGCCGACCGGATCGGCCAAAATCATCTCGGTCTTTGGCGAGACTTTCGCAAAGTAGCGGCCGAGCCCGGTCAGCGTGCCGCCGGAGCCGACGCCGACGACAACCGCATCGACGTCGCCTTCGAGCTGTTGGAAGATTTCCGGTCCGGTCGTGGTTTCATGAGCCAGCGGATTGGCCGGGTTGGCAAACTGGTTGGCATAGAAGGCGCCGGGCAGCTCGGCGGCGATCTTTTCGGCCATGTCCTGATAATATTCGGCATGACCCTTGCCGACATCGGAACGCGTCATCCGCACCTCCGCGCCGAGCGCCCGCAAATGCTGGATCTTTTCGCGCGACATCTTGTCGGGGACGACCAGGATGATGCGGTAGCCCTTGGGGATGCCGACCTGGGCGAGACCAAGACCGGTGTTGCCGGCGGTCGCCTCCACAATCGTCCCGCCGCGCTTCAGTTTGCCCTGTTTTTCGGCGGCGGCAATCATCGACAGCGCGATGCGGTCCTTGATCGAGCCGCCGGGATTCTGGCTTTCGAGCTTGATGAACAGCCGGCACTTGCCGATGTCGAATTTGGTCAGCTCGACGACCGGCGTCTGGCCGATCAGGTCGAGAACCGAGGCATAAGGCGGGCGCAGGCGGGACGATGCATCGTCCGGTGCCACGATCTTGTGCTTGCTCATGTCAGATGCTCCGTTGCCAGAATGAGCAACCGCCCTGGAAGACGGCAACCTACCGTCTTTTCCAGCCGTTTGCAGTTGGAAAGAAGATAGATCGTGCCAATCCGGCCGCCAGCAGGGGAATGGAATTTCGCGAAAGCTTCGCCGGCCTGCAGGCAGGGGCAAAAGATTTGCAGAACCCGCTTAGGGTTCAGGCGATCGCGGCCTGAGCTTCGATCTCGATCAGAAAATCCGGATTGCCGAGGCCGGCGACGCGCAGCACCTTGATGATCGGCGGCGCGCCACGGTTTGCCCAGAAGGCCATCCAGGCGCCGAAGGCCGGCCCTATGTCCAGGTCGCCGGCGATATAGACCGAGAGGCTGACGAGGTCTTCAGGCTTTGCCCCACCGGCTTCGAGCACCTTTGCCAGGTTGGAGAGCGCCTGAGCGGTCTGTGCAGCGAGATCGTCCCTGGCGACGGTCCGGCCTTGCGCGTCGACGCCATTCTGGCCGCCGACCGGCACGATGCGCGCGGATGCCGGCAGCGACACGCCGTGCGAATAGGCCGGATTGCTGTGCATGCCCTCGGGGTTCAGCCTTTCGATGGTCACCGCGCTTTTCTCCTCTTCAGCAAAAATTATCCCGCGGCCGCCCATAGGATCAACGGCAATCGTGCGGGCGTTTCAACGCACCATCTCGTTCGTTGCGGCCGCCGATTCCGCCATGCTACCCGGCGCTGGGCGAACAGCAATGCAAGGAACGGCCGATGAAGATTCTTGCCTATGACAATTTCAAGCCTGGCGTCACGCTCGACGATTTGCGGCCTTATCTGCGCGACGAAGTGTCGAATGTCTGGCGGCTCTGGAAGGCGGGGATCGTGCGCGAGAATTATGCGCGCGCCGATATTGGCGGCGTCATCATCGTCTTCGAGCTCGACAGCGTCGCGGAAGCGCGGCGCTACACCGAGGACTTCCCGCTGTCCAAGGCCGGGCTGCTAGAATGGCACTTCATCGCCTTCGACGCGCCATTGCCGCTGGAATTCCTGTTCGATCCGACGGTCGATATCGCCAAGCCATGGGACCGGACTGCGGCATGATCCGGTCGAGCGACGGGATCGAAATCCCGGCCAGCCTGGCTGAGTGGTGCGATCCGCGCCGCACGGCGCTGGTGGTCTACGACATGCAGGTCGGCATCTGTCGGCAGGTGGCCGGCGCCGCCACCCTCGTCGAGCGCACCGGCACGGTGCTGGAAGCGGCGCGCGGGGCCGGAATGCGGGTGGCGTTCACGCGCCACCTGTCGCTGCCGCGCAAATGGATGGGCGCGACGCAGCTGCGCACCGCCATGGCCTGGCAGCGGCGCGACAGCCCCGACACGGTCGAGCCGTGGTTCCTGCGCGACGCCGAAGCGACGCGGATCGTGCCCGAGCTGGACCCCCGCGCGGACGAGGCGGTATTCGACAAGCTCACGATGTCGGCGTTCGATTCCACCGCGCTCGGCTTTGCCTTGCGCGACTGCGGCGTGCGCACGATAGCGCTCGCTGGCATCGCCATGGAGATCGGCATCGAGCCGACCGTTCGCCAGGCGACCGACAATGGCTTTGTCGCCGTGGTAATCGAGGATGCCTGTGGCTTCGGCAACCGCGAAGCGCGCGACCGCTCGATGGCAACGCTACGCTTCCTCGGCGAAGCCGTCGTCACCGACGTCGCAAGCTTCTGCAGCGCGCTTGCCGGCGCGGGTTGAGGGCAATCGGCTTGCCGCGCGACCCACCGTTTCACGGCAACGCCGAACCGCTCCATCGCTTTGTCTTCACACATTACGGACGGAAAACCGCTCCGCGCTTTTCCCGGAATTGATCTAGGTGGTGGCTGCGCTGTCGGTGCGAAAGCGCACGCCTTCGGCGCGACCGTGCACGCTGCCCCAGCGTAGAGCGCCTGGAGCGCGGCGGCGAGATCTTCACCGCGCCCGGTCAAGGCGTAGCGCCCCTTGCCGTCGGGCGACGTCTGGAGCGTGACGAAGCCGATCTCGACAAGCTCGGCCAGGCGCTGCGTCAGCATCTTGTCCGAGAGTGAGGGAATCAGCCGGCGCAGGTCGGAATAGCGCATCGGCTGTTCCTTGATGCGCGCCAGGATCACCGTCTTCCATTTGCCCCCGAGCGCGTCGAGCGCGAACTCGACCGGACAGCCGTAGAGTCTTCCGCGTTGGGTCATGCGCCATGGTAGGCAAGGCACGGTGACGACGAAAGCAGAATTTGCCCGGCCATCTGGCCAGGGTCGCGGCTCACGGCCTCGCCGACTACAAAATCCATGGAGGAGAACGAAGACGAGCGTGCGCGACATCAATCCGGTCGATGCGAGACGGCCGAAACGTGTGGCGTCATTGCCTGGCTGTCTCGACCACCACAGGCTGCTGGTCGGCTCTGGTGGAGCGAGCTCCCGCACCCTGGTTCGCCTTCACCGAACGCGGCTATGCGGTCGAGATCTTTTCACCCGGCGACAGCGGTCTTGCATCCGAGATCGCGTCAAGACAGAGGCGGCCTCATCCGAGCAAGCGCTTGCTCAGCCGCGCGCACTGCACGCGAATATCGGGAATGGCGTCGATTTCGAAGAAGGTGCCGCGCGTCAGTGGACCGACGGCGAGGATATTGGCGAATACCGTGCCGTCGCCGGCGATGACCTCGCAGTTCGCGGTCACGTCGAGGCCGAGGCGCAGCGGATCCGGCCGTGCCAGCCCACGCTCGACCAGCGACCGCACCACGCTGTTCGAGGTGGTCGAGATGTCCCTGGCGATGCCTGTGCAATCATAGATGCGGGTGACGTCGAACCTTTCGAGCTGCTGCGTGTGGCGCGACTGGACCTGTAGGCTGAAGCCGTCGCCGGCGGCGATCTCGACGACGCGGCCGGCGACAAGGCGGATGCGGCCCGCTTGCACCGCCTCGGCAACGCGGGCGTAGACTTCCGGCGCCATGCGATGGCGGTGGATGTCCCACCAGGCCTTGGTGTGCTCGACGAAGCGGCGCTTGGCCGAGGACGGCCAGTTCTGCCAGATCTTCTGGTTGAAGGGTCTCAGACCGTCGACGACGTCGCGCCAGTCGATGCCGGCCTTCTGGTTTTCCCGGATCAGGTCGCGGAACCAGCCGACGAAATAGGAAAGCTGGGTGCCGAGCGGAATGTCGGCAACGTCGAGCTTGATCGGATTGCCCTTGCGATGCGGCGAAGGCAGCAGGCCGCGCCGCGACACCGCGACGATCGCGCCGCGGTGGCCGCGCTGCTCGAGCGACAGGAAGGCATCGACCATGCTCAAGCCGGTGCCCAGCACCAGGACTCGGGCTTCGGGGTCGAGCGCAGTGTCCGCCTCGGATCCCATCCTGATCGCATGCCCCTGCCCCGCCCCCGGCTCTTCGTCGTGGCCGGTGGCGAGCACGGCAAGATGCGCAACCACGCTGGTGCCGTTGGCCAGCGCCACTTCGACGCCTGACGCGGTCGGCGAGATCGACAGGCTCTCCTCGCGGATCAGGCGCAGCCGGCCCGTCTGCTGCTCACGCGCCTCGAGCTCGTCGAGCAACTCCTTGAGATAGCGGGCGTAGACGCTGCGCGGCGCATAGACCGGCGCCTGTTCCGGCGTTGCCAGGCCGCGTTCAAGCAGCCAGCGCGAGAAATTGCCGGGATCGTCGGCATAGGCGCTCATGCCCGACGCGCTGACATTCAGCACATGCGCCGACAGCAGCGTTGAATAGGCCATGCCTTGCCCAAAATGCGGGCGTTTTTCGATCAGGCTGACACGTAGATCGGGATTGGGCGACTTCAGCAGATGAGCGGCAAGCACGACGCCGCTGGCGCCGCCGCCGACAATGATGATCGAACTTGGCGTAGCGCGCCCGGTCATGCGCACACCAGCTGTCTTGGCGATCGTCGCCGGCTCAGGAGAGATTGGTTCAGGCCTGGATTTTCAACGCCGCCGAAAAATCCTCGTCGCCGGCGATGTCGCGCATTTCCGCGAGGCTGCGCTGATCCAGCACCTCGGCGATGGCCTGCCGGACCTCCAGCATCAGGTGTCGGACTTGGCATGTCGCCTCGTTGCAGTCTTCGCAGCGCTGATACTGGGTGCGGCTGGCGCAAGGAATGGGGGCAAGCGGCCCGTCGAGCACGCGCACGACGTGGCCGACCTTGATCTCGTCCGCCGGGCGTGCCAGCCGGTAGCCGCCTTCCTTGCCCTTGCGGCTCTGAACGAAACCGGCATTGCGCAATTCGCCAAGGATGGCATCGAGGAACTTCTTCGGAATATTGTTTCCTGTGGCGATGTCGTTGACGAAGGCGAGCTGTCCAACCGGCAGGCGCGCCAGATGGACGAGCGCCTTGAGGCCGTATTTACCTTTTTTCGTGAGCATAACCCGCACGTTTCTCTGTCATGCGATGGCGCAAGGCCACCGGTTGCGAAACGCCTGGCGTGCCTCCCCGCCGCGTCCAAGCTGTCACTACAGATAAATTCTAGTGACATGATATACAAGCCGAGAAACGTTGATTTTGCTTGGTTTTCACGCCGCAATGGCCATTTTGGCCGGGGCTTGTGCTCTTGCGAGCACAGGAGCCACCGCGAATGACACACCGGCAAACTGGCCGGCGGCAGGAATGTCCCGATCGGCGAGAATACCAACAGCAGCTTCTGCCCCTGAATTTGAAGGCCAAAGCATGCCGCGCGCGGCAACAAGGAGGGTGGCGTCGCTCATCGTCCTCTCCAATCCTTCAATGTCGATAAGGATACTAGACTTAACCGCGAACACAGGGAACTTGATTCCAATTTCTTGGCCATCCACAGCATGGATTTACCGATGCAGGGGCGAAAACGGGAAAATCGTTGTTGCGCGCATGGACGACGTGGAAGAGGTTCCCGGGCAAGGACGATGGTTCTCACCCGGGCCGTCACCCAGAAGCGCGGGAACTGCCATAGCCAGATGACTTTTTCTAACAAGACCGCACCGATTGGAAGGATTTAACTCTACAAGAACGATAGAGTTAGATGACTATGAAACGCAATCCGGGTTTTTCTCGTTTCCAGGAGCCTTTCATGTCCACCATTTCGCGACGTATCGTTCTCTTGTCCTCGGCGGCTCTGGCGGGCGCCGCCTTCCTCGGCCCGGCCGATGCGCGGGACCTCAAGATCACTATCGGCTACCAGACGGTGGTCGAACCCTCGAAGGTGCCGCAGGCCGACGGCGCCTATGAGAGCGCGACCAAGGCGACAATCGACTGGCGGAAATTCGATTCCGGCGCCGACGTGATCGCGGCGATCGCTTCCGGTTCGGTCGACATCGGTTATGTCGGCTCGAGCCCGCTGGCGGCGGCGGCGAGCCGCGAGCTTCCAATCCAGACAATCTTCGTTGTCGGGCTGATCGGCGAATCCGAGGCCCTTGTCGCCCGCAACGGCGCCGGCATCGAGAAGGCCGCCGACCTTGCCGGCAAGAAGGTGGCGGTGCCCTTCGTTTCGACGACGCATTACAGCCTGCTTGCCGCGCTGAAGCATGAGGGTGTCGACCCGAAGTCGGTCGATATTCTCAATCTGCGGCCACCGGAGATCGCGGCGGCATGGGCGCGCGGCGACATCGACGCCGCCTATGTATGGGATCCGGCACTCGGCCAGATCAAGACGACGGGCAAGGTCGTGCTGGATTCCTCCCAGGTCGCCGCCTGGGGCGCGCCGACCTTCGACGCCTGGATCGTGCGCACCGACTTCGCCGAAAGGAACCCGGAAGCGGTGCGCGACTTCGTCAAAGTAACGGGCGCAGCCTATGCCGAGTTCCTGGCCAAGCCGGACGCCTGGTCGGTGACGTCGCCGCAAGCGGCCAAGATCGCCACGATCACCGGCGCCAAGCTGGAGGACGTGCCGCAACTATTGAGGGGCTATGTCTTCCCGACGCTCGAGGAGCAAGCCTCGGACAAGTTCCTCCGTGGCGGCACGGTCAAGGCGGTCGAGGCGACATCGGCCTTCCTCAAGGAGCAGGGCAAGATCGACGCCGTGCTGCCGGATTATTCGAAATACGTGTCGTCGAAATATGTCAGCGAAGCGCTTGCCTCGAACTGACGCCAACGCGCGCGGTTCTCCTTCCCTGACGCCGCGTGCTCCCTGCCCCGAACCGCTTGCGAGGAGCGGCTTCGGGGCAGACAGATTCGGAATATCGGCGAGGTTCCCATGACGCATCTCGTGCTCGACAAGGTCTCGGTCCACTATGACGGTCAGCCGGCGCCGGCGGTCGAAAATGTGTCGATTGAGATCGCCAAGGATGACTTCGTTGTCCTGGTCGGCCGCTCCGGCTGCGGCAAGACCTCGTTGCTCAACGTCGCTGCGGGCCTGGTCGAGCCTGTGCGCGGACGCGCCACGATTGGCGGCCGGCCGATCACGGCGCCAGGCTCTGACCGCGCCGTCGTGTTCCAGAACGACGCGCTGTTTCCGTGGCTGACCGCGCGGGAAAATGTCGCCTTTGCGCTCAGGCTGCGCGGTGTCAGGGCCGCGGAACGGGCGCGGACTGCCGACGACCTTCTGGCGCTGGTGAAACTCGACGGCGCCGGCGACAAGCGCATCTGGGAGCTTTCCGGCGGCATGCGCCAGCGGGTCGGCCTGGCCCGGGCGCTGGCGGCCGAGCCGCAATTCCTGCTGCTCGACGAGCCGCTGGGCGCGCTCGATGCGCTGACACGCGAACGCATGCAGACAACGCTGCTCGATCTGTGGACGGCAAGCCAGGTCGGCGTGCTGATGGTCACGCACGGCATCGAGGAAGCCCTGGTGCTGGCAACCCGTATCATTGTGCTCGCTCCCGGCCCTGGCCGGGTGGTGTGGAGCTTCGAGACCGGCTTCAGCCGGCGCTATGCAGCCGGCGAGGCCATTCGCAGCATCAAGGCCGATCCCGCCTTCGCCGCAGCGCGCGGCGAGCTGACCGACGCGATCTTCGAAGGGGAGGCAGCATGACCGTTACCTCCTATACCGAGCGGCCGCAGCGCAAGGTCGACGACGGAGCCGACGCGCTGTCGGTGCCATGGTCGCGGCCGCGGCCGAGACGCAGCCGCGTTTCGGCCCGCGTGGTTAGCGCGATCACCATTCTGATGATGCTGGCGGCGTGGACGGCATCGGCCCGCCTGCAATTGGTGTCGCCGGTTTTCCTGCCGTCGCCTGTGGCAGTCTGGAACAAATTTGTCGTCGTCGCCCGTGACGGCTTTGTCGACGCAACGCTGCTCCAGCATATCGCCGCCAGCCTGTGGCGGGTGTTTGCGGCGCTGGTCGCGGCCGTTTTCGTCGGCGTTCCCATCGGGCTGGCTATCGGCATCAGCACGATCGGGCGCGGCATCTTCGATCCGCTGCTCGAATTCCTGCGGCCGATCCCGCCGCTCGCCTATCTGCCGCTGATCATTATCTGGTTCGGCATTGGCGAGCCGTCCAAGATCCTGGTGATTGCCATTGCCATGCTGGCGCCGGTTGCGCTGTCGACGGCATCGGGTGTTCGCGGCGTCTCGCAGGAGCGCATCAATGCAGCGCGCTCGCTTGGCGCCACGCAGCGCCAGGTGATCAGGCACGTCATCCTGCCCAGCGCGCTGCCCTCGATCCTGACCGGGCTGCGCATCGCGCTCGGCGCCGGCTGGTCGACGCTGGTCGCCGCCGAGCTGGTGGCCGCGACGCGCGGGCTTGGATTCATGATCCAGTCCGCTGCCCAGTTCCTCGTCACCGACGTGGTGGTGATGGGCATACTGGTAATCGCGGCCATTGCCTTCGTGCTCGAATTCATCATCCGCAGGATCGAGCGGGTTCTCGTCCCGTGGGCGGGGCGGGAGTAACCGGACCGGAGACGTGACGATGCCCCATTCCACCGCTGTACTGTTTGCGCATTTCGGCCATTGGCTCCGCCTGATCAAGGCCGGAGACAAACAGCCGCCTGAAGACGAACGCAAAACGCCGACGCCGGTGCATCTGGACGCCGAGCGCAACCGCCTGCCGCCGCGCGACGAAAGTTTCTACTGGGGCTGGCAGTACTGGTCGCGGTGAGCGGCCGCCACGGGTCCGCTGTGTGCTGCTCCGGCGGGCGCTGTTCAACCGCGCGAACGGTTTGCCCAGGCCAGACCGACCAGGCCGACCAGCGCGGTCACGATGCCGGCATAGAGCCATTGCGACTGGCCGGTCATGAAGCTGCCCTGGACCCAACCGATGCCTTGCAATGACCACAGCACGCCGATGGCGAGCACAATCAAGGCCAGCAGATTTTTGATCAATCTCATCGCTAGAACTCCCTTCCAAGTCGATCATCAGCCGCATTCCGGCCGAAATGGAACAGCTAAAAGAAGCAGCCCAATCACGCCAACTTCTACTTGGATGCTAACCTCTGATCCTGCGCAAGACATGCGGAGATCGGTGAAAAGATCATCAAGGAAGCTGTGCCGCGCTGCGGGAAATCTCTGACAAATTGTTTCGCGTCGACTCCAAACGTGTAACATTGCCATGGAACCGACAGATCATTGCCGCATTTGCTGCCTCATTCGTCCCTAACCGCTGCGGGTCTGTCAACGGAGCCAGTCCCCAACACATGAACAAAAGCAACCAGACCGCGCTTGTCGCGGCCACGATCGCGGCTGGCCTGATGGTCGGCGCATCCACTGCCAGCGCCGCCGCTCAGTGCGGCCGTGTGTCCTGGTACTCACTGCATTCCAGAACCGCTTCCGGCGAACGCATGAACCCGTCGGCGCTGACCGCCGCGCATCGCAGCCTGCCGTTCGGCACCAAGCTGAAGGTGACCAATCGCAACAATGGCCGCAGTGTCGTCGTGCGCATCAACGACCGCGGCCCGTTCATCAAGGGGCGGATGCTCGATCTGTCGAAGGGCGCCGCCAGTCAGCTTGGCTTCATCAGCTCGGGTCACACCGCTGTCTGCATGGCACGGGTCTAACGGCCGCCACGGCCGGACACCGCCTCCGACGCTCGTCCCAATAGCCGTGCTGCCTGCCTGGCCTTCGCAGGTGCACATTGAGCCGGCTGTTGCCGTTCCAGGCGGATTCTCAACGCCTTGGACGAAAGAACGAGCCTAAATCACGCAAGTTGACGTATTGCATCGCAGCAGATTGTTGCTAACTTCCCCGCAAGGCATTCAAGGCTCGGCGCTGCTCGTCGGCCCTTCGATCGCAGTCGGCAGCGGGGTTCTCGATGTTCTACCAGCTCTACGAACTGAACCACGCCGCCTTGCAGCCGGCGCGCCTCTATGCCGATGCGGTGCGCCTGTTCTACTCCAATCCGCTCAACCCGGTCTCACACACGTCCTGGGGTCGCTCGGTTGCGGCAACGGCCGAACTGTTCGAGCGCACGACGCGCCGCTACGGCAAGCCGCAATTCGGCCTGACCAAGACCGTGGTCGACTGGAAAACCGTCGAGGTCAGCGAACATACCGTCTGGTCGCGGCCGTTCTGCAACCTGGTCCGTTTCGAGCGGGCGGTTCCTGCTGGGCGCCGACCGGATCCGAAACTGTTGATCGTCGCGCCGATGTCTGGCCACTACGCGACGCTGCTGCGCGGCACGGTTGAGGCGATGCTGCCCTATGCCGACGTGCATATCACCGACTGGGTCGACGCCCGCATGGTGCCGCTGGCCGACGGCAGCTTCGATCTTGACGACTATATCGACTACATCGTCGACATGCTGCATGCGCTGGGTCCCGACACCCATGTGATGGCGGTGTGCCAGCCTTCGGTGCCGGTGCTGGCGGCGGCGGCGCTGATGGAAGCCAAGGGTGATCCGTTCGTGCCCTCGACGATGACGCTGATGGGCGGGCCGATCGACACGCGCCGCAATCCGACGGCGGTCAATCTGCTGGCGCAAGAAAAGGGCATCGACTGGTTCCGCGACAACGTCATCATGCGCGCGCCCTGGCCGGTGCCGGGCTTCGGCCGCGAGGTCTATCCTGGCTTCCTGCAGCTTTCGGGGTTCATGAGCATGAACCTCGACCGCCACATCATCGCCCACAAGGACTTTTTCATGCATCTGGTGAAGCATGACGGCGACAATGCCGAGAAGCACCGCGAGTTCTACGATGAATATCTGGCGGTGATGGATCTGACGGCGGAATTCTACCTGCAGACCGTCGACACCGTGTTTGTCCGCCAGGCCTTGCCCAAGGGCACGATGACGCATCGCGGCGTGGCGGTCGACCCTTCGGTGATCCGCAATGTCGCCCTGTTCACGGTCGAGGGCGAGAACGACGACATCTCCGGCCTCGGCCAGACCAAGGCTGCGCACGACCTGTGCATCAACATCCCGGCCGACAGGCACGCCCATTACATGCAGCCGGCGGTCGGCCATTATGGTGTGTTCAACGGCTCGCGCTTCCGCTCCGAAATCGTGCCGCGCATCGTCGACTTCATTACCAGCTACGGCCGTCAGAACCGTGTTGCGGTCAAGCCCAAGCTGGTCAGGGCCGGCAAGAAATAGGCGACCAGTGATGATGCCCGTCAATCCGCATCAGGTCGGTCAATGCCAAAATCATCGGTTGGCGGGGCCGTGCGGCCGGTCGACCTGTTGCACAATAGTCGCGTTGGCGCCACGCGGGTAACCATGCCGCAAAAATCAATCCATCCTCATAATTGACACGGACTGTAAATACCCCTTAACGTTTCGTTAACAACAAGGGACAAGCGGGGACAATGATTTCCTCACCAATGGCGAGAACGCTGCGCCTGTGTGCGCTGGCCGGACTTACTGTGGCGGCAGGTTGGGTCGGTTCGGCCTCGGCAGCCAGCCCGATGATAACAGGTGGCCCGACCTCGCAGCCGATCGGCCATTATGATTTCTGCAAGAGCTACGCGTCCGAATGTTCGATCCGCCCGAAGGATCTGTCGCCCGCCAGCCTGACCGGCTCGCTGTGGCGCAAGCTGCTCAGCGTCACGACAAGGGTCAACGCCGCCGTCAAGCCGGAGAGCGACTTCGACATCTACGGCAAGGACGAGGTCTGGGCCTATCCCGACAAGGGCGTCGGCGATTGCGAGGACTATGTCCTGGAAAAGCGCCGTGAGCTGAACCGGCTGGGCGTCTCGTTTTCCGATCTGCTGATGACCGTCGTGCGCAAGCCGGATGGCGAAGGCCACGCCGTGCTGACGGTGCGCACCGACAAGGGCGACTACATCCTCGACAATCTGACCGACCAGGTCCGTTCCTGGGACCAGACCGGCTATCGTTTCCTCAAGCGGCAGGCGATCGACAATACCGGCCGCTGGGTCTCGATCCGCGGCGGCCAGCAGGTGCTGGTCGGCTCTGTCCAGTAACAAGGCAGCTCATTTCGGTCGTGCCAGTGCGGCGCGGAGCGACGCAATGATGCGGCGAAGCTCGGCTTCGTCAAGCTTTTCGATGTTGTCGGCCAGGAGATTGGCAAGCTCGGTCGCCGCAGGGCTAAGACCCGACGTGTCGAGCTTGACGCGCGGATGCGAGGTTTCGGCCAACCGCGCCAGTTCCTCGGCCTCGTCCCAGATGATGTTGAAATAGCCGATGATCTTCTGGATCAGCGTCCAGCTCGGCGCACCGCGGCGGCCGTGTTCCAGCGCCGAGAGATAGGCTGCGCTGACGCCGATCGCCTTGGCCATGTCCTTCTGGCTGACGCCGCGCTCGTTTCGCAGCACGCGAAGCTTTTCGCCGAACGGGGTCACAAGCGCACCTTCATGGGTGCATCCTCATAGGTGCGTCCCTCATCGGCGTTTCCTCATGAGCGCGCCCGCCGCAAGCGGATATAGAGCGCACCCGAGCCGCCATGTTTGCGGGCGGCATGGTCGTGGCTGGAGACGAGGGGCCGGAAGGCGGGTGTCGACAGCCATGACGGCACGGCGCGCCGCAAGACGCCATCGCCGCCCGACGAAGAGCCCTTGCCGGTGATCACGAGGACGTAGCGGATGCCGCCGGCATGCGCCCGGTGCAGAAAGGAAAACAGCAGCGAATAGGCTTCGTCCTGCGTCAGGCCATGCAGGTCGACGCGGCCCTCGATCGGCAGCCGGCCCTTCGACAGCTTGTCCAGCGTCGGTTCGTCGAGTGCGTGGGAGACATGCTGCGCCTTCGGCTTTGCGGCCGTGGCAGCATTGCCCGCGACCTGTGCCCGCGGCGGCGCCTGCCTGGTCTCGTCGGTCTCCGGCCCGACGTGCGGAATTTCGACGGCGGTTCTGCCCTTCAGCGGTTTTGCCGTGTGCGCCACCAGGTTCCACAGCACCCGGTCGTCCTCGCTCAGCCTGTCGATGCGCCGGGTCATCGGCCTGCTCCTGAAACCAGCGGCCGGGGGATCAGCGCATAAAAATCTGCGGCGTTGCGGATAACGCCGGCGATCTCGCCGGCAGCATCGCCCGACCCGGCAAACAGATCGCCGCGGGCCGGCCCGGTGATCGCCGAGCCGGTGTCCTGCGCGATCATCAGCCGCCGGAACGGTTTTCCGTCGAAAGCGGTCAGCGACGGCGCATCGATATGGAAGGGCGTGCCGAACGTGTGCAGCAGTCGGTCGACGGCGATCGAGCGGCCGGGGGTCAGCGCCACCTTGGCGGCAGCGATCGGGCCGAGCTCTGGGTCGTCGACGCCCATCTCGCGGAAGAAGATGTAGGAGCGGTTGCGCCAAAGGATCTCGTCGACGCGTTCCGGATGCGCCTTGAACCAGGCACGGATCGACTGCATCGTCACTTTCTCCAGCGGGATCTCGCCTTCCTCGCTCAAGATCTTGCCCGGTCCGGTAAAGCGCTGGCCGGATTTGGCGGCATAGGTGATGCGGCGAAGCCTGCCGTCGGTCATCTTGAGGCGTGCCGCGCCCTGCACGTGAATGAAGAAGGCGTCGACCTTGTCGGCGAGCCAGGCGATTTCCAGCCTTTTTCCGGCAAGCGCGCCGCGTTCGATCTCGCCGCGGTCGAAATATTCGACCGGGCCGTTCGGCGCCGCACGAGCAAAGGCGAGATAAGGATCCAAGGCTGAAGGACGATTGCCGTCGTCGATGTCGACTAGGTCGGCCGGGCGCGCCAGCAACGGCACCGAAAACCGTTGCGTGCGTACCGGCGAGGCTTCGACCTCCGGCTCATAAAAGCCGGTGACCAGGCCGGGACCACCATCTTCGGCATCGATACGGGCCGGAACGAAATGGCGCTCGAAAAAGCTTCGAGCCTGCGACCGATTCGCCGGCGAAACGGTGCGCGCTTCGGCATAGGCGTCGGCAAAGCCATTGTAGTCGACGCCGAGCGCGCCGGAGCGGTAGGGTTTGCTCAGGATATGAAAGGCTGAGCGGCGAAAGGCGTCAAAGGCAGGGAGATGGTCGTCCTCACCCCAGCCCGGCAATTCGCCAAAGGATTTTTCGCTGAAGGCTCGAGAAAGCGACACGACAGCCTCCGCCGCCGTCCAGTTCAGTCTTCTTCTTCGGTGGCGACGAGCTTCCAGTTCGGATCGCGCGAGCGCGCGTCACGAGCGAAGGTCCAGACATCCTTGACCTCGGCGACGGTTTCGGGATCGCCGTCGATGACGGCGCCGGCCTTGTCGCGGGTCGCCGAAATCAGTTCGCTGACAATGCGCAGCGTGATGTGGGCCTCGCTGCCCTTCATCTCGGCCGAAACGATGTCGGCCTTGTCGATGCCGACGAAGGAGGACTGGATCTTTTCGGCTTTCGCCTCACGGTCGCCGATGGCCGCGACGAAGCCGTCATAGACCTCGCGCGACAAAAGGTTCTTCAGCGTTTTGCGGTCGCCATCGGCGTAGGCCATGACGATCATCTCGTAGGCCATATTGGCGCCGTCGACGAAGGTCTTCGGGTCGAAGGTCGGATCATTGTCCTTGATCGCCCGCAGGCCCCGGTTGAGATCGGTGTCCGGCTTGGCAAAGGCATCGATCGCCACATAGGCATCGGCCGCCGGCTCTCCCGCCAGGCGCTTGCGCGGCAGCGAGACCACGTTCTCGGGTTTCTGGGCGGCATCCTTGTCGTTTTTGCGCGCTGCCGTATATGGATCGAAGGGTGGGCGCTCGTTGCCCGTGCGTCGGCCAAGCACGTTGCGCAGCTGGAAGAAGATCACCACCGCCGCAATCAGAAAGAAAATCGTGCCGAAGTCGAAGAAGCCCATATCTTGCGCCAATCAATCCCTGCTTTGGCCGGACCAGCGGCCAAGCAAGGGCCGCGATCACATAGCGTTCAGTATCCAAAGCATATAGAACGCATGGCGCAATCATTCAAATCAAAGGCAGCCATACCTATCTAACAGCTCTGGTGCCAGCGGCGATTGCTCGCCGGCCGGCAAAACATCGAAAACGATCGGTCAAGATTTGCGTATCTCGCTGCTTCCCCTGTTCATTCTCGCGCTTCCGCTGCTGGAGATAGCCGGTTTCGTTATTGTCGGCCGCCAGGTCGGCGCGCTGGCGACAGTCGGCTTGGTGATGGCCTCGAGTGTCGCCGGCGCCCTGCTGCTGCGGCACCAGGGTTTTGGCGTCATGGCCAGGGTCCGTGCCGAAATGGATGCCGGGCGTGATCCGAGCGGCCAGCTTGCGCATGGCGCCATGATCGTGCTGGCAGCGATCCTTTTGATCATCCCCGGCTTCATCTCGGATATTTTCGGCCTTCTGCTGTTCCTGCCGCCGGTGCGCGATCTTGCCTGGCGGATGCTGAAAGGCCGCATCGTGCTGGCAACCGATTTCAGCAGTGGTTTGCGGGCAAGGCAACGCGGCAAGACCATCGATCTCGACGACGGCGACTATTCGCGGGCCGACGACCATACGCGCGGACCGGGTTCTCCCTGGCGCCGCCTCAAGGACGAGTAGCTGCAAGGCAACCGGTGTCTTTTGCAAACTTGTCTTGTCGGGCCGGCCATGATAGCGAACGCCCGAATTTCAATCCGGTCAGCAACGCTGCCCAGGCAAAAGGACCACAGCTTATGGCCAGCAACGACGACGCGCCGACCGGCGCAGCCAACGGTAATGGAAATGCGGCGCAGCCTTCGCTCAACGTGCTTGCGCAATATGTGAAGGACCTGTCCTTCGAAAGCCCCGGCGCACCGAACTCGTTGCGCGGCCGCGACAAGGCTCCGGGCATCGCCATCAATGTCAACGTCAACGCCAACCCGCTTTCGGACAAGCAGTTCGACGTCAATTTGACGCTGAACGCAAAAGCGTCGTTCGACCAGGAAGTGCTGTTCAACGTCGAGCTGGTCTATGGCGGCGTCTTCTCCATCAGCGGCTTCCCGCAGGAGCACATGCTGCCGATCCTGTTCATCGAATGCCCGCGGCTGCTGTTCCCGTTCGCCCGGCAGATCATCGCCGAGGCAACACGCAACGGCGGCTTCCCGCCGCTGATGCTAGACCCGATCGATTTCGCGCAGATGTTCCAGCAGAAGCTGACCGAGGACCAGGCTGCCGCCGCCAAGGTCAAGGTGAGCTGAGGCTGGTTGGCTCGCAGCGTTTGAAAAACCCGGCGCGAAGCCGGGTTTTTTGTTTGAGACGCCGGCGGGGCAGTACCCCCCTCTGGCCTGCCGGCCATCTCCCCCTCAAGGGGGGGAGATCGGACTTCACGTCAGCCTTCGCCAATCCTTCATCGCCGCAGGAATGAGCGAGACGCTGGGTCTGCCAATCTCCCCCCTGAGGGGGAGATGTCCGGCAGGACAGAGGGGGGCGCGAAGGATCACTCCGGTCAAAATCACTGTGCCGCGGAACTCGCTTCCGGGGGGACGCGCAGCCACAGCGCTTTTTCGCCGAGGCTGCCAACCATGCCTGCGTGTGCTGCGCGCTCGGCATCGGTCAGGCGCGACGGCAAGGCGATCGGCCGCACACCGATCGAAATATCGATGTCGTCGACATTCTGCCTGCCGCCCGCCGGAGTCAGGATGCTGTCGAGGATAAGGCTTGCCTGCTTGCCGCCGATGAGCTCGATATAGACCTCGGCCAGCAATTCCGAATCGAGCAGCGCGCCGTGCTTGGTGCGGCGGCCGTTGTCGATGCCGTAGCGGCGGCAGAGCGCGTCGAGCGAATTGGGGCCCATCGGATGCTTGCGGCGCGCCAGCGCCAGCGTGTCGACGATCCGTCCCGGATCGATGGCCGGATGGCCAAGCCGGCCGAATTCGAGATTGAGGAAGCCGATGTCGAAGCCGGCATTGTGCGCGACCAGTTTGGCGCCGTCGATGAAGGCCAGAAACTCCTCGGCGATCTCCATGAAAGTCGGCTTGCCCTGAAGATCGGCGGCGCTGATGCCGTGCACGGCCTGCGCCTCGTGATGGATCTGGCGGCCTTGCGGGTTGATGTATTTGTGGAAGGTTCGGCCGGTCGGGAAGCGGTTGACCAGCTCGACGCCGCCAAGCTCGATGACGCGGTCCTCGCGCGTGTCGAGGCCGGTGGTTTCCGTATCGAAGATGATCTCACGCATCGAATCAGTCCACTGGTGCCGGCATCATTCTAACCGAATCACACCAGGAACAAAATGGCAACAAATAATGTGGGTCTGCAAGCCTCTTAACCAGGCCTGGCTGCCTTATCCACGACTAGTTCGGCGATGATGGCCTTGACGGCCGCGCGAGTGGCGTCAAAGCCCTGACCGGTGTTGATGACAAAGTCGGCGCGCCGGCGCTTTTCGGTGTCGGGAACCTGCCTGGCCAGGATCGACGCCAGTTTCTCCTCGTTCATGCCCGGCCGCGCCAGCACGCGGGCGCGCTGGACTTCGGGCGGCGCGGTGACGACCACGACCTTGTCGACGCGGTTGCGGCCGCCGGTCTCGAACAGCAGCGGTATATCGAGCACGGCAAGCGGCGCGCCGGCGGCACGATGTTCAGCCAGGAAGGCATCGGCGTCGGCACGGACCAGCGGATGGATGATCGCTTCCAGCCGTTTCAGCGCGGCGGCGTCGCCGAGCACCCGCTCCGCCAGTGCCGCGCGGTCGACCGCACCGGATCGGGTGGTGCCGGGAAAGGCCGCCTCGACCAAGGGCGCGGCCTTGCCGGCATAAAGGCGATGCACAGCCTCGTCGGAATCATGGACCGGCACGCCGGCCTCGGCGAACATCTTGGCCGCGGTCGATTTGCCCATGCCGATCGATCCGGTGAGGCCGAGCACGATCATTTTATCGCGCCGATATCGGCAATAATTATTTGCCGCAGTTCGGCGGTGACTTCTGGCCTGATGCCGAACCACCGCTCGAAGCCGGGCACCGCCTGGTGCAGCAGCATGCCGAGCCCATCGACGGTTCTCAGGCCGCGCGCTTTGGCAGTAGCAAGCAGCGGCGTCTCCAGCGGCACGTAGACGATGTCGGTGACGATGGCGCGGTCCGGCAGTCTGCCTGGATCCGCGGACAGGCCTTCATTGCCATGCATGCCGAGCGCTGTCGTGTTGACCAGCAGGCCGGCATCTTCGAGCAATTCGCCGGTCGCCGCGAGGTTGTGGGCGGAAACGCCAGCACCGAAGCGGTCGCGCAGCTCCTGCGCCCTCGCAAGCGTCCGGTTGACGATGCGGATGTCGCTGACGCCGCGCTGCTTCAGCGCATGGATGACCGCGCGAGCGGCGCCGCCGGCACCGAGCACCACGGCGGGGCCGTTGGCCGCCCAGCCCGGTGCATATTCGTCCAGATTGGCGGCAAAGCCATGGGCATCGGTGTTGCCACCGCACAATTCGCCATTCTCGAACCACAGCGTATTGACCGCACCGATCTGTTCGGCGTCGGCGTCGCGTCGCGCCGCCAGTGCGAAGGCGGCTTCCTTGTGCGGGATGGTGACGTTGCCGCCGCGATAGCCTTGTGCCTGCAGCGCCTGCAGGAATTCGGCAAAGGCCTCCGGTGCAACGTCGATGGCCTCGTAGACGCCGTCGATGCCGTATTTCGCCAGCCAGTGGCCGTGGATCTTCGGAGACCTGGAATGCGCGATCGGGTGGCCGGTGACGAAGGCTTTTTTTGGGGCCTCAGCCATCGATCGCCCTGAACTCACGCAGCTTGGCCAGCACCGGCAAAAGTGGCAAGCCGACAATAGTAAAATAGTCGCCTTCGATTTTTTCGAACAGCTGGATGCCTTCGCCTTCGATCTGGTAAGCGCCGACGCTGGACAACGCCTTGGCGCCGACGCGCGCCAGATGGCGGCCGATGAAGGCCGGATCGAGCTTGCGCATGGTCAGGCTGGCGATGCCGACATGCCGCCACAGAACCTGGCCGTCACGGCCGAGCACGACGGCGCTGTTGAGATGATGCGTCTTGCCCGACAGCGCCAGCAGATGACGGCGCGCTCCTTCCATGTCGGCCGGCTTGTGGAACAGCTCGTCGCCGAGCGACAGCGTCTGGTCGCAGCCGAGCACCAGGGCGCCGGGCTTGCGCTCACTGACGTCGGTGGCCTTGGCTTCGGCGAGCACCAGGGCGACGTCCTCCGGCGACACGCCAGTGTTCTGCAGCGGCGCCTCGAGCGCGCGCTCATCGACAGAAGCCGGAACCGCTTCGACAGTGACGCCGGCATTGACGAGCAGCGCTTTGCGGAACGGGCTGCCCGAGGCAAGGATGATTTTTTCGGCCATTTTTTTCGCCCGTTTGCTGGCGTCACTAGGGTGCGTCGAGATTCAGGTCAGGCCGCGCCGAAAATGGTGGCTTCCGAGAACCGGAGCGGAGCGTACATTTCGTACGTGAGCACCGGAAGCGCAGGAAACCGCCGTTTGCAGGCCGGCATCACCTGAATATCACACGCCCTAGCGCGTCTTGCCGCGCAGGGCAACGATGGCCGCCGCCGTCTCCTCGATCGAACGGCGGCTGACGTCGATCATCGGCCAGCCGTGCCGCGTGCATATCTGGCGGGCATAGGCGAGCTCTTCGGCGATCGCGGCGCGGTCGACATAGTCGGTCGGTTCGTAGGCGCTGGTGCCGAGAATGCGGTTCTGCCGGACCTGCGAGATCCGTTCGGCGGTGGCGACCAGGCCGACGATCAGCGGCCTCGTGGCATTGACCAGGCTTTCGGGCACCGGAACGCCGAGCACGATCGGGATGTTGGCGGTCTTGATGCCGCGATTGGCGAGATAGATGCTGGTCGGCGTCTTCGAGGTGCGGGAGATGCCGACGAGCACGATGTCGGCATCATCCATATTGGCCGGCAGCTGGCCATCGTCATGCTCCATGGTGAAGTTGAGCGCGTCGATGCGGCGGAAATATTCGGCGTCCAGCACATGCTGGGCACCGACGCGGCGGCCGGCCGGCGTGCCGAGATAGGACTGGAACACCGTCAGCACCGGTTCCAGCACCGAGACGCAAGGCAGGCCCATGGCCGCGCAGCGTTCGTCGATGCCGCGGGCAAGCTTCTGGTCGACCACCGTATAGAGGATGATGCCCGGCTCCTCCTCGATATCCTCGAACACCTTCGTCACCTGCTTTTCGGTGCGGATGAGCGGGTAGATATGTTCGATGGCGCGCGCGTCCTTGTATTGCGCGGAAGCCGCGCGGCCGGCGGCCAGCAGCGTTTCGCCGGTGGCGTCGGAAATCAGGTGAAGGTGAAAGAAGCTCTGCGGTTTGTTCACAGGATACATTCCAGGCTGTGGGCCGATGTGGATAAGCCGGGCGGGAAACTCGGCCACCGCAAAGCGACTGTATCAGATGGCGGTTTGTCCACAATTCGATGTGCTGTCGGCTTCTCCGGGCGGTTGGGGACAAGTCCGGGGACGGAGCTTTTTGCCTTCGCTTCATCCACAGGGGCAATTTCCCTGGCCTGGCGGCAACGCATTGACTCCAGTCGTAAATTCCCGACTTTCCACAAAGTCCTGCAATCCCGTTGGAGAAGCGCGCGACAATATGCTGGCTGGTCTTTTCGAGGGCAAAGCGGGACAGGAGACAACCACCACAACCAACAGACTCTTAGAATCATAAGATTCCTAAAAATAGAATATTTAATTATAGGGAAGCCTGGAAAGGCGAGCGCTCAATGCCTCAAGACCGGATCGTGCTGGACGTGTTGAGAGGCAAGGCGGCGTTTCCGCCGCCGCTCTGGATGATGCGCCAGGCCGGCCGCTATCTGCCGGAATACCGGGAGACGAGGAGACGGGCCGGATCCTTCCTCGATCTTTGCTACGACCCGGATCTCGCCGTCGAAGTGACGCTGCAGCCGATCGAACGCTTCGGCTTCGATGCATCGATCCTGTTTTCCGATATTCTTGTCGTGCCGCATGCGCTCGGCCGCGACGTGCGCTTCGAGGAAGGACGCGGCCCGCTGCTGACGCCGATCACGGCTGCGGAAATTGCGGCTCTCGACGGCGAAACGTTTCACGTGAATCTCGAGCCGGTCTACGAGACGGTGCGGCGGTTGCGCGCCAGACTGCCTGATGAAACGACGCTGATCGGCTTCTGCGGTGCGCCGTGGACGGTGGCGACCTACATGATTGCCGGCCACGGTACGCCCGACCAGGCGCCGGCCAGGCTGTTCGCCTATCGCGAGCCGACGGCGTTTCTTAGGCTACTGAAGGTGCTGGCCGATCATTCGGCTGCCTATCTGATCCGCCAGATCGAGGCCGGCGCCGACGTGGTGCAGATCTTCGATTCGTGGTCAGGCGTGCTCGACGAAGCGTCTTTCGAATTGTTCTGCGTCGAGCCGGTGGCCTCGATCGTCCGGCAAGTGAAGGCTGCCCATCCCAATGTTCCGATCATCGGCTTTCCCAAGGGCGCGGGAGATCACTATCGAAGCTATCGCCAGAAGACCGGCGTGACCGGGCTGGGCCTCGACTGGACCGTGCCATTGTCGAGCGCGAAGGAATTGCAGCGTGACGGAGCCGTGCAGGGCAATCTCGATCCGCTGCGGCTTGTAGCCGGCGACAAGGCGCTTGACGACGGCGTGGGGGCGATCCTGAAGGCGCTGGGCGACGGGCCGCTGATCTTCAATCTCGGCCACGGCATCACGCCCGAGACGCCGCTCGCTCATGTCGAGCGGATGGTCAAGCTGGTGCGGAGCGCATCGTGACGATGATGGGCGCGGACAATGCGAACGGCACCAACACCGGTAAGGGCGCGATGCGCCGCGCGGCAATCGCGATCGCCATCTTCCTGGTGCTGGCCGGGCTGCTGTTTTTCTTCGGGCCCGATGATTTCTATCCTTGGGCGAAGGCGATCCATGTGATTGCCGTCATCTCCTGGATGGCTGGCATGCTCTATCTGCCGCGCTTGCTGGTCTATCATGCCGATGCCGAAAAAGGCTCCGTCCAGTCGGAGACTTTCAAGGTGATGGAGCGCCGCCTGCTGCGCGGCATCATCAATCCGGCAATGGTGATCACCTGGGCATTCGGCCTGTGGCTCGCCTGGAAAGGCTTTGGTTTTCAAGGCGGCTGGCTGCATGCCAAGATCGCTGCGGTGGTGGGCCTGTCGGCCGTGCATGGCTATCTCGCCGGCGCCGTCCGCAAATTTGCCGAAGACCGCAATGAAAAATCGGCAAGGCACTGGCGGATCGTCAATGAGATCCCTACATTGCTGATGATCGTCATCGTCGTCCTGGTAATCGTGAAACCGTTCTGACGTCTTCGGTTGCCCGCAAAAGGCGGCTTGCTCTTTCAACCGACCGACGATAAAAGACGGGTCTTCCTTCCCGTCATGCGCCGCCCATTTGTCGCTTCGGCCGCGCCCGGCATTTGTCGCATCCCGCCGATATTTTTCCCAAAGCTTACTCAGAGTCCGTCTAATGATGCAAGAAATGAAGCTCACAGAGTTCAAGAACAAGAAACCGCCAGAGCTGATCGCTTATGCGGAATCGCTCGAAGTCGAGAATGCCAGCGTCATGCGCAAGCAGGAGCTGATGTTCGCGATCCTGAAGAGGCTGGCGACCCAGGATATCGAGATCATCGGCGACGGCGTCGTCGAAGTGCTGCAGGACGGCTTTGGCTTCCTGCGCTCCGCCAATGCCAACTATCTGCCGGGTCCCGACGACATCTATATTTCACCGTCGCAGATCCGGCGGTTCTCGCTGAAGACCGGCGATACGGTCGAAGGGCCGATCCGCAGCCCGAAAGAGGGCGAGCGCTATTTCGCGCTGCTCAAGGTCAACACGATCAATTTCGACGACCCGGAAAAAATCCGCCACAAGATCCATTTCGACAATCTGACGCCGCTTTATCCGACCTCGCGGCTGAAGATGGAGATGGAGGTTCCGACCTCGAAGGACATTTCGGCGCGCGTCATCGACCTGGTGGCGCCGCTCGGCAAGGGCCAGCGCGCCCTGATCGTGGCGCAGCCGCGCACCGGCAAGACGGTGCTGCTGCAGAACATCGCCCATTCGATCACCACCAACCATCCGGAATGCTATTTGATCGTGCTTCTGATCGACGAGCGGCCGGAGGAAGTCACCGACATGCAGCGCTCGGTGAAGGGCGAGGTGGTGTCCTCGACCTTCGACGAGCCGGCGGTGCGCCACGTCCAGGTTGCCGAAATGGTCATCGAGAAGGCCAAGCGCCTGGTCGAGCACGGCCGTGACGTCGTCATCCTGCTGGATTCGATCACCCGCCTCGGCCGCGCCTACAACACCGTCGTGCCGTCATCCGGCAAGGTGCTGACCGGTGGTGTCGACGCCAACGCGCTGCAGCGGCCGAAGCGCTTCTTCGGTGCTGCCCGCAACATCGAGGAAGGCGGCTCGCTGACCATCATCGCCACGGCGTTGATCGATACCGGCAGCCGCATGGACGAGGTCATCTTCGAAGAGTTCAAGGGCACCGGCAATTCGGAAATCGTGCTCGACCGCAAGGTGGCGGACAAGCGCATCTATCCGGCCATGGACATCCTCAAATCCGGCACCCGCAAGGAGGACCTGCTGGTTCCGCGCCAGGACCTGCAGAAGATCTTCGTGCTGCGCCGCATCCTGGCGCCGATGGGAACGACCGACGCCATCGAGTTCCTGATCGACAAGCTCAAGCAGACCAAGACCAACGCGGATTTCTTCGATTCGATGAATACGTAAAGGGGGCAAAGGCGCTGTCCCGCCGGCGTTCCGGTTCTGTGCACCTCGACCTATCGACGGCTTAACTGCCGCTCGAGTTCCTCAGCGTCGGTTATCACCGGCAGGCAGACCTGCCCCGTGCAGAGCCAGGCGCCGGGCTCGGCCGTTGGCGGCAGGACGCCGCCTGGCAAGGCCGGCAGATTTGTCACCGAGCCAACAGGCACGACGATGTCCACCCGGCGCGGGTCTGGATTTCGATTCGCAACCGGAACAAGCCTTGGAGTCTCCGGTCTATCCACGATCACCAGCTTCAGCGGTTCAAGCGCCAAGGCGCAGGCATTGACTATACCCGCCTGGCCATAGCCCTGGTGCTCCGCCCGCCCGCCCGCGTGCTCTGCGACTGTCCAGGCTTTGTCCCAGAGATCGACATCGCCCGAAAGCGACGACAATCGGACCAGAGCCTCGATGATCTGGCCGGTAGCGGAAGGAATGGCTTCGTCGACATCGCCGCGGATGCGGATCGGCACATCCGCGCTGTCGGACGCGGTCAGATAATAGCCGGTCTTGTCGCTGTCCCGGTGCCAAAGATCGAGTTGCTCAATGAAGTTCCCGGCGTGATCGATGTAGCCGGGATTGCCGGTCGCCTCGAACAGTGAGATGGCGGCGTTGGCCATGGCGGCATAGTCGCTCGACAGAGCCGGAAACAGCTTCTTTGCGCCGAGCATCGAATGCGGCAGGCGGCCGTCACGTCCGGCAGCCGCAATCGCGGCAAAGGCCGTTGCCGCCGCTTCGATCCAGTCGGATCGGCCAAGCGACCGTCCGGCCTCGGCAAGGGCTGCGATCATCAAGCCGTTCCAGTCGGTCAGGGCCTTGCCGTCACGCCCGGGCCGCACGCGCTGTTCCCTCGCTGCCAGCAGCCTTTGCTTGAGCGGAACCAGAAGGTCACGATCGATGACGCTCTGCGCCTGTTGAGCATCAGTCTGGCAAATGATCGGCTTGCCTTCCCAACCATGCGGGTCGGCAAGCGTGAAGTATTTGAAAAACAATGCTGAATCGTCGCCAAGGGCTGCTTCTAGCTCATCCCTGCTCCAGGTGTAGAACAACCCCTCCTCGCCCTCGCTATCGGCATCAAGGCTGGCGGCGAAGGCATCGCCCTCGACTCGCATTTCGCGCAACAGCCAGGCAATGGTCTCTTCGATTCGCAGCCGGAACAATTCCTCGCCGGTTGACGCATAGGCCCAATTGCACAAGCGGATGAGCTGGGCATTGTCGTAGAGCATTTTTTCGAAATGCGGGACCAGCCATTCGGCGTCGGTCGAGTAGCGGCTGAGTCCGCCGCCAATATGGTCATAGATGCCGCCGGCCAGCATCTTTTCGAGGCTGAGGAGAACGGCGTCGCGGTGGGATGCGGTGCCGTCGCGCAGCCAGGACAGCCAGAGGCTCTGCATGAACGGCGCGTTGGGGAATTTCGGCGCGCCGCGCAGACCGCCCAAATCGCGGTCGATCATGCCGTCAATGCCATTGGCGAGGTTCGCCAGCATGCCGCGGTCGAGCACGGCCTTGCCATGGCTGCCCGCCAGCCGCGTCTCGACATGCGTGGTCAGGCCGTCGGCACTCTGGTTAACGCTTTCTTTCTTCTCCCGCCAAGCCTTGTCAACCGCCTCCAGCACCTGGACGAAACCCGGCCGGCCGTAGCGGGCTTCGCGCGGAAAGTAAGTGCCGCCCCAGAACGGCTTGCCCTCCGGCGTCAGGAACATGGTCAGCGGCCAGCCGCCCTGCTCGCCCATCGAGGACAGCGCCGCCATGTAGATCTGGTCGATGTCGGGGCGCTCCTCGCGGTCGACCTTGATATTGACGAAGAGACGGTTCATGACGGCGGCGACGTCGTCGTTCTCGAAGCTCTCATGCGCCATGACGTGGCACCAATGGCACGCGGCGTAGCCGACAGAGAGCAGGATCGGACGCTGCAGCACCTTTGCTTCGGCCAGAGCGGCGGGCGACCATGGCCGCCAGTGCACGGGATTGCCGCTGTGCTGCTGCAGATAGGGGCTGGCCTCTTCGGCAAGCAGGTTTTGTGCAGGCAATGTCACGGCACTACTCGATGCGGATTGAACAGGCATAGCTAGGGCGCTTCGGCAGAGCGGGCAAATGATTTCAAAAGACTCCATCGTGGCGCTGTCGAGCGGGCGCCTGCCGGCCGGCATTGCGGTGATCCGGATTTCCGGGCCGCAGAGTCGATTCGCTGTCGAAACGATTGCTGGATCGAAGGTGCCAAACCGCGTTGCCACCTATCGCAAGTTCCGGGCGCCCGACGGATCGGTGCTGGACAGCGGCCTGGTCGTCTTCTTTGCCGGCCCCGACAGTTTTACCGGCGAGGACGTTGCAGAGTTCCATGTGCATGGCGGGCGCGCCGTTGTGGCGAGGATGCTGGAAACGATCGCCTCCTGCGACGGCGTCAGGCATGCCGAGCCTGGCGAATTCACCCGCCGCGCCTTTCTCAACGGCAAGCTCGATCTGGTCGAAACCGAGGCGCTGGCCGATCTCATCAACGCTGAAACCGAGGCGCAGCGGCGCTTTGCCGTTCACAACGCCCAAGGGGTGCAGAGCGAACTCTATCTGGGCTGGCGCCGACGGCTGATCCACGCCCGCGCGATGATCGAGGCCGAGATCGATTTTGCCGACGAGGACGACGTGCCGGGCTCGGTCGCCGACACAGTCTGGTCGGATGTTCAGGCCGTGATCGACGAAATCGAGCGCCATGTCGCCGGCTTCCGGGCTGCCGAGATCATCCGCGACGGGTTCGAAGTCGTCATCCTCGGCGCACCGAATGCCGGCAAATCCAGTCTGTTCAACGCCCTGGCGCGGCGCGAAGCGGCCATCGTCACCGACGAGCCGGGCACGACCCGCGACCTGCTCGAGGTGGTACTGGACCTGCAAGGGGTGCGGGTCAGGGTAACCGACACCGCCGGTCTGCGGGAGGCGCCCGGCAAGATCGAGGCGATCGGCATCGAGAAGGCCAGGACCAAGGCGCACAGCGCTGATCTGCTGTTGCTGCTGGAGGATCTGGCGGAACCAATCGCGATCGGTATGCTGCCGGGCGACATTCAGGCGCTGAGGGTCGGTACAAAAATTGACCTGCTGGGGGGCAAATCGCCCTCGCCTGCGGCGCACTATGATTTCGCTATCTCGACGCGGGACGGCACGGGTCTGACCGAATTGCTGGACGAGATCGGGCGTCGTGCCGCAGTCCAGATCGGCAAGGCCGGCGATGTCCTGCCGTCGCGGCTGCGGCACGTCGAGCTGCTCAACGAGACGAAACGCTTCCTGCTCGCAGCAGTGGTCAGTGGTGATCGCGGGCAGGAGCTACGGGCCGAGGAACTGCGCCTGGCGGCGGATCGGCTTGGACGCATCGTCGGGGCGGTCGATGTCGAGGATATGCTGGACGTTATCTTTTCGCAGTTCTGTATCGGCAAATGACTCACGTGAAACATTGCCAAGTACCGAGATGCGGGCGTGTCGCTAGCTTGCTCGCTTAGTGGGGGAAGCCGGTGATGATTCACGTGAAACACGTAGCGATGAACGCAGACGGAATTGTTTCACGTGAAACGACTAGTGGGTGTCCTTGACAGTGCAGGCTCACGGGCACATGTGTCGGCGGATTTGAATCGGAATATACAAATGACCAATCACTATGATGTGGTGGTGGTGGGCGGCGGCCATGCTGGTTGCGAGGCGGCTAGTGCGGCCGCGCGGGCTGGCGCCAGGACGGCGCTGGTGACGCTGCGTTTCGACACGATCGGCGTGATGTCTTGCAATCCGGCGATCGGCGGTCTCGGCAAGGGCCATCTGGTTCGCGAGATCGACGCCATGGACGGGCTGATGGGGCGCGTCGCCGATGCCGCCGGCATCCAGTTCCGCCTGCTCAACCGCCGCAAGGGGCCAGCGGTGCGTGGTCCGCGAACGCAGGCCGACCGAAAACTGTATCGGCTCGCCATGCAGGCGGCAATCCGCCAGCAGGCTGGCCTCGATGTCATCGAAGGCGAGGTGCTGGATTTCGAAATCAACGACGGGGAAATCGACGACGGACGCATCGCGGCGGTGCTGCTGGCGGATGGAAGCCGGCTCGCCTGCGGCGCCGTGGTGCTGACGACCGGCACTTTTCTGCGCGGGCTGATCCATATCGGCGAGAAGAAGATCGTCGCCGGCCGCATGAACGAGCAGGCGAGCATCGGCCTGTCGGCGACGATGAGCCGCGCCGGCTTCAAGCTCGGGCGGCTGAAGACCGGCACGCCGCCGCGGCTGGACGGCAGGACGATCGATTGGGCGTCACTGGAGAGCCAGGCTGCGGACGAAGATCCCGTGCCGTTCTCGCTGCTGACCGAGCGCATCGAAAATCCGCAGATCCATTGCGGCATCACCCGAACGACCAATGCAACGCACGAGCTGATTCGCGCCAATCTCGGCCGCTCGGCCATGTATTCGGGGTCAATCGAAGGCGTCGGGCCGCGTTATTGCCCGTCGATCGAAGACAAGATCGTCAAGTTCGGCGACCGCGAAGGCCACCAGATCTTTCTGGAGCCCGAAGGGCTGGACGACGACACGGTGTACCCGAACGGCATTTCGACCTCGCTGCCCGAGGACGTGCAGCTCGACATCCTGAAGACCATTCCGGGGCTGGAGCGGGCAGCGATGCTGCAGCCGGGCTATGCCATCGAGTATGATCATGTCGATCCACGCGAGCTCAAGCCGACGCTGGAAACCAAGCGGATCGCCGGCTTGTTCCTCGCCGGACAGATCAACGGCACCACCGGCTACGAGGAGGCCGGCGCGCAAGGGCTGCTTGCCGGCTTGAATGCAGCGCGCAAGGCGTCGGCGAGCGAGGAAATCGTGCTCAGCCGCACCGAAGCCTATATCGGCGTGATGGTCGACGATTTGACCAGCCGCGGCATTGCCGAACCCTACCGCATGTTCACCTCGCGGGCCGAGTTCCGGCTATCGCTGCGAGCCGACAACGCCGATGAGCGGCTGACGCCACTGGCGATAAGGCTGGGGATTGCCTCGCCGGAGCGGATGCAGCGGTTCAACAATAGTATGCAAGACCTTGAGAAGGCGCGACAGCTCGCCCTCGGCACCACCATGACCCCCAATGAGGCAGCGCGCCATGGGCTCGAAATCAACCGGGACGGCGTCCGCCGCTCGGCCTATGAGTTGCTGGCCTATCCCGGCGTCGACATAGCCTGGCTGGGGCGGGTCGAGCCGGCTTTCGCGGCGATCGACAGCAAAACGGCCGAACGTCTTGAAACGGAAGCCAAATATTCTGTCTATCTCGACCGCCAGCAGGCCGATGTTTCGCAGATCAGGCATGAGGAGAGCAGGCTTATTCCCGAGTCGCTCGACTTTGCTTCTGTTCCCGGCCTGTCGAACGAGTTGAAGCAGAAGATGCTGGCACGCCAGCCGCGCTCGATTGCCGATGCGCAACGCATGGAAGGCATGACGCCGGCGGCGCTGGCGATTATTGTCGCCCATGTCCGCAATGCCGAGGCGGCCGCGCGAAAGCAGGTCGCGTGAGCGCTGCGTCCTGGGCAAACCTGCAGGCGGCAGCGGGCCCGGTTTCACGTGAAACATTCGATCGCCTGGTCGAGTTCGAGGCCGTTTTCCGGAAATGGAACCGCCGGATCAATCTGGCCGCGCAATCGACGCAGGACGATGTCTGGCGCCGCCACATCCTCGACAGCGCGCAGCTGGCGCGAATCAAACCAGAGGCGAAGCGCTGGGTCGATCTCGGCTCCGGCGGTGGGTTTCCCGGCCTTGTGCTGGCCTTTTTGCTTGCCGAGCGGGACGGCGCCGGTATCGACCTGGTTGAAAGCAGCCGGAAAAAAGCATCGTTCCTGCAAGCGGTCATCGGACAGTTCAGCCTGCCCGCCAAGGTTATCGCGCGCCGCATCGACGACAGCTATCCCCTTGTTCCTGCACCGCAAATCGTCACAGCCAGGGCACTCGCCTCGCTGCCCGACCTGCTCGACCTGGCGGCACCGTGGCTGACCAAGGGTTCGCGCGGCCTGTTTCACAAAGGCCGGGATTACCGCGCCGAAGTGGCAGAAAGCGCTCAACGATGGTCTTTCGATCTGGTAGAACATGCCAGTGCAACCGACGCACAGGGCGTCATTCTCGAAGTATCCGACTTGCGACAGCACCCTGGCTTGTGACCGGCGACCCAAATGAATTTCTGGCATAGACCCATGATGAAGAACGGCCCCCGAATCATCACCGTCGCCAACCAGAAGGGCGGCGTCGGCAAGACGACGACCGCCATCAATCTGGCCACCGCGCTGGCGGCCATAGGCGAACAGGTGCTGATCGTCGATCTCGACCCGCAGGGCAACGCCAGCACCGGGCTTGGCATCGACCGGCGCGACCGCACCGTCTCGTCCTATGATGTGCTGACCGGCGAGCTGGATCTCGAAGCGGCGGCGATCCCGACGGCGGTGCCTGGCCTGTCGATCGTACCGTCGACGCTCGACCTGCTCGGCATCGAGATGGAAATCGCCTCGGCGCCGGATCGGGTGCTGCGGCTGCGCAACGCGCTGCGGGCTTCGGCTGAGCGCTCGGCCAATTTCGGCTATGTGCTGATCGACTGCCCGCCGTCGCTCAACCTGCTGACACTGAATTCGATGGCTGCGGCCGATTCGGTGCTGGTGCCGCTGCAGTGCGAGTTTTTCGCGCTGGAGGGCCTGAGCCAGCTTTTGGAGACGGTCGAGCAGGTGCGCCGCTCGATCAACCCCGACCTGACGATCCAGGGCATCGTGCTGACCATGTTCGACGGGCGCAACAATCTCGCCAACCAGGTGGTGCAGGATGTGCGGGCGCATATGGGCGACAAGGTCTATGAAACCGTCATCCCGCGCAATGTCCGCGTTTCCGAGGCGCCGTCCTACGGCAAACCGGCGATTCTCTACGACCTCAAATGTTCGGGCAGCCAGGCCTATCTGCAGCTTGCTTCGGAAGTCATCCGCCGCGAGCGCAAATTGCGTGCCGCTTAACCGGTTGTAAATAATAAACCCGATTCGATACCGAAACGATCTGGACGGACGATGAACGAAGACCCTTCGAGGAAAAGACTGGGACGGGGACTGGCGGCCCTGATCGGCGAAATCGATCGCCCAGCGGCACCGGAAAAGCCCGGGTTGGCGGGCGACGGCAAGGTGCCGATCGAGTTCCTCAGCCCCAATCCGAAAAACCCGCGCCGGCATTTTGGCGACGCCGACCTGACCGACCTCGCCCAGTCGATCCGCGAACATGGCGTGGTGCAGCCGGTGGTGGCGCGGCCGTCGAAAACCCAGCCGGGCCGCTACGAGATCATCGCCGGCGAGCGACGCTGGCGCGCGGCGCAACGCGCCGGGCTGACCGAAATCCCGATTATCGTGCGCGACGTCAACGATCGCACGGCGCTCGAACTGGCGATCATCGAAAACGTCCAGCGCACCGACCTCAACCCGGTCGAGGAGGCGCTCGGCTACGAGCAGCTGATCGACGACCATGGCTATACCCAGGCCGATCTCGGCCAGGTGATCGGCAAGAGCCGCAGCCATGTCGCCAACACGCTGAGACTGCTCAAGCTGCCCGACGTCATCCGCGACATGCTGGTCGACGGGGCGCTCTCTGCCGGCCACGCCCGTACCCTGGTGACGGCCAACGACCCGGCCGGGCTTGCCAAGCGGATCATCGATGAGGGGCTTTCGGTGCGCCAGGCCGAGGCCTTGGCGCAGCTGCCGGTCGGCGCGCCGTCGGCAAAACGCCAGCCCGCCGCACCGCCGCAAAAGGATGCCGACACGCTGGCGCTGGAGCGGCTGATGACCAGCACGATCGGCATGATCGTCACGATCGAGCACAACCAGCGCGGCGGCGTGATCAGCGTCGCCTACCGGACGCTGGAGCAGCTTGACGAGCTTTGCCGAAGGCTGAAGCGGGAGTAGGTAGGTTGCTAAAATTAGCCGGCAAATAAGATTTTTGCTGCCGCGCGGTGATTGGCGAAATCGTCGAAGTAGTTAATTTCCCCCCTTGAGGGCAAGGCTATCGCAGATGGAAAGCCGAGACTTTCGCTCTACGACGTACCCCCACCCCTAGCCCCTCCCCACAAGGGGGAGGGAGACTTTCGTTGGCGCTGACCTCGGCAAATTGCCCGCCTTTCGGCGCCAAAAGGGGAAGTAAGGGCGCGCGGCAGCGTTCCCTCCCCCTTGTGGGGAGGGTTAGGGTGGGGGTCCATCTTCGTAAGAATCCAAATGCGATTGCCCTGCCCTTGAGGGGGAGATGGCCGGCAGGCCAGAAGGGGTCGTCAAATTTCAAGCGCCACCTCCTCTGTCGTCGCGGAAGGGGCTGGTGTTCTACGCGCTGTGACCCCCTCTGTCGCCTTTGGCGACATCTCCCCCTCAAGGGGGGAGATCAGGTGCGCTGCGCCAGCCTGGCGCTCTCCACGGCGATGCCGAGCAGGGCCTGGCGTGCCAGCGCGATCGACAGATCCGGCCGCCGGCGTGTCTGCAGCACCGCCGTCTGCAGGCGGTTGAGGGCGCGGCCGAGCGCCTCGCTGCTCCAGCGTTCGAGGGCTTTCTCGACCAGCTTGCGCCGGGAGAAAAACACCGGCGGGCGCGCCGCGGCTACGACCGAAGCGGCATTGCGGCCGCCGGCGTCCATCAGGCCGCGCATCGCCTGAATCGCCTGCAACTGCCGCATCGCCGATGAAAGTACCAGAAAGGGCTGGCCGCCGGACTGGCAATGGCGGGTGAAGGCGGTGTCGAAGTCGGCGATCCTGCCTTCGAGCAGGGCGTCGACCGCCGCGTCGAAGGAGAGGCCCGAGACATCGCCAGACGTCGCCTTGACGTCGTCGAGGCCGATTTCGGCCTGGCCATGCGCGTAAAGCACCAGCTTTTCGATCTCGCCGCGCGAGGCCAGCCGGTCGCCGCCGAGATTGCGGCGCAGCGCCTGCCGCGCCTCCAGTGTCATCGACATGCCGGCCTTGCGCAGTTCGTCTTCGATGACCGTATCGATATCCCTGGCCTCATCGGCATAGCAAGGCAATGCCATGGCATTGTCCGCCGCCTCCACCACGGCGCGCAGGCCGACGCCCTTCTTCAGGTCGCCGGCCTCGATGAGGATGATGGCGTCCCGCGCGGGCTCCGACGTCAGCGCCTTGACGTCATCGGCAAGCGCCTTCTGAGCGCCGGCATTGCGCACCCATAGCAGGCGCCGCTCCGAAAACATCGGCACGGTGCGGGCCTCGTCGAGCAGACGGCCCTCGTCGCGATCGACTTCCGATCCGTCCAGCCTGACTACCGAGAACGGATCGTCGAGCGGCAGGCCGGTCTTGCCGGCAAAGGCCTTTGCCCGCTCGGCAACCAGCCCGCGATCGGGACCGTAAAGCAGCACGATCGAGACGCGCGGATCCGGCTTCGCGAGCCATGCATCGACCTCGTATGCTTTCTTTTGTGCCATGGGCGCTGATTAGCATGACGCGGGCGCGGGGTGAACGGCGGTCGGGGGTATTGTATCGAGACGCTCGAGGGGCAGAGGGGCGCGAAGGAAGACCAGCCTCTCAAGACGTGGGTTCCTCTCCGCCGCAAAGCGGGGGAGAGGTGGCCGCGAAGCGGTCGGAGAGGGGGCTTTCGTAGAGCGCGGCTCCCCCTCTCCGTCTCGGCTTCGCCGAGCCACCTCCCCCCACTTCCGTGGGGGGAGGAACCCGAGCTTGGATGATGCCGCGATCCTCCGGCAGGACAGAGGGGGCGCGAAGGAACTCGACCGAGCGATCTTCCCGCAGGAAGTTCCTGCTCTTGCGCCAGACCAGGCCGGGCATTCGCCAAATTGCGCGCCGGCGCGGAAGATCGACAAGAAATTTCGCCGACATATCTCCATCCTGTCGGCCGCGGGCAGCAGCCAGCGGCAGCGAAGCCTCGCCCGACGAATTGGCACTGGTCTGGCGGTGTGCAAATATCCTGGCCGGGCAACAGTGGAGGACCGAGATCATGGCCGATGCCGGAATGCTGCGCTTCCATGTTCCGGAACCGGAAGTGCGGCCGGGCGGGACGCCGGATTTCTCCAATGTGAGCATTCCAAAGGCTGGCTCGGTGCCGCGCCCGAAGATCGACGTCGACCCGCGCGACATCCGCGATCTGGCCTTCTCGATCATCCGCGTGCTCAACCGCGCCGGCGAGGCGGTCGGGCCGTGGGCAGGGCTGCTTTCGGACGAGGAGTTGCTGGAGGGGCTGCGTCATATGATGACGCTGCGCAGCTTCGATGCGCGCATGCAGATGGCGCAGCGCCAGGGCAAGACCTCTTTCTACATGCAGCATCTCGGCGAAGAGGCAGTGAGCTGCGCCTTCCGCAAGGCGCTGTCGCGCGGCGACATGAATTTTCCGACCTATCGGCAGGCCGGCCTGCTCATCGCCGACGGCTACCCGATGGTCACGATGATGAACCAGATCTATTCGAACGAGGCCGATCCGCTGAAAGGGCGGCAATTGCCGATCATGTATTCATCGAAGGAGCACGGCTTCTTCTCGATCTCCGGCAATCTGGCGACGCAGTACATCCAGGCGGTCGGCTGGGCGATGGCCTCGGCAATCAGCAACGATTCAAAGATCGCCGCCGCCTGGATCGGCGACGGTTCGACCGCCGAGTCCGACTTCCATTCGGCGCTGGTGTTCGCCTCGACCTACAAGGCGCCGGTCGTGCTCAACGTCGTCAACAACCAGTGGGCGATCTCGACCTTCCAGGGCATCGCCCGCGGCGGCTCCGGTACTTTTGCCGCCCGTGGGCTCGGCTTCGGCATTCCGTCACTGCGCGTCGACGGCAACGACTATCTCGCCGTCCATGCGGTGGCCAAATGGGCGGCGGAACGGGCGCGCAGCAATCTCGGGCCGACGCTGGTCGAATACGTCACTTACCGCGTCGGCGCCCATTCGAGCTCCGACGACCCGTCGGCCTACCGGCCGAAGGCCGAGTCCGATGCCTGGCCGCTCGGCGACCCGATCGTCAGGCTGAAGAACCATCTCATCCAGCGCGGCGTCTGGTCGGACGAACGCCACGCCCAGGCCGAGGCGGAAATCCTCGACACGGTGATTTCGGCGCAGCGGGAGGCCGAGCGCCATGGCACGCTGCATGCCGGCGGCAAGCCCTCGACGCGGGATATGTTCGAGGGCGTCTATGCCGAGATGCCGCCGCATCTCAGGCGCCAGCGCCAACAGGCAGGGGTCTGACCATGCCGCGGCGGACCATGATCGAGGCGATCCGCGACGCCATGGACGTGTCGATGGCGCGCGACAGCCAAGTCATCGTGTTCGGCGAGGATGTCGGCTTCTTCGGCGGCGTCTTCCGCTGCACGCAAGGCCTGCAGGCGAAATACGGCAAGGGCCGCTGCTTCGATGCGCCGATCAGCGAATCCGGCATTGTCGGCGCGGCCATCGGCATGGCCGCCTACGGGCTGAAGCCTTGTGTCGAGGTGCAGTTTGCCGACTATGTTTATCCAGCCTACGACCAGATTGTCTCGGAAGCGGCGCGGCTGCGCTACCGGTCGAACGGCGATTTCACCTGCCCGATCGTCGTGAGAATGCCGACCGGCGGCGGCATTTTCGGCGGCCAGACCCACAGCCAGAGCCCGGAGGCGCTGTTCACCCACGTCTCCGGCCTGAAAGTCGTGGTGCCCTCGAACCCGCATGACGCCAAGGGCTTGCTGATCGCGGCGATCGAGGATCCGGACCCGGTGATCTTCCTGGAGCCGAAGCGGCTTTATAACGGCCCGTTCGACGGTCATCATGAGCGGCCGGTAACGCCATGGTCGAAACATGAGCTCGGCGAGGTTGCCGACGGCCATTACACGGTGCCGCTCGGCAAGGCGGTGATCCGACGGCCGGGTGCGGCAGTCACCGTGCTTGCCTATGGCACGATGGTCTATGTCGCCCAGGCGGCAGCCGAGGAGACCGGCATCGATGCCGAGATCATAGATCTGAGGACACTGCTGCCGCTCGATCTCGAGACGATCGTCGCATCGGTCAACAAGACCGGGCGCTGCGTCATCGTGCACGAGGCGACGCTGACATCGGGGTTCGGCGCCGAACTTTCGGCGCTGGTTCAGGAGAGCTGCTTCTACCATCTGGAAGCGCCGGTGGCGCGGGTCACCGGCTGGGACACGCCCTATCCGCATGCGCAGGAGTGGGACTATTTTCCCGGTCCCGCCCGGCTAGGCCGCGCGCTGGTCGAAACGATGGAAGCCTGAAGAGGGAACGATGGGCGAATATGTCATCAAGCTGCCCGATGTCGGCGAAGGCGTTGCCGAGGCCGAGCTCGTCGAATGGCAGGTCAAGGTCGGCGACCTCGTGCGCGAGGACGCCGTGCTTGCCGCTGTCATGACCGACAAGGCGACGGTCGAAATTCCGTCGCCCGTCGATGGCGAGATCGTCTGGTTGGGCGCCGAGATCGGCGACACGGTGGCGATCGGCTCGCCGATTGTCAGGTTGAAGGTGGCGGGCGAGGGCAATGTCAGGGATGCTGCGTCGCAGGCCACTGAGGCGGGCGCCAAAAATACCCCCACCCCTAACCCCTCCCCACAAGGGGGAGGGGGACGTGCCGCAACCTCCAAGGCCGAACCCGAGACCGCTCCACGATCATCTGGAAAAACACCACCGCATAAGGGACTAAGTGCGGCGGGTGGCGAATCCCCCTCCCCCTTGTGGGGAGGGGTTAGGGGTGGGGGTACTGCGCCGGCTTTCGGGGGTATAGCGCCGGTCGGTGCGCCGCGTCCGGAGGGAGAAAAGCCACTGGCCTCGCCGGCCGTCCGCCTCAGGGCGAAAGAGGCCGGCATCGACCTTCGGCAGGTCCCGGGAACCGGCGCGGCCGGGCGCATCCGGCACGAGGATATCGAGGCTTTCCTGGCGCGCGGACCCCGGCTCGCCAAGGCCCCTGGCCTCGCCCGCAACGAGGCGGTCGAGGACATCAAGATAGTCGGGCTCAGGCGAAAGATCGCCGAGAAGATGACGCTGGCCAAGTCGCGCATCCCGCATATCACCTATGTCGAGGAGATCGACGTCACCGCGCTCGAGGATTTGCGCGCCGCGCTCAACAAGGAGAAGCGGCCGGGCGGGGACAGGCCGAAGCTGACGCTGCTGCCGTTCTTGATGCGGGCGATGGTCAAGGCAATCGCCGACCAGCCCAATGTCAACGCACTGTTCGACGACGAAGCCGGCATCGTCCACCAGCATGGCGGCGTCCACATCGGCATCGCCGCGCAGACGGCTTCCGGGCTGATGGTGCCGGTGGTCAAGCACGCCGAGGCGCGCGACATCTGGGACTGTGCAGCCGAGGTTGTCAGGCTGGCCGAGGCGGCAAAATCCGGCACGGCGACGCGCGACGAACTCTCGGGATCGACCATCACCATCACTTCGCTGGGCGCCATGGGCGGCGTGGCGACGACGCCGGTGATCAATCATCCGGAAGTGGCGATCGTCGGCGTCAACAAGATGATGGTGCGGCCGGTATGGGACGGCAGCCAGTTCATCCCGCGCAAGATGATGAACCTGTCCTCCAGCTTCGACCACCGCGTCATCGACGGCTGGGATGCGGCGGTATTTATCCAGCGGATAAAGACGCTGCTGGAGACGCCGGCGCTGATTTTTGTGGACTGAGGAGATGAGAACGGTCGCAAAGGCCCCCTCGCCCGGCAGCATGGGGCGCCGGGACGCTGGCTCCCCCTTCTCCCCTTGTGGGAGAAGGTGTCGCCGAAGGCGACGGATGAGGGGTGCTCCAGCTTGGCACCTACCGCACTCCGTCCAACACCCCTCATCCGTCTCGGCGCTACGCGCCGATCCACCTTCTCCCACAGGGGGAGAAGGAAAGGCGCGCAGCGGCCGGATGGTGGGGCATTTATCCCCGAAAGGACGCAGCTGACATGAAGGAAATCTCCTGCAAGCTGCTGGTCATCGGCGCCGGTCCGGGCGGCTATGTCTGTGCCATCCGCGCCGGGCAGCTGGGCATCGACACAGTGATCGTCGAGGCAGGCAGACCGGGCGGCACTTGCCTCAATGTCGGCTGCATCCCGTCAAAGGCGCTGATCCATGCAGCCGAAGAGTTCGAAAAGCTCTCGCACATGGCCGGCGGCAAAAGCCCACTCGGCATAACGGTCGCGGCACCGTCGCTTGATCTCGCCGCCACCATTGCCTGGAAAGACGGCATCGTTAGCCGGCTGAACAACGGCGTCGCCGGCCTGCTGAAGAAAGCTGGCGTGAAGACGGTGCATGGCTGGGCGACATTTCGCGACGGCAAGACCGTTGCCGTCGAGACCGAGATCGGCATGCAGGTGATCCGCGCCGAAACGGTGGTGATAGCGACCGGCTCGGCGCCGGTCGAGCTGCCATCGCTGCCGTTCGGCGGTCCGGTCATTTCGTCGACCGAGGCGCTGGCGCTGAGCGAAGTTCCGGAGAGGCTGGCGGTGGTCGGCGGCGGCTATATCGGGCTGGAACTCGGCATCGCCTTTGCCAAGCTGGGCGCCAAGGTGACCGTGGTCGAGGCGTTGCCGCGCGTGCTGGCGCAATATGATGCGGAACTGACCCGGCCGGTGGTGAAGCGGCTGGCCGAACTCGGCATCGAGGTGCTCGTGAACGCCAAGGCCAAGGGGCTGTCCACTAAGCGCGACGCGCTGCTGGTCGAGACGAATGGCGGCAAGAACGGCAAGATCGCTGCCGACAAGGTGCTGGTCACGGTCGGTCGCAAGCCGGTAACCGAAGGCTGGGGGTTGGAGCAGATCGACCTCGACATGGCCGGACCCTTCATCCGCATCGACGACCAGTGCCGCAGCTCGATGCGCGGCCTCTTTGCCATTGGCGACGTCACCGGCGAGCCGATGCTGGCGCATCGGGCCATGGCGCAAGGCGAAATGGTCGCCGAGATCGTCGCCGGCCACAAGCGCAGCTGGGACAGACGAGCGATCCCGGCTGTCTGTTTCACCGATCCGGAGCTGGTCACCGCAGGCCTGTCGCCGGAGGAGGCCAAGACCCGTGGCGAGATCAAGGTCGGACTGTTTCCCTTCACCGCCAATGGCCGGGCGATGACGAAGTTGGGCGAGGACGGATTCGTCCGGGTAGTGGCGCGGGCGGACAACCATCTGGTGCTTGGCATCCAGGCCGTCGGCCAGGGCGTGTCGGAACTGTCGACGGCGTTTGGGCTGGCGCTGGAGATGGGCGCGACGCTGGAGGACATCGCCGGGACGATCCATGCCCATCCGACACAGGGCGAGGGTTTTCCGGAGGCGGCGCTGAAGGCGCTGGGGCACGCACTGCATGTCTGATGGCTCGCGCTCTCCCCCCTTGAGGGGGAGATGGCCGGCAGGCCAGAGGGGGTCGGTTCGACTGGATGCGACCTCCCTTGCGACAGATGGAGGTTGGCGCTCTACGCGAGGCGACCCCCTCTGTCGGCGACATCTCCCCCTCGAGGGGGGAGATTACGCAGCTCACCCTGCAAGCCGGCTAACCATTTCGTGCTGCGCATAGGCGCGGCCGAAGCGGTTGGCCAGGAAGGCGTCGAGGGCGATGTCCTCCTGCTTGATGAAGCCCCTGGCCGGCAAGGTGCCGTCGGCGAGCATGTCGAGCACCGCGCAGATGGCGGAGGCGGTGGTGATCTGGATGGCGCTGCGCACCGTTTCGCCGTCGCGCCTGGCGTAGATCTTGTTGGCGTAGGTCTCCTGCAGCAGACGGCCGTTCTTGCGGCCGCTGACGGTGACGAAGACGATAACCACGTCCTGCAGCGTTGCCGGCAGGGCGCTTTCGAAAATGTCCTTCAGCACGTCGCGGCGGTGGCGCAGGCCGAGGTCGTTGAGCAGCGCCTTCATGATCGCGGCATGGCCGGGATAGCGGATGGTGCGATAGTTCAGCGTGCGCACCTTGCCTTTCAGCGTTTCGGCCAGCGTGCCCAGCCCGCCCGAGGTGTTGAACGCCTCGTAGGTGACGCCGTCGAGCGAGAATTCTTCACGCTCCTCCAGCGGCGGCACTTCGATCAGCTCGCCTTCGACGATCGCCTCGCAAGGCTCGCAATATTCGTTGATGACGCCGTCGGTGCTCCAGGTCAGATTGTAGTTCAGCGCATTCGACGGGTACTGCGGTAGCGCGCCGACCCGCATGCGCACGCTTTCCAGCGTGTCGAAGCGGCCGGCGAGATCGTTGGCAACGATCGAGATGAAGCCGGGCGCCAGACCGCATTGCGGGATGAAGGCGCTGTTGCCGGAGCGCGCCAGTTCCTTGACCCGCCTGGTGCTGACGACGTCCTCGGTCAGATCGAGATAGTGCACGCCGGCGCTGGCCGCCGCCTCGGCGATGCGCGTGGTCAGATGGAAGGGCGCGGCGCTGAGCACCGCGAATTTGCCGGCCAGGGCCGCTTCGAGGGTGCCGGCGGCCTCGATGTCGAGTTCCAGCGTCTCGACCGTTTCAGGCAGTTCGGCCGCGCCGAACTGCGCCGCCGAGCGGTCGACGAGCGTGACCTGGTAGTCGCCCGTGGAAGCCAGCATCTCGGCAATGGTCGAGCCGATCTTGCCGGCGCCGACGACGATGATTTCCTTCATGACCGGTCCCTCGCACCAATGCTAAATTCACGGTTAGAATCGCAGCTTGCCTGTCGAAAGGAAGCGTGAGATTGTACGAAACGCAGCCTCTCTTTGGGCAATGTGCCGGTAGGGTTCGTCGAAATGCTCAGCGATGCCGACCAAGCTCTGCTTTCTCTGCTGCGCACCAATGCGCGCGCCTCGACCGCCGAACTGGCGCGGCGGCTCGGCGTCTCACGAACGACGGTGCAAAGCCGGATCGAGCGGCTGGAACAGCGCGGCATCATCGCCGGCTACGGGGTCAGGCTGTCGCCGGATTACGAGCAGGGGCTGGTCAGGGCGCATGTCCTGCTCACCGTCACCCCCAAGCTTGCCGACAAGGTGGTGCGCAGCCTGCAGGCGCTGGCACCGGTTCGCACGCTGCACTCGGTCAGCGGCAATTTCGACATGATCGTCATCGTCGAGGCGCCGTCGATCAGGGATCTCGACACGCTTCTCGACCAGATCGGCGCCATGGACGGAGTCGAGCGCACGTCGTCGTCGATCATCCTGTCGACGCGGATCGACCGCTGAGCGGGCTGGTGTCGCGGGTCCAGACGCTGGCGCGAAGGATCACCGAGCGCAGTGATCGTTCTGGCGCTCTCGCGGCAAAGCGATATAGGCTTCGAAGATGTTGGATGAGACTCGCAGAGGGGCCGCGTCCTCTCGCGCCAAGCTGACAAGTCGCGCGGTCACGCAACGATTTCCAGAGGAGACCTCCTTGCCCAAGCAGTGTTTTGGAAAATCCCATGTGCCGTTGTCGCCGGCAGTCAGGGCCGGCGATTTCGTCTATGTCTCAGGCCAGGTGCCGGTCGGCACAGACGGGCTGGTGGTCAAGGGCGGCATCGCCGAACAGACCGAGCAGGTGCTGTCGAACGTCAAGGCGGCACTGGCGCTGGCCGGCTGTACCCTGGACGACGTAGTCAAGACGACGGTCTGGCTCGAAGACGCCCGCGATTTCGGCATTTTCAACACCGTCTATGCCAGGCATTTCCCGAAAGACCCGCCGGCGCGCACGACAGTGGAGTCGCGGCTGATGATCGACATCAAGATCGAGGTCGAGGCCGTTGCCTACAGGCCGGCCTGACGGGAAAATGGAGACAGGCGCGATGCAATTCGATCTCCTGATAAAAGGCGGCCGCCTCATCGATCCGGCCTCCGGCCTCGACGCGCAGCGCGATCTGGCGATTGCCGACGGCCGTATCGCCGCGATCGACACCGAAATCCCATTCGAACGTGCCGCCCGCGTCATCGATGCCACGGGCTCGATCGTCGCGCCGGGCCTGATCGACCTGCACAGCCATGTCTATTGGGGCGGCACGTCGCTCGGCGTCGATGCCGACCGGCTCGCCGCAAAGAGCGGCACCACCACCTTCATCGATGCCGGAAGCGCCGGCGCCGGCAATTTCCTCGGCTTTCGCCGCCACGTCATCGAGCGCTCGAAAGTCCGCATCCTGGCCTATGTCAACATTTCCTTTGCCGGCATATTCGGCTTCTCGCAGACCGTGGCGGTCGGCGAGTGCAGCGACCTCCGGCTCTGCGAACCGCGCGAGACGGTAGCGGCGGCTCGCGAGCACGCGGACGTGGTTGTCGGCATCAAGGTCCGCTCGGGTCGCCATGCCGGCGGCGCCAGCGGCATCGCGCCGGTCGATCTCGCGCTCGAAGCCGCCGACAAAGCCGGCCTGCCGCTGATGGCGCACATAGACGAGCCGCCGCCGGGCCGCTCGGAAGTGCTGCCGCGGCTGCGCAAGGGCGACATTCTCACCCACTGCTTCCGGCCGTTTCCCAACGCGCCGGTCTTCGCCTCGGGGGCGGTGCGGCCAGATATGCGGCTGGCGCGCGAGCGCGGCGTCATCTTCGATATCGGCCACGGCATGGGCTCGTTCGATTTCGAAGTGGCCAAGGCGATGCTCGGCGAGGGGCTGGCGCCGGACGTGATCAGCAGCGACGTGCATCTCTACTGCGTCGACGGGCCGGCCTTCGACATTCTGGTGTGCATGTCGAAGCTGCTGGCGCTCGGCATGCCGCTGGTCGAGGTGCTGCGCGCCGCGACACAGCGGCCGGCCGAAGCGATCGCCAGGCCCGATCTCGGCAGGCTGGCGGTGGGTGCGGTCGGCGACATCGCGGTGCTGCGGCTGCGTCCCGGCCGCTTCACCTTTGTCGATTCGGTCGGCGCCTCGCTGGTCGCCGAGCAACGGCTGGTCTCGGACGGAATCGTGGTCGGCGGCAGCTGGTGGCCGAACGAGGCGGTGGACGATCTCGGCGAAACCGAGCGCTTCGAAGCGCATGCGCACGACACGCATGTCGAGGTGGCGAGCCGGCATTTCGGGCGTGGGTGATCTCCCCCCTTGAGGGGGAGATGTCGCCGAAGGCGACAGAGGGGGTCGGTTGGACTGGGCTCGCTTCCTGCAACGGACGGAGGTTGGCGCTCGACGCGCCGCGACCCCCTCTGGCCTGCCGGCCATCTCCCCCTCGAGGGGGGAGATCACAGCTTCACCGCCCCGCCGCTCCATAAACCGGCGTCGCAATGCCTTCCATCCTCGCCTTGATCTGCAGCGCGACGTACTTCGAATAGAAGCGCGACAGCGCCAGATTGCCGCCGTGGAACCACAGCGCTTCCTGTGCCGTCGGCTTCCACATGTTGCGCAATTCGCCTTGCCACGGACCCGGGTCGCCTTTCACGCCCGAGCCAATCCCCCAGCACGGGCCGACTTTGTCGGCGACTTCGCGCGAGACGATCGCCGCCACCGTTTCGTTCATCGAGAGATAGCCGGTGCAGGCGATGATTGCGTCGGCCGCCAGTTCGGTGCCGTCGTCGAAGAGGATGCCTGTCGGCGTCAGCGACTTGATCCCGACGCAACTGCGGATGCCGATCTCGCGGTCGATGATCAGGTCGCAAGCGCCGACATCGATGTAGAAGCCCGAGCCGGTGCGGTAGGCCTTCATCAGGAGCCCGGTCTCGTCGTCGCCGAAATCGATGGCGAAGCCGGCGCCGCGCAAGCGATCGTAGAAGGCCGCGTCGCGCGCCTTGATGATGTCGTAAAGCGCCCGCTGGCCTTGCGGCAGCAGCGCGAACGGCGTCGAGGCGACGATCATGTCGGCCTTCTCGGTGGTGATGCCGCGGGCCAGCGCCTTTTCCGAAAAGATCTCGAAACCGATCTCCATCAGCGTGTCCGACTTGACCACCGTCGTCGGCGAGCGCTGGACCATGGTCACCTCGGCGCCGCTCTCCCAAAGATCGACGCTGACGTCATGGCCGGAACTTGCGGCGCCGATGACGGCGACCTTTTTGCCGCGGAATTTCTCGCCGCTGGAATACTGGCTGGAATGCAGGATCTCGCCCTGAAAGACCTCGGCACCCGGCAAGTCGATGCGCCTGGGCGGGCCATAAGCACCGGTTGCAAAGACGATGTGCCTGGGTTTCAGCATGATGCGCTCGCCGGCGCGGTCGAGCTCGACAGTCCAGACCTTTTCGGTCTCGTCATAGGACGCGCTCACGCATGTCGTGGAGGTCCAGTAGTTGAGCTCCATGACGCGCGTATACATCTCCAGCCAGTCGCCCATCTTGTCCTTGGGCGTGAACACGGGCCAGTTCTCGGGAAACGGGATGTAGGGCAGATGGTCGTACCAGACCGGGTCGTGCAGCACGAGCGAGCGGTAGCGATTGCGCCAGGAATCGCCGGCCTGGGCGTTCTTCTCGATGACTATGGCCGGCACGCCCAATTGCCTGAGCCGGGCGCCCAGCATGATGCCGCCCTGGCCGCCGCCGATGACCAGGCAATAAGGCTGCTGGCCGGCGCCGAGTTCACGTGTCTCGCGCGCCCTCGCCTCCAGCCAGGTCTCGCGCTCCGGATCGGCCTTGTGGCGGACGCCCAGCGGCCGCGCCGGGCCCTTGCGCTCCTCAAACCCCTTGAGATCGCTCATCGCGGTAAACAGTGTCCGGCATTTGCCGTCCCTGAGGCGCATGATGCCTTGGCCCCACGCCGATGACGTCTCGAAAGAAAACCAGGCTTCGATCGTGCCTTCGTCCGAAGTCGCTTCGCCGCTGAGCTGCCACCGGGCAGGTTTTGTCGTTGCCAGCGTCGCCGCCAGCATGTCGCGGATCGCGACGCGGCCCTCCATCGTCCTGACGTTCCAGGTGAAGGTCAAGAGGTCGCGCCAGTAGCAGTCCTCGACGAACAAATTGGTTGCCGCCTCGACGTCGCCGGCCTCGAGCGCCCGGGCAAAGGAATCGAGCCAGGTGGCAGCCTGTTTCGTCGGTGCGATGTCGAGCATCTGTCTTGCCTAACTTCCAGTGGCCTTTGCGCTGACCTCATTCTTACCCTTTCCCGGTTCTTTGCGGGAGAGGGTAAGGGCCGTGCAAACAGTCCGGAAGCTAAGGGCGCAGCGTAGGCCGAAGCGACTGCCGCTGCCGTCAGGCCCGCGCGCGGGCCTGATCCGAACCGCTATCCAGCCATGCGAGATCGTCCGGCGAAAGTGAGATGTCGAGCGCCTGGAGGCTGTCTTCCAACTCGTCGAGCGTGCGCGGCCCGATCAGCGGGACGGACGGAAACGGCTGCGCCAGCACATAGGCGAGCGCGACGTGGATCGGGCTTTTGCCCAGCCGTTTGGCGAGCTCGATGGCGCGGTCGCGACGGCCGAAATTCCTCTCCGAATACCAGACCCGGACCAGCTCCTCATTATCGCGCCGGTCGCGCCCGGCGCGGTCGGTGAAGAAGCCGCGGCCCTGGCTCGACCAGGCGAAATTCGGCATCTGCCGGGCGGCGAGCCAGGCCTTCCATTCGTCGCTGGAGGAGGTGACGCAGCCTGCCCAGATCGGCTCCAGCATCTCGGCCAGCGAGAAATTGTTGGAAAGCGCGCCGGGCTTCTGCTTGCCGGTGCGCTCGGCATAGGCAATCGCCTTGTCCATGCGGTCCATCGTCCAGTTCGAGCCGCCGAACGGACCGCGAATGCGGCCGGCCTTGACCTCGCGGTCCATCGCATCGACGAACTCGTCGACCGGCACGTCCGGATTGTCGCGGTGCATGAAATAGACGTCGATATGGTCGGTCTGCAGCCGTTCGAGCGACTGGGTGAGCTGCTTGCCGATGACGTCGGGATAGCAGAGCGGCGAGTGCGCGCCCTTGCCGATGACCACCGACTGCTCGCGCACGCCGCGGTTCTTCAGCCACTGGCCGAGCAGCGTCTCGGTATAGCCGGAGCCGTAGACGAAGGCGGTGTCGAACAGATTGCCGCCGGCCTCGAAATAGGCATCGAGCAGGATGGCGCCCGACGAAAAGGTGCGGAAATCCTCGAAGCCGAGCGCCAGGCACGAGGCCGGCCGCGGCAGGCCCGGAATGCTGCGCTTGGGGATGGCGGTTCCGCCGGAGCGCAGCTTCCGTCCGGGGATCGTGTTGACGCGCTTTGCCGGTTTCTCGATGTCGTATTCGAGCCCGATTGCGGCCCGCCATTTGTCGAGCACGCGCAGATTGCCGAGACTGTCGGCCCAGCCCATGCCGGGCCAGGCGAACTCCTGCTTTCCGCCGAGAATGGCCTCGCCGGCGGCGTCGACCTCAAATGCGTACAGCCAGCCGTCCTCCGTGACCTCGACCACCTCGGTGTCACCCGGACGGATGATGCGGATTTCGCCGGTGCCGCCTTGCTGGCCGCCGGCATACCAGAAATCCGCCACCTCGATGCGGCCTTTGCTGCCGAGAATACGCAAGACATTGTCCTGAGCGAGCGAGATGCTGCAGGACACTTCCGCGACGATGCCGCCCGGAAAATGCAACAGCGCCGACGCCCATTCGTCGACGCCGGATTGGCCGAGATGCGCAGCGCCGACGACTTTGTCCGGCTCGGCGAAGGGCTTTCCCACTGCTGCGCCGGCAATCAGCCGCGCCATCGAGACGGGATAACCGCCGACATCGAGAATGCCGCCGCCGGTGAGATCCTTGGCGTAAAGCCGGTGCTCCGGCATGAAGCCCGGCATGGCGAAGCCGAAGCTGGATTTGATCATCTTGATGTCGCCGATCGCGCCGGTCCTGATCACCTCGACCAGCTTGGCCGTCTGCGGATGCAGCCGGTACATGAAGGCTTCGCCGAGAAAGGTGCCGGCCTTGCGCGCGGCATGGATCATGGCGTCGGCTTCGAATGCGGTCAGGCCAAGCGGCTTTTCGCAAAGCACGTGCTTTCCGGCCTCGGCCGCCTTGATCGCCCATTCGGCATGGCTCGGATGCGGCGTCGAAATATAGATCGCGTCGACATCCGGATCGCCAACCAAAGCCTCGTAGCCGTCCAGGATGCGGGCGCCGGGGAAAGCCTCGGTGAGCCCCGCCTTGCCGGGATTGCGCGCCCCTAAGGCGACCAATGTGCCGGTGCGCGAATGGGCGACGCCCCCGGCAAAAGCCTTGGCGATGTTGCCGGGCCCGAGAATGCCCCAACGAACTTTTTCTGGTTTGGACGTCATGTCAAATCTCCGTGGGGTGGCCGCGAGCAATCGCGATCGGACAAAAGAAAGATGGGTTAGCGAATGCGTGCGCCGGTGGCGTCGAAGAGAAGCGAGCGGTCGGCTTTGATCGACACCACCAGGTCGTCGCCGTTCGCGCGATGCCGCGAGGCCTCGCGCTCGATGATCAGTTCCTCGCGTCCGCCCCCGGTACCGGAATTGGCATAGACATAGCTCACCGATCCCAAGTGCTCGGCGACGTCGGCCTTGAGGGTAAGGTCGCAATCGCCCTGGCCGGCGTCGAAGAAATGCTCCGGCCGCACGCCAAGCACAACATCGCCGCCTGTTGCAGGCAAGGCATCCGAAAGCGGCTTGCGCAGTCGCGCGCCGCGATGATTGACCAGTTCGACGACCGCCGCACCGTTGTCGGCCCCGACCATTTTTGCCGCCAGGAAGTTCATTTTCGGCGAGCCGACGAAGCCGGCAACGAAGCGGTTGGCGGGGTCGTCGTAGAGATCGAGCGGCGCGCCGATCTGCTCGATATTGCCGGCGTTGAGCACGACGATCCTGTCGGCCAGCGTCATTGCCTCGGTCTGGTCGTGCGTCACATAGACCATGGTAACGCCGAGCTCCTTATGAAGGCGCGATATCTCGACGCGCATCTGCACCCGGAGCTCGGCATCGAGATTGCTGAGCGGTTCGTCGAACAGGAACACTTGCGGCTCACGCACGATGGCGCGGCCGATGGCGACGCGCTGGCGCTGGCCGCCCGACAATTGCCGCGGCCGCCGCTTCATCAGCTCGGCGATACGCAGGATTTCGGAAGCCCGCTTCACCCGCCGCTCGGTATCTGCCTTGGGGTTGCCGGTCATTCTCAGGCCGAAGCTCAGATTCTGCTCGACCGTCATGTGCGGATAGAGCGCGTAGGACTGGAACACCATGGCGATGCCGCGATCGGCCGCCTCGACGTCGTTCACCACCTTGCCGCCAATGGCGATCTCGCCGTCGCTGATGTCCTCGAGTCCGGCGATCATCCGAAGCAGCGTGGACTTGCCGCAGCCGGAAGGGCCGACGAAGACGACGAATTCGCCGTCATCGATGTCGATATTGGCACCGTGGACGATCTCGAAGACGCCGAAGCGCTTGATGACGTTTTTGAGTGTGACTGCCGCCATGCTGATCCTTACTTGATGGCGCCGGCGGCGATGCCGGCAACGAAATGGCGCTGCAGAAGCACGAACACGACGAGCATTGGCGCCGTCAGCATCACCGCGCCCGCCATGATGCCGCCCCAGGACACCTTGGTGAGACCGATCAGCGTGCCGAGCGCCACGGGCGCGGTCATCGCGCCCGGCTTGGAATTGATCAGCAGCGGCCAGAGGTAGTTGTTCCAGGAGGCAAGGAAGAGGATGATGGCGAGCGCCGCCAGCATCGGCCGCGCCAGAGGCAGTGCGACGAACAGGAATATCCGCCATTCCTTGACGCCCTCGACCTTGGCGGCGTCGAACAGCTCGTGCGGCATCATCGAAAAACTCTGCCGCATGAAGAGCACGCCCAGCGAATTGAACAGCGGCGGCACGATCAGCGCCACCCAGGTGTTGGCGAGCTTGAAGTCGCGCGCCACCATGATGAATTGCGGGATCAGCACGACCGCATAGGGCAGCGTGATGGTGCCGAAGATGATGGCGACGACCATGCCCTTGCCGAAGAAGTTGTAACGCGCCAGCGCCCAGCCGGCCATCGAGGTCAGCATCACCGACAGGAAGGTATAGGTCACCGCCACCGAGACGGAGATGCCGATGGCGCCGATGAAATTGGTGCCGCGCTGCAGATTGCTGACATTGTCGAGGAAATTGCCATGCGGCAAAAGCTCGATATCGGGGCTGAAGATGCCGTTGTCGGGCATCGTCGAAAAAACCACCATCATCCACAGCGGAAACAGCCAGACCAGTGCCAGCGGCGTCAGGAACAGATGCAGCGCGATGCTGCGTCCCAATCTGGCCTGGGAGCGGCTGACTCTTGAGTGCGAGGTCATTTCGGTTCCCTCGTCAGCCATATCTGCACCAGCGAAATGGCAATCGCCAGCCCGGCCATGGTGTAGGCGACGGCCGAAGCGTAGCCGAAATTGAGCGACCGGAAGCCCTGGCGGTAAAGCAGCAGCCCGAGCGTTTCGGTGCCGCCGCCCGGCCCGCCGCGCTCGGTGATCAGGAAGGGCTCGGTGAACAGCTGCATGGTGCCAATGATCGACAGCACGGCGCAGAACACGATGATCGGCTTGAGCAGCGGCAGCGTGATGTAGAAGAACTGTTTGACCTTGCTGACCCGGTCCAGGGTCGCCGCCTCGTAGACATCCTCGGGAATCGACTGCAGGCCGGCGAGCAGGATGATGGCGTTGTAGCCGGCCCAGCGCCACGTCACCGCCATCATGATCACCGCCATCGCCGGGGTGACATTGGTAAACCAGTCGACACTGGGCAGGCCGATGCTGTTCAGCAATTTGTTGATGATGCCGTAGTCGAGATTGAACATCAGCCGGAAAACCGCCGAATAGGCGACCTCGCCGACCACGACCGGCGCGAAGAAGGCAAAGCGGAACAGGCCACGGGCCTTGAGCAGTGGCGAATTCAAAAGCACCGCCATCACAATCGCCAGCGAAATCATCACCGGCACCTGGATGACAAGGATCAGCAATGTGTTCTTCAAGGCATTGAAGAAGGCCGGATCGCCGATCAGCCGGCCCCAGTTGAAGGTCGGCGCGAAGCGCCACGGCACGGTGCGCGTCGCCTGGAACGAGATCAGGAAGGAATCGATGATTGGCCACAGCCAGAAGATCGAAAAAATCAGCAGATACGGCGCGAGAAAGCGATACGCCGTGGCGTTCTGGTAGCGCATCGTTTTCCTCCTTTCTGCTTTCAAGTTCTTGCCTTCTCCCCTTGTGGGAGAAGGTGGATCGGCGCGTAGCGCAGAGACGGTTGAGGGGTGATGGCCGGAGTGCCGCCGGCGCCAAGCTGGAGCACCCCTCATCCGTCGCCTTCGGCGATACCTTCTCCCACAAGGGGAGAAGGGGAGCCGCGCGCTCGGAGCCGCCTCGTCTAGATCACGACTTGACCGGCAGGCCGGTCGCCGCGGCGATCTGGCTTGCGGCATCGTCGAGCGCTGCCTTGGCGTCGGGATAGCCGCCGGCCAGATATTTGGTCTGCACCGCGCGGATGATGATTTCGGCGTCGCTCTGGAACGGCGTGCCGCGGCTGGGGACGACCTTGGGCAAGGTGCCGAGGATGTCCTTCCACACGGCTTGGCCACCCCAATAGGGCAGGCCTTCGGAGACATAAGGGTCGTTGAGCGCCGAGATCAGCGACGGCACCAGGCCGAAGCCTTTCAGCATGGTGATCTGGCCCTCATTCGTCGCAAGCGTGTATTTCAGATAGGCGTAGGCGGCTTCCTTGTTCTTCGACACCGAGGTGATGGCGAGCGAGGAGCCGCCGAGATTGGCGGCGCGCGGACCGTCGGCGGTCAGGCTCGGCATCAGATAGACGCCCCATTTGCCTGCCCCATCGGGCGATTCGGTGCGCACGGTGCCTTCATACCAGCCGCCATACATCTGCGTGGCGACCTTGCCGGCGGTGTTGTTGGTGATCTTGGTGCTCCAGTCGGCAGAGGAAATGATGCCGGCATCCTTCATCTCCTTGATCTTGGTCATGGCATCGACGCATTTGGGCTGGTTGACCGTGATCGATTGCCCGTCGGCGGAGAAGTAGGCGCAACCCTGCTCGTTGGAGATCATGCGGAAGAATTCGGAATCGCCGTTGAAATCGGCGTTGGTCATCGTGACGCCGGGATTGGCGGCCTGGATTTTCTTGGCGGCGGCGATGAAGTCGTCCCAGGTCTTGATCGAGGACGGATCGACGCCAGCCTTCTCGTAGAAGTCGCGGCGGTAGAACATCGCCACTGGACCGGAATCCCAGGGCATCGCATAGGCCTTGTCGTCAACCTCGAGCTCGGTACGCTTGAAGTCGGGGAATTTTGCCTGGTCTTCCGCGGTGTAGCCGAGCGTATGCAGGTCGACGAAGCAATCCGGGAACTGGCTCCAGTAGTTTTCGGCTTCGCCGTTCTCGATCGTAACGATGTCAGGCAGCCCCTCGCCGCCGGCGGCACAGCCGGCGATTGATTTGTCGTAGGTCGGCTGGTTGCCAAGGTCCTCGACCGTCACCTTGATGTCGGGATACTGCTTGTTGAAGCCCGCTATGGTGGCCTTCAGCGACGAAGCGGCGATATTCCAGCTCCAGATCGTGATTTCACCGGACTGCGCAAAGGCCGGGCTGGAGCCCAAGGCAAGCGCGAGCGCGGCGCAGGTCAATTTTATGCGCATTGAAATCCTCCCATTTCAGTTGCTCTCTGTTTGCGAGCGTGGCTAGACTAGGCCTCGGGAAAGCCTTGTCCGCGACAAAGGGAATAAGAAATGAGCGGAAAGTAAGATGCCGGAAAGGCCGTTTTACCAGCCTGGCGCCAGCAGCGTGGAGGGCCTGCCGCTGCTGCTGCAGATGTTCCACACCCAGCCCCTGGTGATGCTAAAGCCGCATTGGCACGCCCAGGTCGAGGTGAATTTCATCGTGCGCGGCGCCGTGCATTACCGCATGGACGGGCACGGGCTTTCGCTTTCTGCGGGTGACATGTGCCTGTTCTGGGGCGGCCTGCCGCACCAGATGGACGAAGCGTCCGACGATGCCATCTATGCCGGCGCGCATTTGCCGCTGGTGCATTTCTTCCGGCTGCATTTGCCCGTCGATGTCCGCAACAGGCTGATGACCGGCGCGACGCTGGTGACCGACGCCACCGACCGGTCGGACGACCACAATTTCGAGCGCTGGAATCGCTATGCCCGCTCCGGCGACCCGGTCAAGGCCGAGCATGCCGTCAACGAGCTTTTGCTGCGGCTGGAGCGGGTGCGCTTCGAGCCTTACCGGCTGGTGCCCGAAACCCCGGTCGAACAGGAGATAGGCAGTCCCTTCGATCAGCAATCGCTGCGCAATGTCGGGCGCATGTGCGACTTCATCGCCGAGAATTTCCTCTACGAGATCGATTGCGTCGACATCGCCGCGGCGGCCGATATCCATCCCAAATACGCCATGAGCATATTCAAGAAATCGACCGGCATGACGCTCAATGAATATGTGAACTTGCTGCGCCTCAGCTACGCGCAGGCGCTGCTGATGCATCAGGATGCCAATGTGCTGCGCGTCGCCATGGAATCGGGCTTTGGCTCGCTCAGTGCCTTCAACAAGTCGTTCCGCAAGCTTTCCGGCATGTCGCCGTCGGATTTCCGCAGGGGCGTGGCCAGCGCCAGATAACGGCTGGATTCAAGCGATAATATCCAGGCGCCTCGGCAGGCGGTTCATCGGCGACGGCCCGTTGGCGGTGATCAGGAACTGGTCCTCGAGATTGAAGCTGGCGAGACCGTCGATGTAGAGCGGGATTTCGAATGCCAGCACCATGCCGGCCTCGATCACGACATTGCTGTCGGCCGAGATGAACGGCCATTGCTCGGAAAAAACGGAATTGCCGACGCCGTGGCCGAAATGGCCGCGGCGATAGGAACGCAGGCCCTGGCGCGCCAGGCTTTCGCTGGCGGCGCGATGCACGGCGGCTAACGGCTTTCCGGGCATAAGCGCGGCAAGCCCGTCGGCGAAGGCGCGTTCGGCTATCGCATGCAATTCGGCCTGTTCGGGCGACGGCGGCCCGAAGGTGAAATTCCGCGACATATCCGAGGCATAGCCGTTCACGCTGCACACCATGTCGGCCTTCAGCGGATCGCCGGCGGCGGCGACGGCGTCGGCGCCTTTTGGGCGAGCGCCCAGCGTGACGTATTCCGCCGTCGAGATTTGCTGCGACGACCCGGCGGCTGCATCCGCGACGCCTTGCCGGTAAAGCGCGACCAGCTCAGACTGACGCATGCCGGTCGTCGCATGCTGCTGCAGCCGCGACAGGCCGGCTTCCGACAGGGCGATGCCTCGCTGCAGAAGGTCGATCTCGCTCTGCGATTTGATTGCCCGCAGCCTGTCGAGAACCGGCGAGCCGTTGACCAGGGCAGTGCCCGGCAACATTGCCTGCATCGCGGAAAAATCGCTGGCCGAGACGAAATCCAGCTCGATGCCGAGCGTCGCACGCTCCAGCCCGAATTCTGCGAGGATCGTTTTCAGCTCGCGGACGGAGCGGGCAAGCTCGAAGGTCGCCGGACGTGAAAAACCGGGGGCGCGGCCAACCAGGCCGGCCTCGATGCGCTGCGCAACAGGCCGGTCGGCCGTCGCCGGCTCGAGCGACGCCGATTCGATCCAGATCGCATGCGTGCGCAGCACGGCGCCGGCCATCGCCGCCCGGAGCCGGGCAGCCTGGAAATCCGCCACCACGACGCCGAGCGGCAGGTCGCCTCGCTTGGGAATAACGACGAAACCGGCACCGGCCCGCCGGAACAGGCCGGCCGGGCCGATCCAGGCACCGGTGGCATATTGGAACGCCTCGGGCTCGCAAAGCACCAGCGCCTCGATGCCGGCGCGCTGCATCAGGTCAGTTGCGCGCTCGCGGTCGACAAAGCCGGCCATGGGATCTCCTCGAATGCACTCGAATCCGACGCCGATGCGGCGTCGTTTGGCCTTAGCGTAGCTTCAGTGCCGCCGTGGAGCAGCTTTTTTCTGGAAGCGCTGTTCACCTTGAGAGTTCGTCGTCGGGAAACGAAAAAGCCGCGGCGAACCACGGCTTTCAACGCGACAAGTGGTCTGTTTGGAATGCTTACTCGGTTTCGTCAGAGGTGTCGTCGGCAGTGTCTGCCGCGTCTTTCGCGGCCTTCCTGTCCAGCGCTGCCTGCAAGGCCAGCGTAGCCTGCGGTGAGGCCGGTGTCGTGGCAACGACCGCCATTGCATGAGCAACGCCGGTCGTCGACTTGTCCTTGGCCGCGGCGGAAGTGGCGGCTCCGTGTCCCTGCGAGCCGGCCCCGGCCGAGTTTCCGCCGTTACCGTTGCTGCCGCCATTGCCGTTGCCATTGCCATTGCCCCCGGGAGCAGCGAGTACCGGAGATGCGACAAGGGTGAGAGCGGCTACAGTCGCGAATAGACAGGTGCGCGTTTTCATAGTTCCTCCTTCGAGTCGCCCTCCCGCCAGGATGGGTTTCAGATGAAAAACGTCAGGACTTTCGAATCCGAAAGTCGGCTGTTACCTAGCTTTGTTCAAATACAGTATTCTACAAGACGGACCTTGGTCCGAAATCGATACGCAAAAGTCCTGGATTTTATCGACAGCGTACTTCGGACGACCGCAGCGGCGGGATTTTTGCTGCCGGCAGATCCGGCGCCGCTACAGCGCAGTGTGCGTCGGCTGACATCAGGCTAGGGTCGAGGAAACCTAGTTGCTCGACCATCGGTGAGATCATTCAAGGCGATTGAGAAACATTCCACATCTCCTGAAGTTGGGAGCGCAGGTGCGCTTTTGAGGTGCCAAAATGTTTGATGCCGGCGGGCTTTTGGGAGGAAGCCATGATCCGCGTCACGCCTGCATTTCGTGTTTCGCGCCGCCGCGCGTTGCAGTTTGGCCTGGGAGCAACGCTCGCTTCGGCCACCGGCCTTGCCCCGGTTTCCCGGGCCTATGCGCAGGATGAGGTCAAAGACGAAGACATTTTTTTCCGGTTCGCCCTCAATCTCGAATATATGCGGAAGCCGAATATTACCTGCGCGGTACAACCGGAAAAGGGATCGAAGACTCGGATACTGGCCCGAAGGCCGGCGCTGTCGTTGGCGGCAAACAGGTCAGCTTTGACACGCCTGCAATCGGCGAGTTCATGTGCCCATGGCGTCCAAAAAGCTAGTGAGTTCAATTGGCTCGCCCGAAAAGAGTCGAACTCCTGACCCTTAGATTCTGGTCTGAGAAGTCAAGATCTAGGCGGTTCGAACGTGTCCCCTACTCCGTCAACGCTCCGGCTTCCCACCGCCAAGGCACATCATGGTTTAGGAGCTTGGCTTAGACGCTCGAAGTGAAGTACCCAGCCCATACCTTATTCCATTCTGGAGTTTCCACGTTTTTCGCAGCGGTCAAGGCCGCCGAGAATCCGAGATGGTCAATACCAGTGAAATGATGCAGGTTCTTCTGGACCACGTGGCAAGCAGGCCGCTGAGCAGACGTAGCTTCCTGGTTTCAGCATATGGACCCTCTTTGTAATACGAATTGAAAATTGCGCCCTCATGTTTCAGAACAGGTCGGTAGACCCGCGAGGATGATTTCGAATCCTGCGGGTCGCTCACGGTCCTCAAGGCGAGAATTCTAAGAGACGTTCAACAATGACCCAGCACGCAGAAAACGCTCGAATTCTCATGTACAGCCACGACACGTTCGGGCTCGGCCATTTGCAGCGCTGCCGGACTATCGCGCATTCGCTGGTCGAGGATTTCCGCGGACTTCAGGTGCTCATCATTTCGGGTGCGACTATCGCTGGCGCCTTCGATTACCGCGCCCGTGTCGACTTCGTGAAGATCCCCAGCGTCATCAAGCTGCGCAACGGCGAATACACGTCGCTGGAAAAGGACATCGATCTGCATGAGACGCTAAGGATGCGCCAGTCGATCATCCGCCATACAGCTGAGACCTTCCGGCCCGATATCTTCATCGTCGACAAGGAACCGCTCGGCCTGCGCGGTGAGATTGAGGACACGCTGTCCTACCTCAAGACGCGGGGCACCACGCTGGTGCTTGGCCTGCGCGAGGTGATGGATGCGCCGCATCTGCTCGAAGCAGAGTGGGCACGCAGAGACGTGATGCGCAAGATAGGCGTCTTCTATGACAAGGTCTGGGCCTATGGTCCGCCGGATTTCTACGATCCGTTGACGGGCTTGGATGTGCCCCCGGCTGTCAGGGCAAAGATGAGGTTCGTCGGGTTCCTGCAACGGAGCCTGCAGCGGAACGAGTTGCCCGGCCACCGGCCCGAGGGCGACTATATCCTCGTTACTACCGGTGGCGGCGGTGACGGCGCCGATCTGATCCACGACGTCATCGATGCCTATCAGCAGGATCCGCAATTGCAGCATAGAGCCCTGATCGTGCTTGGGCCCTACATGCCGGCGCGCAAGCGCAACAAGCTGCTCAAGAAGGGGTCCAAGATCCCTTACATCAAGATCATCGAGTTCGACAACCGCATGGAAGACCTGATTGCCGGCGCCAAGGCGGTAGTGGCGATGGGCGGCTACAACACCTATTGCGAGATACTGTCTTTCGACAAGCCGGCGCTGATCGTGCCGCGCGTCGAGCCCCGCCGGGAACAACTGATCCGCGCACGGCGCGCAGCCGAACTCGGCCTCATCGAGATGCTTTTGCCGGAAGAAGCCGAGGATTCCCGGCGGTTTGCCGATGCACTGAAGGTGCTGCCGGACCGGCCCCGCCCATCGCAGAGCAATCCGCATCTGACGCTGGAAGGGCTGCCTCATATTTCCGAAATCGTCGCGGAACTGCTCGACCGGCGGGCCGGCCATCACCTTTCGGTCATTGAAGGAATGACCTGAGTTGCAACACCGCAAGATCGTCGTGGTTCTGAAGGGTTATCCGCGGCTGTCCGAAACCTTCATCGCGCAGGAACTGCTCGGTCTTGAGCGTGCGGGGTTCGACCTGATACTCGTCGCGCTCAGGCGGCCGACCGACGAAAAACGCCACCCCGTGCATGACGAGATCAAAGCGCCCATCCATTATCTGCCGGAATATCTGCATGAAGAGCCGCTGCGCGTGCTTCGCTCGCTGTTTGCCTATCTGCTGCGTCCGGGCTTCTGGCGCGCGCTCGGATCGCTGGCTGCCGATATGCCCCGCGACTTTACGCGCAATCGCGCACGGCGCTTCGGGCAAGCGCTCGTGCTGGCGGCCGAATGGCCGGAAAACGCAGGCTGGCTGCATGCACATTTCGCGCACACGCCTGCATCGGTGACGCGCTATGCCAGCCAGCTTCGTGGCCAGCCCTGGACCTGCTCTGCCCATGCCAAGGACATCTGGACTTCGGCGGACTGGGATCTGGCCGGCAAGCTTTCCTCGGCGCGCTGGACGGTCACCTGCACGAAAACCGGCTTCGACCGTCTGAAAAAACTCGCGAACGGCAACTCGTCCGTGCATCTGAGCTATCATGGGCTCGACCTTGATCGCTTCGGCAGTTTCGGCGAGGCGCGAAAGCAGCATGACGGCTCGGCTCCGGACGAACCGGTTGTCGTTCTGAGTGTCGGGCGCGCCGTTGAAAAGAAAGGTTACGATACGTTGCTGGAGGCCCTTGCCCTGCTGCCCGGCGATTTGGCGTGGCGTTTCGAGCATATCGGCGGCGGCGAAGAACTGGAACGGTTCAAGGCGCTGGCGCAAAAGCTCGGCCTGGATGGTCGCGTCTCTTGGAAAGGCGCGCTTGCGCAGGAGGAGGTGCTTGAGCACTACCGCCGCGCCGACATCTTCGCCCTGGCCTGCAGGATCACCGCAAATGGCGACCGCGACGGTCTGCCGAATGTTCTGGTGGAGGCGGCTAGCCAGCGGCTTGCCTGCGTGTCGACCGATATTTCCGGCGTGCCGGAGCTTTTATCGCCGGATGAAACCGGGTTGCTGGTTCCGACGGAAAACCCGCTTGCCCTGGCACGGGCGCTGGAGCGCCTGATCCGAGATCCCGTGCTCCGCGACCGCCTCGGCGACGCCGCAGAGCGGCGCGTGCGCGCCAATTTCGATCACATGGCAAGCATTGGACAGCTCAAGGAACTGTTCGAGCGGGAGTGGCGGGCCGCCGAATGAAGCGGCTGCGCGCTTTCTTCTATGTCCAGCACCTGCTCGGCATCGGCCATCTCGCGCGCGCCAGCCGCATTGCGGCGGCTCTGGTCGATGACGGGTTTGACGTTACCGTCGTGACCGGCGGAGCGCCGATCGCCGGGTTTCCGGGACTGGGTGTACAATCTGTAACCCTGCCACCTGTCACCTCCGGTGATGAAGGATTTTCGGGACTTGTCGACCTGCAAGGCAACCCGATCGACGATGATTTCAAGAAATGGCGTTCAGAGATGCTGCTGCAGGCATTCCGGGATTGCAGGCCTGATATCGTCATTGTCGAGGCGTTTCCATTTGGACGCCGGCAGATGCGTTTCGAACTCTTGCCGCTGATCGAGGCGATCGACGCGACGTCGCCCAGACCGCTGCTGGCGACGTCCGTCCGTGATATCCTCCAGGAGCGCGTCAAGCTGGGCCGAAACCAGGAAACGGTCGATCTCATCAACAGGCATTTCGATCTTGTTATGGTCCACGGCGATCCGGCTTTCGCAACCATCGACAAGACATTTCCACTGGCTGGAGCGATCAGGGCCGAGGTCGCCTACACGGGGCTCGTTGCCGCGCCGCCATCGCCCGCGGCCTCCGAGCGCTTCGACGTTCTGGTGTCGGTTGGCGGCGGGGCTGCCGGAAAGAGCCTTGTCAGATCCACCATCGCAGCGGCGCGGAATGCCAACAACGCTTGGAAATGGTGCTTGATCACCGGCCCAAACCTGCCGAAAGACGAGTTTGACGCGATCGCACGCGATGCCACGCCGGGCCTGTCCATCTTCCGGTTCCGCGAGGATTTCGCCAGCCTGCTGACCGGCGCCCGCCTGTCAGTCTCGCAGGCGGGTTACAACACGGTCTGCGATGTCCTGCGCGCGGGTTGTCGCTCCCTGCTCGTCCCATTTGCAGCCGGCGGGGAAACCGAACAGACGGTTCGCGCCCTGATGCTCGAAGAACTCGGTCTTGCAACGGTGCTGATGGAAGAGGACCTGACGCCTGAAGGTTTGGCGCAAGCGATCGAACAAGCGCTTGTGGAACCGACGCCATCCGCGCATCGTCTCGATCTGGAAGGCGCGCGTCGCTCCGCGCAAATCCTGCGTGAGCGGCATCGAACATGGTCCCTAAATGTGGGGCCCGGTTTCGGAAAAGTTCATGATTGAACAGACGATAGATCCTAGAGCGGTTCATCGTTTCACGCAGAACCGCTCTGTCTCTTTGTTTTGACGCAATTCCGGACGGAATTCGTGCGACGCGCTTCATGTCCTGTTTTTATGCGTGTCGTTGTCCCAAACCGCTACGCGCTTTTGGGCGAAATACATTAAACAGTTCCAATCAGCATGAAGCGCGTATAATTTTTTGTCGGCAGTTCGCCGGAGAACCGCACCTCCCGTAGCGCCGCCATTTCCTCGAAGGCTGCAAGCGAAGCCACGCAGTTGATGTGCGTCGGCTCGCTGAAATAATCGTTCGATTGCAGCAGTACATTCGTGCCCGGCGGAAGCAGAGCAAGCCAGGCGCGCAGATCGGCTATGTGTTCGCAGCTCGTATTGATCATCAGATCGGGCCGCCCGGCCGCATAGTCGAGTGCGTACATATCTGCCGTCAGCGCCCGGAACCGGTCGCCGGCTTCCCGGTTGAGGGTCCGGGCGACCGGCGCGACTTCGGGATCGATGTCGATACTATCGACCGCCGCGATGTCGAAGCGGGCGTCGTTGAAAAGCATTGCCGGCAATACGCCGTACCATCCACCCAGAACCCATATGCGTCCGAAGCGGCCGCCGCCGCTTTCGAACAGCCTGTCGAGCGCCCACATCTTGCAGGCGACCTGCTTGTGGTTGAAGGCGTTGGCGATATCGGCCTTCGGATGCTTGGCGACGACCCGCGCCAGCCCTGCCACGAGAGGGCAGTTGACATAAGCAGCAATTCCCCGCGTGAGGTCTAAGGCTTGCTCGTGCCAGTCCATGGCATTGCGTGGTTGCGTGACATCCATCATAATTCGTCTTGTATGTTGGGATTTTGGGCGACACAACGCAATCTTGCCTCCCGCAAGACTGTTTGATTCCGCGGACGTGATCATGCTGCAAGCCGCTTGGCTATTGCCCGGTGCCGGAGAGAGCCTGTTGCATCTGTCCGGATCATCGGCGTCCATCCGCCAGCACCAGCCGCGCAGCTGCGGCCTCGTGCCGCTCGGCTGTTCGCCAAAGCCCTACGAAAGCCGCGGACCGTTTGGCCAGCCGCTGTCTTCGCCGATCAACAATGCCCATGTCGATGCCATCGACCATGCGTCGGAACTGGATCGCGCCGCCTCGCAGGTTTCTTGCATCGTTGAGCGCAGGACAATGTCCGTGCACAGCAGCTTCGAGCTTGTCGTTGGCGATGAAGAAATTGCCGATACGCCATTCGCCAGCAGGTGCTTTTACATCCTGCATCCTTCCAACTGAAGGGTCCACAGTCGCATATGGAAGCCAGCCTAGCCCGCTATATCTGGACGCACACCAAGAAGCAGCAACTCTGGATATTGATGATCGTCGTGCTTTCGATGATCCCGTATTTCATGTCCTTCGACCTGCCGAAGCTGATCGTCAACGGACCGATCCAAGGTCGCGGCTTCGAGCAACCGGGCGCGACCCAGCCATTCATGAGGCTACACTATAACCTGCCGTTCGTTGGAGAGGTCCAGTTCTTCTCCGGTTTTCAGCTCGACCGCAAGGAGACCCTGTTTGCCCTGAGCCTTGTGTTCCTCTTGCTAGTCGTCATCAACGGCCTGTTCAAATTCTACATCAACACCTACAAGGGCCGCCTCGGCGAACGCATGCTGCGGCGTATCCGCTTCGATCTGGTCGACCGTGTGCTGCGTTTTCCGCCGGTTTATTTCAAGCGGGTGAAATCCGCCGAAGTGGCGACCATGGTGAAGGACGAGGTGGAGCCGCTGGGCGGCTTCATCGGCGACGCCTTCCTGCAGCCGGTACTGCTCGGCGGCCAAGCGCTGACGGCCATGCTGTTCATCATGATCCAGAACGTCTGGCTCGGAATGATAGCGGTCGTGATCGTGGCGATCCAGATCGTGCTCATCCCGCGAATGCGGCGGCGGCTGATCGTGCTCGGGCGCCAACGGCAGTTGACGGCGCGCGCGCTTTCGGGCCGGGTTGGCGAAATCGTCGACGGCATCGGCGCGGTTCACGTCCACGATACATCAAACTACGAGCGCGCCGACATAGCTGCCCGGCTCGGGCTCATCTTCAAGATCCGCTTCGATCTTTACCAATGGAAATTCATGGTGAAGTTCCTCAACAATTTTCTCGCGCAGCTCACGCCCTTTCTGTTCTACATGATCGGCGGGTATCTGGTCCTCGAGGGGCGGCTGGACGTCGGCCAGCTCGTGGCTGTGATCGGCGCCTACAAGGACCTGCCCGGACCGATGAAGGAACTGATCGACTGGGATCAGGATCGGCAGGATGTCCAGGTCAAATATCAACAGGTCGTTGAACAGTTCACCGTCGAGGGTCTCATCGCGCCGAAAATCGGGGCATTGACGATCGACGATCCCGATCCGATGACCAAGCCGCTGTCGGCGATCAATCTGTCCGTAGCAGACGATGGCGGTGCAATGCTCCTCAACCGTATCTCCCTCCAGGTCAAGCCGGGTGAGACGGTGGCACTGGTCAGTACCGCAACAGGTGGAGCGGAGGCGCTTGCAGAAGCCTTCGCGCGGCTGACCTGGCCGGACAGCGGAAGGGTCGCTTCGGGCACCGACGACCTGCTTGAACTCCCCGAAGCAGTAACCGGCCGGCGCATGTCGTATGCCTCGTCGGATGTTTTCCTGTTCCAGGCAAGCCTCCGCGACAACCTGCTCTACGGGTTGAAGCATGCGCCGCTGACATCGGTGCCTTATGACGGTGCTGCGGCAGATCAGCAACGCTGGAACATTCACGAGGCGCGCCGGTCGGGCAATCCGGATCTTGATATCCACAGCGACTGGATCAACTATGCTTCCGCTGGCGCTACCGGCCCGCACGACCTCTTTGAAGCCGTGCGCCGGGTGCTCGACGCGGTTGTTCTGTCGCGTGACATTCTGGATCTCGGCTTGCGCTCTTCGGCCGACCTCACGCGTCACACGGAGCTTGCCAGGCGGATCGTCGAACTGCGTGCGGCGCTGCGGACCCGGCTGGAACAAGAGGGGCTGAGCGGACTGGTGGTTCCTTTCGAACCGGGCGCCTACAACAAGGAAGCAACGATCGGCCAAAACCTGCTCTTCGGCGCTGCCGCCGGCCCTGAACTGGCCGACAGGGCGCTGGCGGCCAATCCCTATTTTGCTTCCGTGCTGAGGCAAGCCGGCCTCGACCGAACGCTCTACGAAATGGGCTTGGAGATCGCCAAACAGGCGATCGAGCTGTTTGCCGACCTGCCGCCCGATCACCAGTTCTTCCAGCAGCTCGCCTTCATGAGCGCGGAGGAGATACCCGCCTACGAAACCTTGCTGCAACGGCTCAAGAACCGTCCCTACGAGGCGGTTTCGGAAAACGATCGCGCCATGATCGTTACCTTGAGCTTTGCCTACATCGAGCCCCGGCACCGCTTCGGCCTGCTGAGCGACGAGCTGATGAGCAAGATCGTCGCTGCACGCAACCGGTTCTATGAAGACCTGCCGCCCGAGCTGCACAATGCGGTCGAACGGTATGATCCTGCCAAATACATTGCCGCGGCCACCGTCATGGATAATGTCCTGTTCGGGCGTGTGGGCAACAATCATCCCGACGCGCCCGACCGCATACGCTCCATCGTCTATGACATTCTTGACGAACTGGGGCTTTATGGCGAACTTCTGGATGTCGGCCTGGACTTCAACGTCGGCTCCGGCGGCAGGCGGCTGACCGGTGGACAGCGACAGAAGCTCGATGTTGCCCGAGCCTTGCTCAAGCGTCCCGATTTTCTCATTCTCAACCGGCCGCTATCGGCGCTCGACCAGCGCATGCAGGATAAGGTGCTGCGAAATGTGCTCGAGGAAGCCAGGCGCGACGGCCATTCGCCGGCAATTGTGTGGGTCGTGACGAGTCCGGCAATGGCGATGATGTTTGATCGCGTTATCGTCTTCGACTCGGGTCAATTGGCGGAAGACGGAACACACGAGACACTTTTGGCAGGGAACGGTATCTTCAAGGAACTGTTGTCATAGAGCAACGGATATTCAGCTGGGATCATTCTGCCGGTGCACGACATCGGGCTCGCCACCTTTCGCGTGGTTTGTCTCGCCATCCCGGAAAGAGAATTGATTCCATCGGGGCGTCCGTTGCTCTAGTCTGGCAAACGCGAATTTTGGAAGGTTTGCGACAATGCTGCTCAAGGATGAAGTTGGAATGCTGCAACGCGTTCCCTTGTTCTCTGCCATCGAGCCGACAAAGCTCAAGCTGCTTGCGTTCACATCCGATCGTGTGAGCTACAGCGCCGGCCAGATCCTTTTCCGACAGGGCGACGAGGGAGACGCCGCCTATGTCATCCTTTCAGGCAGAGCGGATATTCTTGTCGATTCCGACAGCGGACCGATAAAAGTTGCCGAACTGGAGCCAAATTCGATCGTTGGCGAGATCGCCATATTGTGCAACAGCTCCCGCACTGCCACCGTCAGAGCGGCAAGTCCGCTGGAAGCCCTGAGAATCCGCAAGGATCATTTCCTGAGGCTTATGAGGGAGTTCCCGGAAATGACCATCGAGATATTGCGGGTTCTTGCCGATCGCCTAAGCCATACGACCGCGGATCTGATCGACGCACGAAGCGCCAAATAACGACGGACGTGCGCTCGATCCTCGCCGTCGTGACGGCACTGTCCTCTCGCTGAGAAGATCACCCGGAGAAAGCCTGTCTGTCTCGCCTAGCAGCAGTTGTTTGGATATGATGGGCGAAGGGGTAGCATGGACGACAACGTTTTCCTGGTCAGGTTTTGGGGTGTCCGCGGCAGCATTTCGGTATCAGGCCCAGAATTCTCTCGCTATGGCGGCAACTCAATCTGCGTCGAGATGCGATGCGGTAAGCATACGCTTCTGTTCGACGCAGGCTCTGGCCTAAGGCCAGCCGGCGCGGCGCTTCAGGCGTTGGGCGTGACCGATTTCGACCTGCTTTTCACCCATTGCCATTACGATCACATCATCGGGCTGCCGTCTTTTGCGCCGATCTATGACCGGGGCGCCAAGGTTACGCTTTGGTCCGGGCATCTTGCAGGACACATGACGACCCGGCAGATGGTCGATGAGTTCATGCGGCCGCCGTGGTTTCCGGTGAAATTGGAGGCCTGCAAGGCAAGCCTCGACTATCGCGATTTCGTATCCGGAGACGTGCTTCGCCCGCGCGAAGGGGTGGTGGTCCGAACCGGCAGTCTTATGCATCCGGGCGGCTGCATAGGCTACCGGGTCGAATGGGGTGGCGGCGTCGTGGCGGTGATCACAGACACTGAGCACGACCCGGACAAACTCGATCAGACGGTGCTCGGCCTGATCGAAGATGCCGACCTTGTCATCTACGATTGCACCTACACCGAGGAGGAAATGGAACGCCGCCGCGGTTACGGGCACTCGACGTGGCAACAGGGCGTCAAACTCTGTGAGGCGGCAGGTGCGCGGAGGCTTGCGCTGTTTCACCACGATCCGACACGCACCGACAAGGAACTGGACAAGATCCAGAAACTGGCCAAGGACAGGTTTACCGGCGCTTTTGCCGCGCGGGATGGCCAGACGCTCAACATTCCAGTCTCATTGCGCAAAAAGCGCTGAGCTATTTTCCTCTATCTCTTTGTCTTGACGCAATTCCGGACGGAAACCGTTCACACTTTCCTGGAATTGTTCCACCGGCGCTGCGCCCGATCAATGTCCTGATCGGAAGCCATGCGCAGGCTTCAGTCTGTGCGGTGACTGTGAACAGCCGTTCGAGGAAGAGCCAGGCCGATTCATCATGTACGAGATGGTGGGTGAGCAGGCCCACGGGTTCGCCCCCATCGAATGCATGCTGCAATTGCGCGATGATAGCCTGAACCAATAGGCCATGATCGCGGCAGCCGCGCGTGCCATGCCAATCCATGATGTCGACATTGCTGTTGATGACCGCAAGTGAAGCCGGCGTTGGCGGCCCATAGACCGACAATGCCGAAAATCCTATCGATCCAAGGTCGGATACCAAGCCGGCGTCGATCCTGTTCCAGGGTGGTACCAGCATCGGAACAGCACGTGCGCCGTGCAGGCCGGTTACGTGCGCCAGCCCGCGAGCCAGATCATCGAGCACCGCCTCGCGTGGCCGATGCGCGCCGAGCTCCTGCTTCTTCTGGCCCTCGGGCGCATGATTTCGGTGCGCCCAGCCATGGATGGCGACCGTGGCATGCGGCGCCTCGTCAAGCCGAACGACAAGCTTCTCGTCAGTCAGGGCGGGAATGACGGCCAGAGTCACCGGAACCGCGAATTCACCAGTGAGGTCGAGCAACCGATCAAGCGCAGGCGTCGGATCCACGGCGTCATCGTCGCGCAGCCAGAACTCTGCCTTACGGTCCGCCCGTTGCCGGCTCGCCAGTTCCTCCACCAAGGGTTGCCAGATCTGATCGGATGTCATGAGACCGGGATCTTTGCAAGAAGTTCGGCCAGACGCGCCGCCGCAGCACCGAGAGAACGTTCTTCGAGGATGAAACGTCTGGCTTCTGCGGCCATGATGGATCTTTCGTCGTTACGGGCCAGAAGCCTTTCAATGGCAGAAGCGAACGCCGCCACATCGCCCGGCGGGGTGAGAAACCCGGCCTGGCCATCCCGCACGACCTCCGGCACGCCGGCGATGTCCTGAGCCACAACCGGAAGGCCGGCGGCCTGTGCTTCAAGATAGGCAACGCCATAGGCCTCGCCGAAACCCGGCCAGACGTAAATTCCCCCACTGTAGAGGACATCCGGCACGGCGGCTGGCTCAATCGCGCCAAGCCATTCGATACGGTCGGCGGGCAAGCTGGCGAATTGCGCTTTGATCTCCTCGCGGGCAGGTCCGTCCCCGACGACCGACATCGTCCAGGGCAGGTGACCGATCGAACCGAGCGCCTGCGCCAGCATGCCATAGCTTTCGACTTTGTCGCCCGGGCGCATCATGGCGACGGTAACGAGGCGCGTCGGACAACCCCGTGCCGGGGTTTCCTGGAATAGCGATGTGTCGATGAAAGGCGAAAGCATGCCGAAAGCGGCGTCGGGTACCGCATCTGCCAGTCCCTGACGATCCCTTTGCGTGAAGCAGATGTTCAGCGCCGCCTGTTCGACGGCTCGCGCCACCAACGCTTGCGTATCGGCCCACAAACCGGAGTTGCGCCGCCTCGAATAGGAGGCTTCCGCTGTCACATAGGGGACACCAAAGGCCAACGCCAGTTCGGGCCCGATCAGGTCGGGTGCCTTGTAATAGGGATGATAGGTGAACCACAGATCGGGCTTGCCGTCACGATCCCAAAGCCTTGCCAGCCGCGCGGCTTCCTCCCGGGCCTCGATCTTGAGCGCATCGAAACTTTTCGAATCCGGTTCGCGTAGATAGAAGCGCAATTCGGATGCCAATTCGACGCTATGCCTTCCATGCTCCAGTGCCTTGACCAGCATCCGTGCCATCTGGCGGTCGCCGGAGGCAACGGGATGATTGGGCGACTTCAGCGGCGCATAGAAGGCAATTCGCATCGCCGGACCCTATCATCGGAAAGCCTGCGCAAGTCAATTTCGAAGCATGATCGACTTCACCCTCAAGCACTGGAATGTGCTATCTGATGCTCATGGAAACAGCTGCCGCGTCCGATCCGTTTGTTGCTTCTCTGCCGGTCTTCGCAAAGTTCGAAAGCGTTGCCGATATCGATAACTATCGGCCTCTCCCCGATGGCTGGGCGCTGGCCACCGCAGACATCGTCGGCTCGACCAAGGCGATCGAGGCGGGGCGCTATAAAACCGTCAATATGGCCGGTGCCAGCGTCATTTCGGCGCTGCTCAATGCGCTGGGTAGGCAAGATCTTCCCTTTGTCTTCGGCGGCGACGGTGCGCTCGTGGCGTTTCCCGGCTCGGCGCTGGAGATCACCCGCAACGCGCTGGCGGCTGTCCAGAGATGGGTGGCGGACGAACTGGACCTGACCTTGCGTGCCGCAATCGTGCCGATAAAGGATATAAGAACGCAAGGCCTCGACGTTCGCGTGGCGAGATTCCAGGCCTCCGATGCGGTCTTCTATGCCATGTTCGCCGGAGGTGGCGGCAGTTGGGCGGAAGCCGAGATGAAAGCGGGGCGCTACCGCATCGATCCTGCGCCGGCCGGCGCGCGGCCGGACCTGACCGGCCTCTCGTGTCGCTGGAACCCGATCGAAGCCCGGCATGGCGAAATCGTCTCGATCATAGCCATACCGGGGGCGTCGCGCGACTTGCGCGGTTTTCAGTTTCTGGTTTCCGACATCATCGCCCTTGCCGGCAGGCAGGAACGCGATGGCCACCCGGTGCCGGTGAACGGGCCGGACTACAGTTTGCTGCCCGCCGGCCTCGATATCGAGGCGCGGGCCACGGCGCCGGCAGGACGGCGGTGGCTGTCGAAGCTGTGGATAGTGTTCCTGATGACGCTTACGGCTGTTACGGATAGATATGGCTGGACGATCGGCAGATTCGATCCGAAGATCTACAAACGCGAAGTGGCCAGCAATTCGGATTTCCGGAAGTTCGACGATGGCTTGAAGATGACCATCGACGTTGACGCGGATGTGTTGCAACGGATCGAGGACCGGCTGAAACAGGCGGAAGAGGCGGGCATCTGCAACTATGGCCTGCACCGCCAGAAATCGGCCTTGATGACATGCCTCGTCGCATCGCCGCTGCAGCGCGATCACGTTCATTTCATCGATGGCGCCGCCGGCGGCTATGCGATGGCTGCCGCAAGCCTTAAGGCGAAGGTGCCGGTCTGACGCTTGCGGACATCGATTTTCCGCAATATGCCTCGGGGCTCTTGTGAGCGGTGAACCTCACCATGGAAGCGGACGGCCTGTCCGAATTAACAGAAAGCAGATTGTTGGACGCCTCACGATCGATATATGACCGTCTTCTGACCCGGATTTCGACGCGCGCCGCGCAAGTCGGCGTGATCGGACTGGGCTATGTCGGGTTGCCGTTGGCGGTTGCGATCGCACGCGCCGGCTTCCCGGTTTCCGGCTTCGACATCGAAGGCCAGAAGGTCGAGAGCCTGAACAACGGACAATCCTACATCGAGGCGGTGACGTCGACAGCTCTTGCCGGCCAGGTGGCAAGCGGACGGTTCCGCGCCACTGCGGATTTTGCCGAACTGGCCGTCTGCGATGTCATCATCATCTGCGTTCCGACACCACTGACGAAACACCGCGAGCCGGATCTCTCCTTTGTCAGGAACACCGCAGGCACCATCGCGAAGCATCTGCGTCTCGGCCAGCTGATCGTGCTGGAATCGACCACCTATCCCGGCACCACCGACGACGTGATCAAGCCCATCCTGGAAAAAACCGGCTTGCAGTCGAGAATAGATTTCTTCCTCGGCTTCTCGCCCGAACGCGAGGATCCCGGCAACCGCAGCTTTGAAGTCGCGACGATCCCCAAGGTCGTGGCAGGTGACGGCATTGAAGCGGCGACGCTCGTGCAGGCTTTCTACCATGGCGTGGTCAAGACCGTCGTTCCGGTTTCCACCACGGCGACCGCCGAGGCGGTCAAGCTGACGGAAAACATCTTCCGCTCGGTCAACGTAGCCCTCGTCAACGAGTTGAAGATCGTGCTCGGTGCGATGGGAATCGACATCTGGGAGGTGATCGAGGCGGCAAAGACCAAGCCCTTCGGCTACATGCCTTTCTATCCCGGCCCTGGACTTGGCGGGCACTGCGTTCCGATCGATCCCTTCTACCTGACGTGGAAGGCTCGCGAATACGAACTGCCGACCCGCTTCATCGAGCTGGCGGCAGAGATCAACACGGCCATGCCGCGTCATGTGGTCGATGAACTGGCGAAGGCGCTGGACCGGCGCTGCGGCAAGGCGCTCAGCCGCTCGCGCATTCTCATCATCGGGCTCGCCTATAAGAAGAATGTGCCCGACATCCGCGAAAGCCCCTCATTGCGGCTCATTGAACTCATCGAGGAATGGGGCGGCAAGACGGAATTCCACGATCCGCATGTTACCGAAATCCCGGCCACACGGGAGCATATGGCGATCAAGGGGCGTCGCTCGGTCGAATTGACCGAGGCGGCCTTGAAGGATTTCGACGCTGTCGTCGTTGCAACCGACCACGACGCGATCGACTATCAGGCGATCGCGGATCACGCTCTACTGATCGTCGACACACGCAATGTTTTTGGCCGCCTCGGGCTAGCCCGAGAGACGGTGGTGAAGGCCTGACGGCGTCCGAGCCGGCGAATTTGTGGCGGATCAAGGAGATTTCGAGATAGCATGAGCACAGCGCAAGCAGAAATTTCTGCCATTCTCATGGATAAGGTTGCCGATTGGCTGACCCAATCGGCGTTGGCGGGCAACGACCTGGAAACATTGGTAAGGGGCTTTTGTGAACGGCTGGCTGCTGCCGGCCTGCCGTTGAAGCGGGTGCATTTGAGCTTTTCGATGCTTCATCCGCTTTATGACGCGCTCGGCTTCACCTGGCTCCGCGGCCAGGGCCTGGAAGTGGAAGGCTTCCGCAAGGAGAACGGCGTTCATTCCGACAGATTCCTGACCAGCCCATACTACCATCTGCTTAGCCATAAGCTCGACCATCTGCGGCGCCGGCTCGACCCGTCGGTGCCGTCGGAATTTCCTGTTTTCGATGACCTCAAGCTGATGGGCGTCACCGATTACATGGCTTTTGTCCATCCCTTCAGCGGCAACACCAGTCAGGGCATGATCGGGTCTTGGTCCACCGACAGTGCTGCAGGCTTCAGCGACAGCATGATTTCGGCGCTGCTGCGTATCCAGAACCATCTCGCTATCGCAACCAAGATGGCGGTGCTCACCAAGCTTGCCGACAACATGATGACCACTTATCTCGGCGGCGACGCCGGCAGGCGCGTGCTCGAAGGCCAGATCAAGCGCGGCGAGGGTGATACAATCCGGGCGGCACTGGTCATGGGCGACATGCGCGGGTCGTCAAGACTTGCCGAAACCTCCGGCCGCGAAGTCTATATCGATACGCTGAACCAGTTTTTCGACGCCGCTGCTGCACCTTTCAATCGCAAGGGCGGGCAGATCATGAGTTTCATAGGTGATGGCTTCATTGCCGTCTACCCTTGCGCAAGGCACCGTTCACAGTCCGAGATCGCCTGCCAGGCTGCTCTTGCGGCAGCGCACAAGGCCACCGCGCGCATGATGGATCTCAATCTGCGCAGAAAGCAGCAGGGATTGAGCGACATAAACTATGGTATCGGCCTGCATGTCGGCAATGTGATGTTCGGCAATGTCGGGCTTACCGACCGGCTCACATTCTCTGTCTTCGGCTCGGCTGTAAACGAGGTCCAGCGCCTCCAGACCCTGACCAAGAAATATCCGCACAGCGTTCTCGCCAGCAAAGACTTCGCCAGCTATTGCGGCGCCAACAACTGGCTGGCGCTCGGCATGGAGGAACTGGCGGGCATCAGGCAGAAGCTAACGGTGCTTTCACCCGATTTGTCGGGTGCTCTCGCACTCGATGAAGACGGTGCGCTGGAGCCGATTTACGACCGCATATCGGACGCCGAGCAGGTCATGCTGCTTCATCGCAATGCCGCGCGGCCGTCCGCGGGCGACCCGAGGAAGCTCCAGTAACCGCCACGATCTGATCCGAACGCGTTTGGTATGCAGTCCGGTCGCCGGTTCCGCCAGGGAACTGGCGACTGTTCGAATCCAAGTTGCTCTAGGCTGGCAATGCGTTAGTCTCGCCTTCTGGACGTGCCAGAGTGGGGGCTGGTGTGAGAATGAATTTGGGCGTTGATCTGCTGCGGATCGAGGATGTTGGCATCTCTTTTGCCATTATAGGGGGACCGTTGCATGCTGTCAGGCGTGCAAATCTTCGCGTCCTGCCCGGCAAGGTTACCGCGCTTGTGGGCGAGTCCGGTTCCGGAAAATCGGTTCTCAGCCAGGCAGTGATGGGCATTTTGCCGAACACAGCCCATGTTCGCGGCCGTATCCTGTTTTCCGATCCAAAAAAGCCCGGTACGACGCAGGATATCCTGCAGATGCCGCGTGACGGAACCGAAATCCGGGCGTTGAGAGGCAGCCGCATCGGCAAGATATTTCAGGAGCCGATGACATCGCTGTCGCCGCTGCATACGATCGGCAACCAGGTCAGCGAATCCCTGCAGATTCATACGCCCATGGCCCGGGTGGAGCGCAAGGCGCGGACCGAGGAAATGCTCGGCCTTGTCGGCTTTCCCAACCCCAAGCGCGCCTATGACATGTATCCCTTTGAACTTTCGGGAGGATTGCGTCAACGCGCCATGATCGCCATGGCGCTTATCTGCCGGCCCGCCCTGTTGATCGCCGACGAGCCGACGACGGCGTTGGACGTGACCATCCAGGCGCAAATCCTGCAATTGCTGCGCGAGCTTCAGACGAAGCTGAACATGGCGATGCTGCTGATCACGCACGACCTTGGCGTAGTCGCCAATGTCGCCGACGAGGTGGTGGTCATGTACCATGGCGAAATCATGGAAGCGGGACCCGTGGAGGCGATATTCCGCCGGCCGGGCCACCCTTACCTGAAGGGCCTGATGGCAGCCGTTCCGCATTTCGACCTGAAGCCCGGCGAAAGGCTAAAGGCGCTCCGCGAGGTGCCGGTGAATGTCGGGAACCTGCTCGGCAAGCAGACGGCGCCGGCATCGAAGGGGCCGAACGACCTCCTGCTATCGGTCAGCGATCTGACAAAGACCTTCACGATCCGCAAGTCCGGATGGTTCGGCGGAGATCATCAAACCTCTGTTCGCGCCGTGGACGGCGTGAGCTTTGATATCAGGCGGGGTGAGTGCCTGGGTCTTGTCGGCGAAAGCGGCTCCGGCAAAACCACCGTCAGCAAGATCCTCATGCGGGCTGTCACCCCTACCGGCGGCTCTGTGATCTTCAATGGCCGCGATGGTCCGATCGACGTCTTGGAAGCCGAGGGAGACGCCCTGCGCATGCTGCGCGCGAAAATCCAGATGGTATTCCAGGATCCGGTTTCGTCGCTTTCACCCCGCATGACGGTGGAGAACATTTTGAGCGAGCCGCTGGAAATCCATCGACGTGGCAATGCCGCGTCCCGACTCGCCACGGTCAAGAGCCTGATGCAGGCAATCGGGCTCGACCCGCGCTTCATAAAGCGTTTTCCGCATAGTTTCTCCGGCGGGCAGCGTCAGCGTATCGGCATCGCGCGCGCGTTGGCGCTGGGACCTGAACTCCTGATCTGCGACGAGCCGGTTTCGGCACTCGACGTCTCTGTCCAGGCGCAGATCCTGAACCTTCTTAAGGACCTGCAGAAGGAACTGGGCCTGACCTACCTGTTCATTTCCCACAACCTGGCGGTGGTGGACTACATGGCAGACCGCATCGCGGTGATGTGCGGCGGGCGTATCGTCGAGCTCGCGCCGCGCGAAATTCTGCTTAGGAAACCTATCCACCCCTACACGCGCTCACTGGTCGCCGCAGTTCCTTTCCCCGATCTCGACAGGCCGATGGATTTCAAGACGCTGAAGCTCAGCGGCGCTTCCGACACCAGCGCATGGGGACCGCAATTCCGCGACGAGGGCGACGAGGATATGCTGTCGCCGCTCGATCTTGGCGGCGGCCACCTGGTGCTGGCCCGACGTTCGGCCGATGTCAGCGAGCTACGCCATTGATCAGCCGGCGCACCGTCCTTGGACTCATGGCTTCGGCATTTCTGCCGGGCGCGTTGCGCGCCGGCGATCTGGAGCCGGAATTTCTTGAGCCGCAGCTGAAGGCCAGAGCGCTGCCGGCACTCGCCGAACGCCTGCCCAAGCGCCCTCGCGCGTTGAATCTCGCCGCGATGGGCCGGCAGCCCGGCCAATATGGCGGCACGCTGCGCACGATCATCGGCAGCCAGAAAGACATCCGGATGATGACAATCTACGGGTACGCTCGCCTGGTCGGCTATGACGAAAAGCTTAACCTGCAAGCCGACATTCTCGAAAGTTTCGATGTAGCGGATGATCGTGTCTTCACTTTCAAGATACGAGAAGGACATAAATGGTCTGACGGTAGCCTGCTGACGTCGGAGGATTTTCGCTATTGCTGGGAAGATGTCTGGCTTAACGATGAGCTTTCGCAAGGCGGGCTCGCCCCGGCCCTGCTGGCGGACGGCAAGCCGCCACGCTTCGAGATCGTCGATCCGTTGACGGTCCGCTATAGTTGGGATGCGCCCAATCCCGACTTCCTGCCCAAGCTCGCCGCTGCTTCGCCCCTATCGCTTGTTCTGCCGGCCGCCTATCTCAAGCAGTTCCACAAGAAATACCAAGATCCATTCCGGCTCGCCGGCCTAATGAAGGAGAACCGGGCCCAGAAATGGACGCTCTTGCATATCCGCATGTCGCGGCAGTATCGCCCGGAGAACCCGGAACTGCCGACGCTCGATCCCTGGCAGAACCGGACCAAGCCGCCGGCTGAGCAGTTCGTCTTCGAGCGGAACCCGTTCTTTCATCGAATAGACGAGAATGGCCGGCAACTGCCTTATGTCGACCGGATTGTCATGAATGTCAGCTCGTCGGCGATCATTTCCGCCAAGACCGGTGCGGGCGAGAGCGACCTGCAAGGCATGGGAATTGACTTCACCGATTACTCCTTCCTGAAGGATGCGGAGAAGCGCTACCCGGTGAAGATGCATCTCTGGAAACGCACACAAGGTTCGCGGCTGGCGCTGCTGCCCAATCTGAATTGTGCCGACCAGGTGTGGCGTGGCCTTTTTCGTGACGTGCGCGTGCGCCGCGCACTTTCGCTCGCTGTGGACAGGCGCGAGATCAATTTGGCTGTGTTCTACGGATTGGCGCAGGAAAGTGCCGATACGGTCCTGCCGGAGAGCCCGCTCTACCGGCCGGAATTCGCGAAAGCCTGGGTCGCCCATGATCCCGACCAGGCCAATGCCCTGCTCGACGAGGTCGGGCTTCAGGCGCGTGACGATGACGGCCTGCGGATACTCCCCGACGGACGCCCGGCGCAGCTCGTAGTGGAAACGGCCGGCGAAAGCACGCTGGAAACCGACGCGCTCGAGCTCATCACCGATCACTGGCGCAAGATCGGCATCGCCCTGTTCATCCGGACTTCGCAGCGCGACATCTTCCGCAGCCGCGCGCTTGGTGGCCAGATCATGATGTCGATGTGGTCGGGCATCGACAATGGCGTGCCGACCGCCGACATGAACCCCTACCAACTCGCCCCCACCGTCGATGACCAGCTGCAATGGCCGCTCTGGGGTGCTCACTACTTGTCCCGTGGCAAGGTCGGCGAAGCGCCCGATCTTCCGCCCGTGGTCGAGTTGATGGCTTTACTCAAGCGCTGGAACGCATCGACCGAAGCCACGGAGCGCGCCGAGATCTGGAATTCAATGCTGTCGATCTATACCGATCAGGTGTTTTCGATCGGCACGGTAAACGGAACGCATCAGCCGATTCTGGCATCCTCGCGGCTGCGCAATCTGCCTGACAAGGCGCTCTACGGCTACGACCCGACCGCCTATTTCGGTGTCTATATGCCGGATACATTCTGGCTTGGAGAGTCCTGAGCGTGCTTCGATATTTTGTCTGGCGTATCGCCGTCATGGTTCCAACGCTGCTGGTCATATCGGCACTGGTGTTCACGATCATCGAACTTCCCCCAGGCGACTATTTCGACAGCTATGTTGCCGAGCTTCGGGCTCAGGGCGAAGCGGTGGATTCCGATCGCATCGAGATGATGCGCAAGGAATATGGTTTCGACAAGCCACCGGTCATTCGCTACTTCTACTGGGTCGGCGGGATGCTGCACGGCGATTTCGGCTATTCCTTCGAATATGAGCTGCCGGTTCGCGACGTCGTCGGGGACCGAATGTGGCTGACGGTGCTGGTTTCCTTCGTCACGATCATCTTTACCTGGCTCATCGCCTTTCCGATCGGCATGTACTCCGCCACGCATCAATACAGCTGGGGCGACTACGGCCTGACTTTCTTCGGCCTTCTCGGCCTTGCGATTCCGAACTTCATGCTGGCGCTGATCCTGATGTATTTCGCCAACATCTGGTTCGGAACGTCTATCGGCCATCTCATGGACCAGCAATATCTCGGCGAGCCGATGAGCTGGGCCAAGGCGAAATCGATCCTCGCCCATCTCTGGATTCCGGTCTTGATCATCGGCACCGGGGGCACGGCAAGCATGATCCGGCGGCTGCGCGCCAATCTGCTCGATGAGCTACATAAGCAATATGTCGTGACCGCGCACGCCAAAGGCCTTCATCCCTTCAGGGCGCTGGTCAAATATCCGCTGCGCATGGCGCTCAATTTCTTCATTTCGGATATCGGCTCTATCCTGCCGGCCATCATCTCCGGTGCCGAAATCACGGCGATCGTGCTGTCTTTGGAAACGACCGGGCCGATGCTGATCAAGGCGCTGCAAAGCCAGGACATGTATCTCGCAGGGTCGTTCCTGATGTTCCTCGCCTTCCTGACGGTCATCGGCGTCCTGATTTCCGACCTGGCGCTGGCGCTACTTGATCCGCGAATTCGTTTGCAAGGCGGCAGCACCAAATGAACACGCAATCGCCGCTGCCCGCTCCGGGTGCCCCACTGCAACACTACGTTTCCATCGAGCCCTTTGACCTGCAGTCGGTCGAGGCGATGACGCCGGAGCAGGAGAAGGTCTTTCAGGCGTCGCAGTTGCGGCTGATGTGGTGGAAATTCCGTCGGCACCGGCTTGCCCTTGTATCCGGCATATTCCTGGCAGCGCTTTATTTCGGGATACTGATCTGCGAGTTCCTGGCGCCCTACGATCTGCACACGCGCAACATGGACTACATCTATTCGCCGCCGCAGCGGGTGCACCTGTTCCACAACGGCGAGTTCGTCGGGCCGTTCGTCTATGGCCGCCAGATGACGCTGGATATGGACACGCTCAAGCGGAACTACGTCGAGAAACAGGATGATGTTCAGCGGATCCGTTTCTTCTGCAAGGGCGATAAGTACCGGTTCTGGGGCCTGATCGAAGGTGACAGGCATTTTGTCTGCCCCGCCGAAAACGGCCAGCTCTTTCTGGCCGGCACTGACAGGCTGGGGCGCGATGTGCTCTCGCGCATCATCTATGGCGCCCGCATTTCACTGACAATCGGCCTCGTCGGCATCAGTTTCAGCTTCCTGCTCGGCATTGTCATCGGCGGACTGGCCGGCTATCACGGCGGTATCTTCGACCTGATCGTCCAACGGATAATCGAAGTTCTGCAATCGATCCCCAGCATTCCGCTATGGCTGGCTCTGGCGGCGATCATGCCGATAACCTGGAGTCCGATCCTGATCTATTTCGGCATCACCGTCATCCTCGGGCTGCTCGACTGGACCGGACTGGCGCGGGCCGTGCGTTCGAAGCTTCTAGCCTTGCGCGAGGAGGATTACGTTCTGGCCGCGCAATTGATGGGCGCCAGAAGCAGCCGCATCATCGGGCGGCATCTCATTCCTGGCTTCATGTCGCATCTGATCGCGACGGCGACGATCTCCATACCCGGCATGATCCTGGGCGAGACGGCGCTGAGCTTCCTCGGGCTCGGCCTGAGGGCACCGATAACCAGCTGGGGCATCCTGCTCACCGAGGCGCGCAGCGTCAGCGTGATCGCGTTCTATCCATGGCTGCTTTTGCCGATGCTCCCCGTCGTTCTCGTCATCTTGGCGTTCAACTTCCTCGGCGACGGGTTGCGGGACGCCGCGGACCCCTACAAATGACATCGCTGTTCCGCCGCGCGCTGCGCCGCCGATTCCACCCGGTATGATCCTTGTCGGCAGCCTGTTCGCTTGTTGCAGTGTTCATCGTTCGCCTCTACACGCGGCAAGACTCGATCGGGGTTTAGCTCGTCGGCCTGGGTTTCAGCCGCGAAACGCTCTGGTCGGGGGCAGTTGATTTCGTGAACTGGTTCTGGACATACAATCGCACATGAGTCGCCTTGACAGTTTCATCCGGAGGATGACCGCACAGCGCGACATACTCGATCATGTCTGCGCCGAGGTTGCGAAGATGGAGGGGCCCGTGCTCGAGCTCGGCCTCGGCAATGGCCGGACGTTCCACCATCTGCGCGAGCGCCTGCCCGGACGCCGGATCGTAGCGTTCGATCGCGCACTTGCCGCACACGCCAGCTCAATTCCCGAAGCTGAAAACCTCGTGCTCGGCGAAATACGCGAGACGGCGAGCAGGTTCATTGGCATCGACGCCGCTCTTGTTCATGCCGACATCGGCACCGGCTATGACGATCGCGATGCAGTGACCTCTACCTGGCTTCCCGATCTGACCGCGCGCCTGCTTCGCGTCGGCGGCATCGCGGTCAGCGGCACGCCGCTCGATCACCCGCAGTTGCAACGCCTCTCGCCGCCACCTTCGATTGCCGCCGATCGTTATTTTATCTGTAGGCGCGTGTGAGGGGCCGGGACGAGCCAACTCTTCAGGGGCCAAGCCTTCAGGGGATCGTGTATACTGCTATCTCCCGGTCAATGCCGCGCAGCGAGACCTCGTGGGGCACGGGCGTCAGCGCGTTCCTATGTAAGAGATCGGCGGTGAGATTGTCGTCGACCACCGCTCGAGTGGCGAAGATCGCCTGTGCGTTGGCAAGGTTCTGCACCCGCGAAGCAATGTTGACCGTCTGGCCGAAATAGTCCTGTCGCTCATTCATCGACACGGCGATGCAGGGGCCGGCATGGACTCCGATCTTGAGCAGCAGATCCTCGCGGCCGCTCTTGTCGTTGAGCGTACGCATGGCATCGCGCATCCTGAGGGCTGCAGCAATCGCACGATCAGGCGTCGCGAAGGTCGCCATCACCGCATCACCGATCGTCTTCACCACCGCGCCTGCCTCCGCCGTGACGATCTCGTGCAGAACCTGGAAATGCTCGCGCACGAGATCGAAGGCTGAAAGGTCGCCCACCCGCTCGTAAAGCTCGGTCGATCCGCGCAGGTCGGTGAACAGGAACGTCAGGCTGGTGATCTTCAGGCGCTGGTTGATGTCGAGTGTATCCGTGCGATAGAGATCGCGGAACGTCTGGTTGGTGAGCAGGCGCTTGGCGGTCAGGAAGGGCCGGCGTTTTCCCAGGAAATCATGCAATGTCTGGCCGGCGATGAAGACTGTCGGCAGCACGCGGGTGTCGGTCCGGTTTTCCAGCGAAATGCGCAACGGGCCGGGTTGCATCTCCAGCGTCTGGTTCTGGACATGGTCGCGGTCGAAGGCCAAAGAGAGGCTCCGGCGCTCCTTTGTTGGTTCGCCCTTCCCGTCGATGAACTGCGCTGAATGGGTGACCGGCTCGAAGACGATGATGAATTCAGACGGAAGCTGTATGGTCAGAACCGCCTTTTCACCGGGCGCAAGCTCGATATCCTCCAGCGAGAACGCTTCCAGCTTTTTCACGAAATCCTCTTCCGGCAGATCGACGCCGGACGCCCAGTAGATCTGGCGGAAATATTCCGCCACCGGCAGTTCGTGTGGATTGTGTGCGGCAATCCTGCGCACGCGGGGACTGACGGTGAATGTCACCTCGACCATCTCGTCGAGAGTCGGTGAATAGCCCTCGGAGCACAGCGCGCAGGTGTATTCGTCCTTTTGCAGGGTTTTCAGCGTGGCGTTGGTGTCGAGCACACCGCCGCAGCCGGGGCACAGAACATTCCAGGAAATGTCGAAGATGCCCACCCGCGCCGCATGGAGAAAGGCGCCTATTGCACGCTCCTCGTCGAGGCCATGCTTGCTGGCGAAGGCTGGCGCATTGATGCGGCAAAGTTCGCGGTCCTCGCCCTCCGCGATGGTTCGCTTGATCGCGTCGATCGCCTGCGGATCGACATCGGCCGATCGTCGCAGAAGTGAGAATAGATCCTGAGCTTCGTTCATCGTGCAGGCTCCGGAAAATGCACCTCGAGGCGTTTTGACGGACCGATCTTTGGTCCGAGTGTTCCATCTTACTTCGAAACGGACCGTACGGCCATTCGAATGGATAAGCCTGGTGACCGTTCAATTTCCATTCGGCGGATTTTAACCGGCCGCAAGCAGCACTATGATGGTCCATGGAGCATTCATCTTTGGGATTTTCTCCCATGCCGACATCAGACAATCCGCCATTTCCCGCGGTCCTGCGCCTTTTTTCTGCGGGGGTCATCGTCGTCCTGATCGTAGGCGCCGGCCTGTTTTTCATGCCTGCGCTGGTGAAACCGGGCTGGCCTTGGGCCGTCACGCCGTTCAATGCGCGCTTCCTCGGTGGCTTCTACACCGCCGAAATGGTCGTGATGGCGGCACTGCTGGTCTGGAATCGCTGGTCGCCCGGCAGGCTCGTGCTCGTCATGGCCTTCATCTTCACCGTCATCGTGTCGGTGGCTTCGTTCATCAATCTCGGCTATTTCAACTTCGAGCGCAAAGCGCCTTGGCTGTGGTTTTTGGTCTATCTTGCTTCGGCCGCGCTATCCGGGCTGTTCCTGTGGCGGGCCAGGGCCCGTCCTTCCGCAAAAGGCGTGACCTTAAATCTCGCATGGCGCGGCTACATGCCGGCGGAATCCGCGATCCTTGGGCTCTATGGCGTCGGCCTGTTGCTGTTTCCCCTGACATTCAGTGGCATCTGGCCATGGCCGATCGATGCCTTCCACGCTCAGGTCTACAGCGCCATCTTCCTCGCCGGTGCGGGCGGTATATATCTCGTCTGGAGAAGCGCGCCGCGCGAGGAACTGCTGGTGCTCGGGTTGGCGCAGTTTCTGGTTGGCCTGCTTGCCATCCTCGGCGTCGTCATCACCGACGCTGCGGTGCACCGGATCGACTGGACGGCGACCGGGACATTGTGCTGGCTCGCCCTTTTCGGCTGGATAGGCATCAGCGGCGTGTTCAAACTCTACGCTGCCTCCCGGTATTTTTAGCCCGCAATCGGTATCATAGGTCAGAGACGGCTGGATTTTCAGGTGGCGTCCGGTGCATCGTACCGGGCCGATTGCCTTCGCCGGGAACGCCATGACCAGCACGACCTCGCCACCCGCCGAGAAAATCCAGCCGCTGCTGCGGTCCGTCCGGTCAAGCGATGCGGAGGCGCTTTGCGCTATCTTCAACATGCCGGGCTTCCGCTGGGGCACGCTCAGGATGCCTTTCGAGATGGTGGAGCAGGTGGCGCGGCGCATTGCCAAGTCCGGCCCGGAAACCACCTGGATCGTTGCCGAGCTGGACGGCAAGGTCGTCGGCCATGGCAGCCTGGTCGTGCAAGGTTCACCGCGCCGTTCGCACATCGGCGAGATCAATATCGGCCTTGACGATGCCTTTGTCGGCAAAGGTATCGGCTCTGCCATACTTGGCGCGCTGCTTGACGTGGCCGACAACTGGCGCGCCCTGAAGCGAGTCGAATTGACCGTCTATGCCGACAACGAAGCGGCCCTCCGTCTCTATAAGAGCCACGGCTTTGAGATCGAAGGCCGGCATGTGAAGGCCGGCTTTACCGACGGGCAGTACCACGACCTCCTGAGCATGGCCCGGCTGCGGTTCTAAGATCCGCTGTTTGCCTTAGCTGTTTGGCCAATCTGACAATTCGTGCCGAGGCAGCGAACAGGGGATTGCTCAAGGAGAATTGCGTAGGATACGGTCATTTCGTCTCACACCACCTTGATCGAATTGACGATCTATGTGGGCCGGCCGCATCCAGCAAGTCTGGTCTCGCTTGGCGTTTACACCGCAAGCGGCTAGACGGGACCAATGACCGCCGTCTTTGATCCAACCCCTACCCCTCCGCGGGAAATTCTGGCTGTGCTGTCGCTGCTCTGCCCGGAGGTCGTGCGCGACATCGAGCAGAACTGGAATGCACCGGTTTCCGACTACGCCCGCCATCTTTGGCGGCCGGTGGCAAAGCCTGCATCGGGCCCGGCGATCGCTGCCCGCTCGATCCTGCGCGAAGTCCTGCATCAGCGCCTCGGTAGGATCATGCAGCCTGAGAAGATCGGCAAAGCCCTCGACGAGTTCGAGCACAGACCGGTGATTCAGTCCGGCCTGCACTGCCTGCTTCTGATGGACCGGATCACCTTCGATGCTCTTCTGCTTGCCTGGCTCGGCGCGGTCGAAAACGGGCTGTCGGCCTTCGTCGGCTTCATGGGAACGACGATGACCATGGAGACAGTTGGCCGGGAGGGGCCGGGATGGCTCGATGTCGGCGACGACAAGGTCAACCTGTTTGGCATGGGACGCCACAAACTGTGCCGCAAAAGCGCCTGCGTGGCCGGTCCCGTCTCCCTCAACAAGCGCGTGCTCGAAGCGGTGGGCGATGAAACGGATGGCAGCCGCTGGCTGGGCACACTGCTTGCCAGCCGGGACAAGGTGTTTGAAACCGCCGCCGATGCGCTGACTGAACTGAATGAGGATCTGGTCGCCAATTGGGATCGTGCCAGCATGGCCCTGCCGGTTTTCGTCGATGATCGGGTCGCCGCGGCTGCCATGGCGCGGCATCTAGAATATGACGGCAGCCTTCTTTCCAGGCTGCTGATTGAACCCGCAAGACGCCAGCGTCTCGAACATGCCTGGCAAGAGGCCGCATCGAGCCCATTTGGCAGATTCCTGCCCAATGCCACGGACTATTTCTGGGGCATCCGCGAGGAGCGCGTGCGCAAGCTCGTTCTCGAGAACGGGCACCTGATCGAGCCCGACAGGCCGCAAGGTCTTTCCATCCCGTTCGAGCGGCCGTATCTCAGGCAGGCGCTGCTGGACGGCGTGCTGCTGCCGAACTTGTTCCTGACGTTCCTCGTCCTTGCCATATTGCCGCGCGTGCGGGTCGTGGGCGGCCTGAGACAGATTGGCTATGTAGCGCTTTTCCACTCGATCCTCCTGGCCGTGCTGGACGAAAACGTGCCGGAAGAGCGCGATCTGGCCGCGGAACTGCAGGTTCGGGAAAATGCCTGGGGCATGCGGGTCATCGATGAAAAGATATCAGTCCGCGAGCAGCTTGCCGTCCTGCCGGAAGGAGCGCTCTTCCCGGACCTGCTCCGGCAATACCGATTGCGGACATTTGCCGAGACGACCGACGACCTGAAACTGGTTCGCGAAAACGCCAGATGGCGCAAGATCGGCCAGGCAGAGATCAAGCCGACCTGAGCCTAATTCGCAACCGCAAGCGACGGCGATCCATCGGGGAGCCTCTGGCGTCTGACCCCGCCGCACAGGCCTCACCTGTCATTGCACCACACCGCCCTTGCGGAGCCCATCCACCACGTGTTCGAAATCGACCGGTTCTTGTGGCAGACCAAGCGGTATCCAGCGAATAGTGGCGATTGACGCGAAGCACCTCCTGCCATGGCGCGCGGGCCTCGGCGAAGCGGCCCAGATGACCGTAGCTGGCGGCCAGAAACGCGCGCGAGACGTCGGTGACAGCGTTTGCGAGCCAGCCGTTGCATCAGAGGTCATGGGTAGCGGTCTGCCACCGGACCCACACGGATCGCCCGCTGCCGCTTGCCCGCCGACGGCTATCGGTGCATCCTTGTGAATAGCCTGGCCGTGAAGTGCGAGCGAGATCACGCCGTCACGGCCACTAGTGAGGTCTTGTTCGATGGACTGCTCGGGCTGCGGTTTCGAGATTGAGGGCGGTTACGCCTTCTGTCCGAGGTGTGGCAGGCGCCAGCCCGTGCCATGCGCCAGTTGCGGCTACACCTGCGCACCTGATTTCGAGTTCTGTCCGAAATGCGGGGCAAGCGTCGGTGCGCCCGCAAAAGCCGTCGAACGGCCTGCTCCGGCACCAAGCCGGACCATTGTGTCGCCTTCTCGAACTCCGTCGCTGCTTCCGAACATCGAAAGCGAAGAAGGGCTGCATCCCGTCTCTGACGCCGATCGCCGGACGGTAACGGTCCTGTTCGCCGACCTTTGCGGCTTTACGACACTCAGCGAGCAGCTCGACCCCGAGGTCATGCAAGCGCTGCAGAACAAACTGTTCAAGGAATTGACGGCGGCCGTGCGAAACTTTGGTGGGTTCGTCGACAAATTCATCGGCGATGCGCTGCTCGCTTTGTTCGGTGCGCCGGTCGCGCATGAGGACGATCCGGAACGCGCGCTTCGTGCCGCTCTCGACATGATCGCCCGGACGGCGCGGCTCGGCGAAAGCACCCCCCACTCCGGCTCGCCTCTGTTACTCCACATCGGCATAAACACTGGTCCGGTCGTTACTGGCGGATTGGGCATCGGCACCGCCAGATCCTATTCCGTGACCGGCGACACAGTGAATACGGCGCAACGCCTGCAATCGCTGGCCGCACCGGGTGAGGTGCTGGTAGGCGAGCTCACTCACAGGCTGACCCGGCATGCCTTCTCTTATGAGTCGCTGGGTGATGTCGTGTTTCGCGGCAAGGCTGGCAGCGTGCTCGTTCATCGACTGGACGCACCGCTAGCGGTGCCGCGTGCAGCGCGCGGGCTCGAGGCGCTCGGCCTCAGTGCGCCGCTAATAGGTCGTGGTGCGGAGCTCAATAGAATGATGGCGAGCCTTGACCAGGCGTGCGGCGGCTCGGCCCAACTTGTCCGCCTCGTCGGAGAAGCCGGCATCGGGAAATCGCGGCTGGTGAGTGAGTTCGTCGCCCGCGTCGGCGACGACGAGCGTTTTCGCAACGTCGCCGTGCGGCAGGCCACGTGCTCACCGCTGGGTGAACAATCTTTTGGCGCCTTGGGCGCAGTGGTGCGCAGCGCTGCCGGGATGATGCAAAACGACAATGGGGACGAAATGCGGGGGAAGCTCGCAGGCTTGCTTGCCGATCTCGGCCTGCAGGGCGAGGAGGCGAAGCGGCTGATGCCTTTGCTCTACCATGTGCTTGGCCTTGGCGACCCCGATGCCACCTTGCAGCATGTCGAGCCCGAGCAGCTGCGGCGGCAAATTCTCTACGCAGTCCGCACAATCATCGAACGGCGGCTTGCGTTGTCGCCGCTATTGATTGTCGTCGAAGACCTGCACTGGGCCGACGCCGTGTCGCTCGAGGCACTACGTTTCGTGATGGACAGGTTGGAACGCACGCGGTTGATGTTGCTGGTCACGCATCGTCCGGCGCCGGACAACGACCAGCTCGACTCAAGTCGGGTCAGTCACACAGCGCTCAGGCTTCCGCCACTCAACAATGATGACGGACGCAGCCTGCTGGCAGCGCTTTTCGGCGAGAGCTGGGTAAGCTCCGCGGGAGGGCTTCTCGACCAGATCCTCGAGCGCGCGGGCGGCAACCCCCTTTTTGTAGAGGAAATCGTTCGCGGCCTTATCGATCGCGGTGTACTGGTGCGAGAGGGCCAGCGATGGCGGACTGTGGCAGGCGAAGTCGCAACCGGCATCCCCGCCACTATCCAGGCAATGTTGCTTGCCCGCGTCGACCGGCTGCCCCAAGAGGTGCGCCGGTTGGCCCAGGAGGCCGCGGTAATCGGCCCGCGCTTCGATGCCACACTTCTGAAAACCGTGACAGCCGACCCCGGCCGGCTCGAAGCCGGCTGCGAACTGCTTTGCGATGCGGAAATCATCGAGGAAGTTGCCGGATCAGGCTCGGTCTCGTCTCAAAGCTACCGCTTTACGCAAACATTGCTGCAGGACGTGATCTACCAGAATCTGCTCCTGCAACGCCGGACCGAAATCCACGGGCGGATCGGTGCTGCCTTGGAGCAACTGTGCGGCGACGAGCCGGAACGGCTCGAGGATTTGACCGTGCTGGGTCATCATTTTGCACAGAGCGCCGAGCGGGAGAAGGGCGCGCATTACCTGCAGGCGGCAGGCGATCGCGCTCGCATGATATATGCCAACGACGACGCCCTTCGTTTCTACGAGCGAGCACTGACTGCGTTGGGCGCGATCGGGCAAACACCGCTCAAACTGGCAATTGCAGAGCGCATTGCCGATTTGAGCGGCCCGGCAGGCCGCCGTGAGATCGCGCACCACCACTACGAGACGGTGTTGCAGGCATACCGCGAGTCAGCCAATCGCGTCGCCTCGGCGCGAGTTTTGCGTAAGATCGGTCGGCTACTCTGGGATGTCGGCAAGCGGGACAAGGCAGAACCCCGCTATGCCGAGGCGGCAGCGCTCCTCGATGGAGCGGATGCCCCGATCGAGCAGGCGCATCTGTGGCAAGAACGTGGCCGACAGGCGTTCCGTAGCGGAGATCACGCTCTCGCGGCAAAATGGGCAGACGCGGCGCTGGATTGCGTAGGCACACTGACAAGGGAGCATGTCTCCGAGGTAAGGTGTGATGCCACTCTTGTGACCGCCGAGGCACTCAATACCAAGGCTGTCGCGCTGGCTCGCCTTGGGCGAAACCGTGAGGCCGTGCGTCAGGTTGAGCGTAGCATTGAATTGGCCGAAGCCGCCGGTCTGCTGGGCGCGGCCTGCCGCGGCTACACCAATCTCGGCGTGCTTTACACGACCATCGATCCCGCAAAGGCAATGGAGGTCTGTCGGCGCGGTCTTGAAGTGGCGCGCCGTATTGGTGATTTGGGTTTCCAGGCGCGCCTCCTCGCCAATCTGGCGGTCGCTTGTTGTACTTTCACGGATCGCTGTCCAACGGAGGGCGTACCCGCTGCCGAGAAGGCCATTGAGATCGACCGTGCGCTCGACCAGCGCGAGCACCTGCCGGTGCCTTTGATCGTGCTTGGGCAAATCCACCAGTGCAACGGCCGCCCGGACCTGGCGGTTGGGTTGTTCCACGAAGCACTGGACGTAGCTCGCGAAACGGGCGAACCCCAACTGCTGTTTCCGTGTTATGATGGTCTCGCAACGCTTAATCTCGATCTCGACAATCTGGCCGAGGCCGAACGCTACTTTTCCCTGGCGCAGGGTATATGCGCCCAGCACGGGCTCGACCCGGAAGCGCTTGTGGTGCTGCCTTTTCTCGACTAGCCGGGGTTGGAGGTTGGAAATGTCCGCGCGTAGTGACTTGGTGCCGCTTCAACCGGGCGACCGTGCGCCAAACGTGGTACTCGACGCCATTACCCAGGAAGGCAAGATCGCGCTTGACGATTTTCGCGGCCAAAAACCGGTGCTGGTCGGCCTGTTTCGAGGTCTGCATTGCGCGTTTTGCCGGCGCCATATCGCCGCCCAGGCGCGGCTTGATCCGGAGCTGCGCGAAAGGGGCGTGGAGAGCCTGACGGTGGTCAACACGCCGATCGAACGGGCGCGTCTCTATTTCCGCTACCATCCGATGCCGAATCTGCTTGCGGCCTCCGATCCTGAACGCGCTTCACATCGTGCTTTTGGACTGCCCAATCTCGAATTCACCCAAAACGAGACGAACTGGCCGTACAAGGTCTCGATGGCAGCGGCAAAGGATATGCGGGTCGACATACCAGGCGAGTTGCCCGGTCCTATGGATCCTCTTGCGGCCAGTGAAATGCTCAACAAGAGGGACCATTACGAGCTGACCGAAGCCGACGAGCAGATGCTAGCAACGGGACACGGACAATTGGTCGGTCAGTTCCTGCTGGACCGGCAGGGGATCGTCCGCTGGAGCTTCACGGAGGTTCCAGAGGGTGGGCGATACATGTTTGGGGCGCCAAGCCCGCAGGAGCTGATGTCAGCCGTATCGCAAGTCGCCCAATAGACTTGCGAACGAGGTAAGCGGGCGGGACACGGAATAAAAAGCGGAACCAATTTGTTACGAATCTAGACACTGACAAGTTCACGGTTCATGCGAGCACGGCCTCGACAACGGCAACAAAGTCATCGAGCGAACGATCCCCACGAATCTCGATGCGCGGAAGGTCGATGGGATCGCAATCGAGGTCCGCCGGTCCGTGTCTGCCGCCGAAGCCGATTCGATAGCCGCACTCCTTGGCCAGCCTGCCAAGCCGTCGGTCGGTGACAGAGAAGGGTGCCGCGAACGCCGCGGTTGGCCGACCGGTCCACCGTTCGATGAACATACGAGAGCGCAGGAGCTCGGCGGCCAAGTCAGAGCTCGACAGACCATCGATCGCGCGATGCGTCGCCAGATGGCTTCCGAAGAACGCACCTTCGCCGGCGAGGCGTCGCACCGTCCCGGCGTCCATAAGCTGCGTCGGCGGGCCGCTGTAGGCGTCCCACTGTGCACTTTCACCCACCAAGTCCGTCACCAGGAACACTTCCGCGGTCAGGTCGTTCGCGCGCAAGGCCGGCCAGGCATGGTCGGCAAAGTTCTGGAAGCCGTCATCGAAGGTGATGAGCACTGGGCGGCCAACGAAAGGCTGACGGTTGGCGATGAACCATTCCAGCTGCTCGGAGCTGATCGCGTGAAAGCCATTGGCGCGCAGCCATGTCATTTGGCTGGCGAATGCGGCGGGCGCGAGCCGAAAACGGGCGAGCGCGGCCGGACCTTCATCGGAGACACTGTGATACATGAGGACAGGGATACGCTGCCGCCGCTCGCTATGTGCGACGTCGCGGCGCAAGGCCCGCGCCCCGCCCCAGACGATATTTCGTGCGACTCCGATTTCGATGGGGGCGCGGATTGGCACATGATCTATCGTCGGTTCCGTCGCCACGTCGCCTGGTGACAGGCGGCGGAAGCGGTCTATGCGGTAGAGCTCGGTCTGGATCGATTGCTCGAGAACGAGGCCGTGGGTCGCTGCCAGCGTCTCTGAGATCGCTTGTGCACCGAATGTGTTCCAGTCGAAGCCCGTCCTTTCAACATTGTCTCGTAGCACGAATGCGTGTGCGCTGATGAAACTGCCACCAGGCGCCAACGCCTCAACAAGTTTTTTGGCGATGCGCCGCAACTCGGTGAGATCGTCCAGGTAGTAGAGCACTTCCGAACAGACGATCAGATCCATCTCGCCCGGCAGCGTGTCCGCAGAAAAATCCAGTACGCCGAACTCAACGTTCGGCTGATCACTGCATCGCGCGCCCGCCCGCCCGACGGCTACGGCGGAGATGTCAGTTGCGGTCAAATGGCCCACGCGCGGCGCCAGCTGCCGCGTGAAGTGGCCCTCCGCGCAGGCCAGCTCAAGCGCCCGTCCGATGGGACCGGCAGGCAGAATTTCGAGCTGCCGCTCATATTTTTCCTGCTCATAGGGCGAACCGTAGTTCCAGGGATCCTCGATCGCAAAATGGCGATTCCAGAAAGATGTGCGGTCATTGTCGCGCCCATCCGCGGCCCGTGCACGGCGCGGCGCTGCAAAAGGCTCTTTAGTTTCGGCGCTCGACCGAACCAGCGCCTGCGCTTCCGCGGCCAATCCCGCAAGTTTGCCGAAATGGCTGTCCTGATCAGACCGGCGTCCCGCCATGGACAACAATGCCTCGGCTGCAGACATGTTTGACTTGTCGGCACCGGCGCCCTTTTGCGGTGCATCTACAGGCGATCGCCTCGCAAGTCGCGCGGCACTGTGCATAGGCCGCTCAGAGGGCAGGAAATTCAGGATCAATTCAATCCAATGACGCCTCGTCACTCTCCCGAGTACGCCGAACTGCACGAGAGCCTCGATCTGGCCATCCATCATCAGATGGGCATAGATTTGATCGATTCCTTTCGGTACTTCGATCGAGGCCGGATTTCGCACGTCGACACGAATTCCAAGTGTCCGCGCCAGCCTGCGCGGCGCGGCAAGATCGTCGACATCGAGCAGCATTTGCTCAAAGTGATACTGCACGCGGCGAGCCGCGTCCGGATTATTCCAGACCTTGCCGAGTTCGAGGATCAACTCGGTGAGGGAAGCGCCGAACCTGTCCCACCTGGCAGCCAATTGCGCTGGCACCGACAGGCTTCCTACCATAAGGCCATCGACGGCCACCTTGGCGATCTCACGCGCCCACTTACGTCCTGCTGGGAGCGCGCGCAGGGACTGCGGGTTGATCGAGCGCGAGCCGCAGCCGCAATCCGATGCGGCGTTCCACAACGCGAACCACGCGAGTGCTTCTGAAGCGGTGTGGCCGTTCGCGTCGGTCGCTCCATTGGCGTGAGCCGATGCCGGGTGTTTGACCCTGGGATCGGCGGAAAAGCCGCGAGCGATCACGACTTCGCCATCTGCCAGCATCTGCGCCGAATTGCGGCTGAGCGCGTTGGGGCTGGCCCGATAGAAAGCGAGCGGCTCGTCGACCATCACCCAATTTTTGCCTAGACGTGCGAGGCGCTGCCACAGATCCCAGTCCTCGCAGGTGCGCAGCGACACGTCGAAACCGCCCAACTCGACAATTATCTCCCGATCGACCAGCAGCGCGTGAGTGCGGACGGCACACCGGCGGGCGAACGTTTCGAAGGGTTGAATCGCAACCTCCGTTGCGATGCTCGACGCCGTGAGTTCGCCATCGGGCATCACGCGTCGGGAACCGCAATAGGCAGCCACTGCATCGGGAGCGGATTTCAGTGCGGCCAGCATTTTGGCAAGGAAGCTGGCATCCACCCAATCGTCCGCATCCAGAAACATGAGCCAGTGGCCGCGCGCCTTCGAAATCCCGCTATTGCGCGCGCCGGCGGGGCTATGCGCGCAAGAGCTCAACATCCGAAATCGGGCATCGTGCTCTACATAACCGGCGATGATCGCAGGGGTGCGGTCCGTGGAGGCGTCGTCGACGATGATCGCCTCCCAATCCATTATTTCCTGATCAAGAAGGCAATCGAGTGAGCGCGCCAGCGTTACCTCCGCGTTGTGCGCAGGAACCACGATTGAAACCAAGGGATCATGCGCCACGCCGTCTTACCCGCGCCTGGTTCGAGGTAGAACAAGATGTGTTGATCTTTCTCGGCGTAGGCCGTCACAATCGACGCCGATCAGTCCGTCGACCCATCGTCCATCACCACTATATCCAGTATCTGGCAGGTCTGCCGGCGGATGCCGGCACGCATTGTGCCGACGGTTTGCTCGGCATTGAGCATCGGTACCACACCGCCCTGCGGTAGCATCCTGGATCATCGAGCTTTCGTTTTCTTCGGCAAGAGTTGGCAAATGTCAAAACCGGATGACGGCATCGGCTGGCAGCACTGCCCTGTCAAGATAAGGGCGAATTGGAGGCGGGCAAAAAAGACTTGAACACAGGCTGAATGGCAGCGCGCATGCCCGACGGCTTGGAGCTGGGGTCGATGCGCCAGGGCATCTCCGCTCTCGCAGTTCATCTGCATAAAGATGATCGCGGGCGAAGACGCGAGCGCGAGCTGATCCGGATCGAGCCGCATGTCGAAATCTACCCGAATGGGGACGTTCGAACCGACTTAAGCCGCGAAGATTCCGGCTTGCGGGTCGACAATTTTACTGGCAAGTTTACCAGTTGCTAAATTAGCGCTGTGGCAATGTTCAAAAGAAGGGGCATGGGATGGCCAAGGAATCTTCGAGTACCGCTTCTTCGGCAAATAAAGCGGACGCAAATCTGATAAGTAATGCAGACGGAAGCGGGCTGACCTTCATGGCGGGCCAGGCTCGCGAGAGCGGAGCCCCCGGCGACGCTGTAGGTGTCGACAAGATACGTGATCTGCTGTTCGGCAACCAGATGCAGGACTATGACCGCCGCTTTTCCAAGCTTGAAGAACGGGTCTTGCAGCGCTTCAAGGATGTCGAATCCGAGGCCAAGCGCAATCTTGAAATGTACGAGTCAAATGCAAAGAAGCAGGTTGACTCGCTTGCGGCGCAATTGCGGAACGAAAAAGACGCGCGAGCCGACGCCGATAAGGAGATTGATCGGAATCTTCGCGAGCAAAACCAGGCGCTCGAAAAGCAGGTGCGCGCGTTGTCGGATCAGTTGAGCGAGCTTGAGCGGGAAGTTGCGGACCGGATAAATCGAAACGATCATTTGCTGCGTGAGGAAATCAAGCAAAAGAATGAAAGCATTCAGATGCTGATGGAGAAAATGTTTTCCGATCTTGGCAATGTCAAGACCGACCGAAATCTTTTGGCTGGCCTGTTTGTTGAGGTTGCAAAATGTCTAAATCAGGATCCCGTCGGCAGCAAGAACAACTCGGAGCGTACCTGGAAAGTGAGTTGATCGGAACTTGACGTCGACTGTCGACCCAATCAGCCTCCCTCAAAGAGCAGCTTCGAACGATACAGAGATTGATCGCGAGGCGCTGGCTCGCCTTTTGATCGAAATTGCCCGGAACGTTGATCCGGACTATCGTGCGCGTCTCGACGGAATCCCAACCGCCGACCCTCGCATGGAAACGCTGCGCCAGTTGTTGGTCGGCCGCGAAATTTCGGAGCTTTCACGAGTTACGCACCTGCTCGACGAACCCGAGCAGCTTGCGGCTGCAGTGGGGAGCGTTCTCCCCAGTGCAGCCGCAAGTGCGCCTCATGCGCAACTCGGAGAGGCCCTTGCGCCAGCTGTCGAGAGGGCCGTGCAACGGTCCATCCAGAAGAGCCCGCGTACGCTGACGGATATATTGTACCCGGTGTTTCTGCCGGCTATTCGCAAGTCGATCGGCGAAAAGATCGACCAGACCTTTCAATCGTTGAATGAAACTTTAAGACATATATTTACCTGGCATGGGCTCAAGTGGAGACTTGAAGCTTGGAGAACAGGAGCAAGCTTCTCAGAAGTTGTTCTTAAGCATTCTCTTGTTTATCGTGTAGAACACGTCTTTCTAATCAATCGCAATTCCGGGCTTTTGATAGCGCATGTAACTGCCGATAATGCAACTAGCGAAGATCCTCAACTCATTTCTTCTATGCTTAGTGCAATTCAAGATTTTGTAAAAGACTCATTTAACGAGAAAGAACAGAGCGGCCTGGATACCATTCGTTTCGGAGAGCTTCGTCTCTGGTCGGAAGTTGGACCGTTTGCGACGTTGGTTGCGGTGATCCGGGGAAATCCGCCGGAGGAATTACATGAAATAATTCGCGATGTATTGCTTCGCATCCATGATGAATGCTCACAGGCTCTAGAGCAGTTTGACGGCGACAGTTCGCAGTTGGCCGGCGTAGAGACGCAGTTGCAGACCTGCGTTGAACTGAAGCAGGAGGAATCAAACCAGGGATTTCCGTGGCTGGTCGTGGCTGCAGTCCTGCTGGTTTTGATTCCGGCAGGCGGTTGGTTCTTTCTTTCCTGGCAATCCGGGCAGCGCTGGCAGACCTATGTGTCGCGACTGGGGACCCAGCCGGGCATCATCGTTGCCGAGCAAAAGGTGCGTGATGGCCAATTCTATATTGCCGGTCTGAGAGACCCGCTTGCCGCCGACCCGCAGTCGCTGTTGGCCGGAACGCAGGTCGATCCCGCCCGCGTTCATTCACAGTGGCAATTCTATCAGAGTCTTGATCCGGAGTTCGTATTGAAGCGGCTAACGGCGTCGCTGGTTCCGCCGGATTCAGTACGACTTTCGATCGTCAATGGTCGCATCGTTGCCGAGGGTGAGGCTCCCGACACCTGGATGGATCGGGCGCGCGCAGCGGCCCGACAACTTTCGGCAGGCGGACCGGAATTCGATATCTCCAGGGTTCGTGATGTGAGCCCCGAAACACGCGCGGCGGAGCACTGGCAGGCCTATGTGTCGCGACTGGAGGCCCAAGCGGGAATCATCGTCGCCCAACAAAAGGTGCGTGATGGCCAATTCTATATTGCCGGCCTGAGAGACCCGCTTGCCGCCGACCCGCAGGCTCTGCTGTCCGGAACGGAGGTAGATCCCGCCCGCGTTCATTCGCAGTGGCAATTCTATCAGAGCCTTGATCCGAAGTTCGTCCTGAAGCGGCTGATGGTATCGCTGACCCCGCCGGATTCAGTACGGCTTTCGATCGTCAAGGATCGCATCGTTGCCGAGGGTGAGGCTCCCGACATCTGGATAGACCGCGCACGCGCAGCGGCCCGACAGCTCTCGGCAGGCGGACCGGAATTCGACATCTCCAAGGTTCGTGATGTGAGCCCCGAGGCACGCGCGGCGGAGCACTGGCAGACTTATGTGTCGCGACTGGAGGCCCAAGCGGGAATCATCGTCGCCCAACAAACGGCGAGGGGGGGACATTTCTATATTTCCGGCCTGAGAGACCCGCAGGCCGCCGACCCGAAGGCTCTGCTGTCCGGAACAGGGGTTGATCCTGCTCGCGTTCATTCACAGTGGCAATTCTATCAAAGCCTTGATCCGAAGTTCGTGGTGAAGCGGCTGATGGCGTCGCTGACTCCGCCGGATTCAGTACGGCTTTCGATCATCAAGGATCGCATCGTTGCCCAGGGTGAAGCTCCTGCCGCCTGGATAGATCGGGCGCGGGTCGCCGCCCAACAGCTGTCCGCGGACGGACTCTCTCTAGAACTCTCCGAGCTGCGTGAGTTGACCCCTCCGCAACTCACTCATTTGAGGGAGGCTATTCAAGCGGTCAACATTTTCTTCGATTCTGGCAAGGCTGTACCGGGACCAGAGCAACTGCCGGTTCTCGACAAATTGGCGAATCAGTTGAAGGAGTTGGCCGAGGACGCCCGCAAGGCAGGCGTAACAGCACAGTTCATGTTGACCGGCCATTCGGACGAGACGGGCCGTGAAACGGCCAAGTTGTCGATCAGCGCCGCGCGCGCGGAGACAGTTCGTGCGCTTCTCAAGAAGCGCGGCGTCGATCCGGAGTTGCTCTTGGTTCGCGGCGCGGGCACCTTTGAGCCAGCGGAGATTGAAAATAGCCGAACCGGGAACTCCGCCAACCGCAGAGTTTCGGTTACGGTAAACTTCCACTAGGCGGAGCCCAGGATATTGCAAAAGAAGATCTGCATGTTGGGCGGGTTCGCTGTCGGAAAGACGAGTCTGGTTCGCAGGTTTGTGCAAAGCATCTTTTCAGAAACCTACTTGACCACGGTGGGAGTGAAAATCGACAAGAAGAGTGTCGCATTGCCGGACAAAACCGTGGATCTGATTTTGTGGGATTTGGCCGGCGAAGACGATATCGGCTCATTCCGCGTCAGCTATGTGCGAGGTGCGAGTGGGCTCGTGCTTGTCGTTGATGGAACACGCGCTGCTACTCTTGCCGTTGCGCTCACGTTGCGCGAGCGGGCCGAGGCTGAATTCGGCGCTATGCCGTTTGTATTGCTGTTCAACAAATCCGATCTGGCCGATCGGTGGGCAATATCGGATAGTGAAATTGACGAACTGAGGCAACTTGGATGGCAAATCTATCTAACAAGTGCGCTTTCGGGCGAACATGTTGATGATGCGTTTCGTCAACTTGCTTCGATGGTCAGCAAATAAACCATGGATGTCTTGCCAAGAGAAGTTAGAAGCTGGATTTACGATTTCTTCTACAAGGAGCGCTCGGTCGCATATCTGAGAATCGACGCCCAGCTTTGCATAGCTGCGAAGGGCGGTAACGTTAACCATTACGGACTCTCGTCAGTTCGCATAGGTAAGCCTGTTGCCGAGCAGCTTGAATTCATGGAAGGTTTATTGCCCTGCCCGGAGCTTCCATATGATATGGCCATGGTCGAACTGCCCAGCGGGCGTGTCGCGGACCTCCATCTTTTTGCTGACAATGCCTGCGTGTGGCTGCTCTTTCTTGACGCCACTGCCGAACGCGACAATAGGCAGCGGCTTCAACAGAAGGCTTATGAAATGACGCTCCTGCAAGAGAGGGAGCGTCAACTCAACGAGAAACTACAATCGACAAACGAGGCGTTGAGGGCGAGCCAAGAGGGATTGTCGCGTGAATACCAGCGCGCCGAAGCCCTACTCCTCAACATTCTTCCGGCGTCGATCGCGGAGCGGCTAAAAGCGCACGAACAAATTGCAGACAACCATGCGGAGGTGAGTGTGCTTTTTGCCGACATCGTCGGCTTTACGGAAAGAGCGCGGAGCGTCGGAGCCGTGACGACGCTCGCTATTTTAAATTACTTCTTCAAGGCGGCGGATCTGCTCTCGGAGCGATACGGCTGCGAAAAGATCAAGACAATCGGCGATTGTGTGATGGTGGTCGCTGGCCTGCCCACCGCGCGATCCGATCATGCGGAAGCCCTTGCGCACTATGCACTTGAACTGCGGAAGGCGGTTAAGCGCGAACGCTTCGCGGGAGAACCGATAAGACTCAGAATTGGAATTCACTCAGGACCAATCGTGGCGGGCGTCATAGGCAAAAGGCGGTTTGCCTATGACCTATGGGGCGACACCGTTAATCTCGCCGCACGTATCCAAACGTCCGCGGAGCCCGATGAAATCCGTATTTCGGATGCAACTCATCAACTGCTTGGACCAAATTTTGCTTGCGACCCACTCCAGGAAACGGAATTGCGTGGTACAGGTCGTGTGCGAATGTGGCGGCTCCCGGCCTGATTTGCCGCATGGCAGCGCCGACCCGGAAGCGCATTGCATCTCAAGCAACATCATGGTTTCGAATGTCCGCAGCGGTGCGCGAAGCAGTTGACCACCGAGTGACCGCCAAAGGTCTGTCCTGGTCATCTCAGGAAATCAGTTCCTGAGATTTAACGTCGATGCCCAGTTCATAGAACGGCCGGAGGCCTGGGCCGAGGTCGCAATGCCCTGCCCCCGGCGGCTAAATAAACACCGCCACGTACCCGGCACAGCGGTCTGGCTCGGAACGATGACGTCTTGCACCGCAACATCGGTTTCTTCAAGGTAGGGCAACAACGGACATAGATGTCGTTGCTCGCCGATCTGATCGGAAGGTTAACAGCACGATGCCACTCATGACTCGACGATTGGGAGCCAGGAACCTGGCGCGCCCGGCACGGCGTCTCGGAGACCTGACTGCGATGTTTGCCCTGATTGCCAGGCCGCTCGTCTTTGGGATCGCCCTTTTGTTGGCTGGTCAGGCGCAAGCGCAGGCGCCGGCGACCGTCCCGCCTGAAAGGGTCAAACAATTGTTCGAGCTTCTCGACGATCCGTCAGTGAAGGCCTGGGTGGCCGAACAGCGAAATCAGGACGCCGGGTCAACGGGAGCGCCCGCCGAGAGAGGGGCTTCGCCGACCGACGCATCGTCCGGCGCCGTGGCCGCACCAGGCCAGATGAATACGATGGCATCCTCGACGCTCGATGGGATCAGGCATCATATCGAAAGAATCGTGCGAACTTTGCCCTTGCTGCCAGGCCAGTTCGCGCGCGTTCGGGCAGAGACGATGGAGGATATGTCCAGCAGGGGGCCCGCCGGCGTATTTGTGCTGATTGCAATGTTCATCGCTGCCGGCCTGGCACTCACTTGGGCAACGTTCAAGCTCACCCGTCCATTTCGTCTTTGGATTATCGCGCAACCGAAGGATACGCCCGTTGGGCGAGCCAAGAAGATTGGTGGCCGCCTGCTTTATTCCAGCATGCTGATAGTCTCTTTCGCACTGGGCAGCGCCGGCGCGTTCATGTTGTTCGACTGGCCGATGCTTATCCGCGAGATTGTACTGACATTTCTGATGGCGGCAGTCGTTACATGGGGTGTGCGCATGTACGTCATGGCCACGCTCGTCCCTTCCTTCATGAACGTCGAGAACGCCGTCGAGGTTCGTGCTTTGCCGATCACCAACGAAGCGGCTGACCATTGGTCCTATTGGCTACCCCGGATCGTCGGCGTCTTCGCCTTCTTCGGCGCCGCGTTTATCCTCTTGCCAGGTCTCGGCATCGATCAGGACGGAATGACGGTCCTGTCACTGGTCGCCGATTTCGTGCTGCTGCTGCTCCTGCTGCTCGCCATTTGGCGTCGGCCAAGAACGCAGCGAGACGGTGCGCGCCACATCGGTCACACGGAAGCGACATGGCTATTGACTGCTTATTTCGTCGTCCTGTTCCTGCAGCGTATCGCCGGCCTTTATACATACTTCTGGTTCACCTTCGCCGCATTCTTCCTGCCTTTGGCAATCGTGGTGACGCAGCGCGGGGTTAATTTCGTTCTGCGGCCAGGTTCGGAAGACGTCGGCCGGCCCACGATCCCGGCGGTGACGATCGCTGTCATCGATCGCGGAATCCGAATGATTTTCATCCTGGCGGCGGCTTACCTTCTCGCACGTGTCTGGGGTCTGGACATGCAATCCATGCGGGGCAGTGATACGACGACAACATTCATATTGCGCGGCTTGATCAATGTCGTGGTCATTGCCCTTGCCGCCGACTTCGGCTGGTCGATCATCAAAGCTTTGATCGAACGAAAGCTGGGCATCGAAACACCGCACCCTGTGATCAGCGACGAGGACGTCCCGATCCTCGATCCGCAGCAGGCGCGGCTGCATACGCTCTTGCCGATCCTCCAGAATATTCTGCTCGCATCGATCATCGTGATGGCGGTGCTTATGATGCTCGCCTCGCTGGGTATCCAGATCGGCCCATTGATCGCCGGCGCTGGCGTCGTCGGCGTCGCCGTGGGCTTTGGGGCACAAACCATTGTCAAGGACGTCATTTCAGGCGTGTTTTTTCTGCTCGATGATGCGTTCCGTGTTGGCGAATACATTTCATCGGGCAATTACAAGGGTACTGTGGAAAGCTTTTCGCTGCGCTCGGTGAAGCTGCGCCACCATCGTGGTCCGCTGTTCACAATACCTTTCGGTGAACTCGGGGCAGTCCAGAACCAGAGCCGTGACTGGGTTATCGACAAATTCAACATCACCGTTGGTTATGACACCGATATCGACTTCGCTCGCAAGCTGATCAAGCGGATCGGCCTCGAATTGGCGGAAGATCCCGAGTTCAAACACTGGGTGCTCGACCCGATCAAGATGCAGGGCGTACAGGAGTTCGGCGAATACGGCATCGTATTGAGGGTCAAGGCCACAACCAAGCCGGGAGGTGCCTTCGGTATGAAACGCAAATTTTATGTACGCCTCCGCCAGGTCTTCAAGGAACAGGGCATCGAACTCCCATTTCCGACCGTCCAGGTCCAGGGGCTACAGAACCAACATGGGGCAGAGAATGCACCGTTGGAGATCACGCCCGAGTTGAAAATGGCCGTCGCGCAGTCGCACACTATTCGGCGCAGAAAAAAAGCTAGCACAACGGAATAGAAGAGCTGTGACACCTGCTGGTCACAGTGCGGCTTTCCGCGCATCGCTCATGGCAGGGACACTCTTTTCGCCACGTAAGCAAAAGGCGCCCCGAGAGGCGCCTCTTAATCGCTTGGTTCCCCTCAAGGAAACTGGAGCGGGTGAAGCGATTCGAACGCTCGACCCCAACCTTGGCAAGGTTGTGCTCTACCCCTGAGCTACACCCGCTCGCGCGGCTTTTGGGCCGCAAGCCGCGCCTATATGGCTGAAGAGCGCGGCGATTGCAACAGGGAATTCGCAGGCTTTTTGCTTCGTCGGCAATGCGGACAAGCCTCCTGCGAGACGTCGCAAGGCAATCGCCCCCGCGTTGCGCGACGGGCTTGTCTTGGCCGCATCATTGGCCGTAAACGGCGTTAGCCGAACAAGCCGTTGAAAGCGGGCCATCAGAAGAAAGACCCATGCCGAAGACCGAAGCCGAACTTTTCGCCTTTCTCGCCGGACTCGGGATCGAGGTATCGACGCGGCGGCATCCGCCGCTGTTCACGGTCGCCGATTCGCAGGCGCTGCGCGGCGAGATTGCCGGCGGCCATACCAAGAACCTGTTCCTCAAGGACAAGAAGGACAATTTCTTCCTGGTCAGCGTCGGCGAGGAGGCGGTGGTCGATCTCAAGCATATACACCATCTGATCGGCGCTGGCGGGCGCGTGTCCTTCGGCCGGCCGGAGATGCTGATGGAGCTTCTCGGCGTCGTCCCGGGCGCGGTCACGGTGTTCGGGCTGATCAACGACACCGAGCGAAGGATCAAGGTCGTGTTGGACGAGGAGCTGATGAGCCATGCGGTGGTCAATGCCCACCCGCTGACCAACGAAGCGACGACTTCCATCGCTGCCGCGGACCTGGTCAAATTCGTCGAGGCAACCGGACATGATGCTGTTATCTTGAAAGTCTCGGCATGATCGCCACATGGGTGACTGAAACCGGGTTCTAAAGAAGGATGTTGCGCCCGTCCCTTGGCCGGCGGCGCGACCGAAAGGCGACGAGATGAGTGATAGCAACCCCTTTGGCGGCCCATTTGGCAGCAATGGCGGCCGGTATGCCACCACCGTGCAATATGGCGGCACCGATGCCGCGCGTGAGAAGGTCGCGCTTGCGGAGGCGCCGGCCGACGTCATCAAGGACACAACGACCGCTGGATTTGCCGCCGACGTGATCCAGGAATCGCGTCACCAGCCGGTGCTGGTCGATTTCTGGGCGCCGTGGTGCGGCCCTTGCAAACAATTGACGCCGCTGCTGGAGAAGGCGGTGAAAGCCGCCGGTGGCAAGGTCAAGCTGGTCAAGATGAATATCGACGACCATCCATCGATCGCCGGCCAGCTTGGCATCCAGTCGATACCGGCGGTCATTGCCTTCAAGGACGGCCAGCCGGTCGACGGCTTCATGGGCGCCATTCCCGAGAGCCAGATCACGCAATTCATTCAGAAGGTCGGCGGCAAGAACAGCGGTGCGCCGCAAGTTGCCGAGGCGCTGGCCGCGGCCGCCGAAGCGCGCGACGCCGGGGACGTGCAGACGGCGGCCGACATTTACGATGCCATCCTGGAACAGGCGCCGGAGACGATCGAGGCGATCGCTGGCTTGGGCGATCTGCTGTTCGAGGGCGACGATGCCGAAGGTGCCGAGGCGGTGCTGGCGCGGGCGCCGGAAGCAAAGAAGGATGCGCCCCAGCTCGCCGCGCTGCGGGCCAAGATGGCGCTCGCCGCGCAAGCAGCAGTGCTCGGCAATCCGGCGGAACTGGAACGGCGGCTGGCCGAAAATCCCGGGGATCACCAGGCACGGTTCGAGCTTGCCATGATCCAGAACGCCAAGGGTGATCGCATGGCGGCGGCCGACAATCTGCTGGCGATCATCAAGGCCGACCGCTCGTGGAACGACGACGGCGCCAGAACCCAGTTGCTGCAGCTCTTCGAGGCATGGGGCATGACCGACGAAGCAACGCTGTCGGCACGGCGCAAACTGTCGTCGCTGCTGTTTTCCTGAGCCGGCGCAGACTGTTTTGTCGCGCGGGCTTGCGGTGGGCCGCGGCTGCGCCAGATTAGGTTTTCGGACGGCGTTCGATTTCAGGTTTCCGGTGTTGCGCCTTGTGCCGGCCGGGAGGAGACGGATTTGGTGCGCTTCCTGACAAAGCGATCGGAGGATTGAGGTGCAGGCGGGAAACGCGCATTACCGGCTCGCTGCGGACTTACCGTCGACCATGCCGATCTTTCCGCTTGAGGGCGCATTGCTGCTGCCGGGAGGCCGCATGCCACTCAACATCTTCGAGCCGCGCTATCTGCAGATGGTCGACGAGGCGATCGCCGGGCCGCGGCTGATCGGCATGATCCAGCCCAGCCTTGACGGTGCGCTGCGTCCCAACGGCGAGCCGGAGCTCTGCAATGTCGGCTGCGCCGGGCGCATCATTGCGCTGTCCGAGAGCGGCGACGGCCGTTACCTGATTTCGCTGCAGGGCGTGTGCCGGTTCCGTATTGTCCAGGAGCTCTCGGTCAAAACACCGTTCCGGCAGTGCCGGTTGGCACCCTTTCTCGCCGATCTCGACGAGGAGCAGGCAGACGCCGAGATCGACCGGCCGGCGCTGCTCAAAGCGTTTCGCGCTTATCTGCAGGCTAACGATCTGGAGGCCGACTGGGAAAGCGTCAGCCGCGCCGAAAACGCCATGCTGGTCAACGCACTGTCGATGATGGCGCCCTACGGGCCGGCCGAGAAACAGGCGCTGCTCGAAGCGGCCGATCTGAAGACACGCGCCGAGACCCTGATCGCCATCACCGAAATGGCGCTGGCGCGCGACAATGAGGATTTCGGTTCGAGTTTGCAGTAGGTTCTTGCCTTCTCCCCTTGTGGGAGAAGGTGGATTGGCGCGCAGCGCCAAGACGGTTGAGGGGTGCTGGACGGAGTGTCGTCGGTGCCAAGCTGGAACACCCCTCATCCGACCGAGCTTCGGCCGGCCACCTTCTCCCACAAGGGGAGAAGGAAGTTCGCGCTCGAAACCTTAACCCGATTGCCCTGTGGAAGGACAACCAAATGGCGGATGGACGTGACGGGAACAGGACTGTCGACCCCAAGCTGCTGGAACTCTTGGCCTGCCCGCTGACCAAGGGGCCGCTTGCCTGGGATCCGGAGCGCGGCGAGCTTATCTCGCGGGTGGCAAAGCTTGCCTATCCGGTGCGGGACGGCATTCCGATCATGCTGCCATCGGAAGCGCGTGTCATCACCATAGATGATGCCATGCCACCGCCGCCGCGCCTGGGTGGAACACCCTGAGTGCTGCGGTTCAGAGCCGCTCCGTCGCGATCTTTCGCGCCTCTATTGAAAATTGCGCCCTTTGGGCATGACCTTCTCTGCCTTTCCCAATAGTTCCGTTTGCGCGATGCTGCCAGGCTGAGCCTCGTCTGCACTGTCCGCAGGCCTTGCCTGCTCAAGCAGCACCGACAGCCACGGCGTCAGATCCTCGACCTTCTCGGCGACGATATGGATGACGTCCGATTCCGATTGCAGCTTGCCGGTGACGCGGATGAGACGCGCGCCCATGACGATGGGGCGGAAGCGGTCAAAAGTCCTTTCCCAGAAAATGATGTTGGCGACCGCATTCTCGTCTTCCAGCGTCAGGAAAATCGCCTTGCCATTGCCCGGCCGCTGTCGCACCAGCACGAGGCCGGCGACCGAAACGCGCCGGCCGTCCCGCACCTGGCCGAGCCGCACATTGGGCGTGACGCCGGAACGATCCAGCCTTTGACGCAGGAAGGCGACCGGGTGCGCCTTCAGCGACAGGCCAAGCGAGCGGTAGTCGTGGATGACGTGCTCGCCGAGCGGCATTGTCGGGAGCCTGGTTGCAGGCTCCAGATCGCGCAAGCGGATCGCCGGCTGGTCGAACAGCGGCAGCTTTTCGGCGGCACTCTTGCCGTCGAGCGCGCGGACCACCCATAGAGCGTCGCGACGGTTCAATCCAAGCGACCGGAAAGCGTCGGCCTGCGCCAGTTTTTCGATCTCGTCGACGTTGAGGCCCGAGCGCAGCCAGACGTCGCGTACGGATGCATAGCCGGCGCCGCGCCTCGACACAAACGCTTCCATGCGCTCCTTCGACAGGCCCTTGACCTGGCGAAAGCCGAGCCGGACGGCATGGCTGGTCCGGATGACGCCGCGCATCTGGGCATGGCGGTCAAGGATACGATCCGGATCGAAAGGCGATTTCTCCAAGGCGCAATCCCAGCCGGAAAAATTGACGTCGACCTCGCGGATCTCGACGCCGTGGTCATGCGCGTCGCGGACAAGCTGGGCCGGCTGGTAAAACCCCATCGGCTGGGAATTCAGGATCGCGGCGCAGAACACGTCGGGATAGAAGGTCTTGAACCAGCAGGAGGCATAGACCAGCAGGGCGAAGGAGGCGGCGTGGCTCTCGGGAAAGCCGTATTCGCCAAAACCCTCGATCTGCTTGAAGCAACGCTCTGCGAAGTCTTTTTCGTAGCCCTTGGCGACCATGCCGTCGACCATTCTCTTGCGGTAATTGCCGATCGTGCCGGTGCGCTTGAATGTCGCCATGGCGCGGCGCAGTTCATCGGCCTCGCCCGGCCTGAAGCCGCCAGCAACGATGGCGATCTTCATCGCCTGCTCCTGGAACAGCGGCACGCCCAGCGTCCTGCCGAGTATTTTTTCCAGTTCCGGCTTGGGATATTCGGGTTTTTCCTTGCCTTGCCGGCGGCGCAGATAAGGGTGGACCATGTCGCCCTGGATCGGGCCGGGCCGCACGATCGCCACCTCGATGACGAGGTCGTAAAAGCTTTTCGGCCGCAGCCGCGGCAGCATCGACATCTGCGCGCGCGATTCGATCTGGAAGACGCCGATCGTGTCGGCACGGCAGATCATGTCGTAGACATACTTGTCCTCGGCAGGCAGAGTGGCCAGCACATAGGGCAGGCCGTACTCGTCCCGCGCCTGCGGATAATGATCCTGGAGCAGGGTGAAAGCGCGCTGCAGGCAGGTCAGCATGCCGAGCGCCAGCACGTCCACTTTAAGGATTTTCACCGCGTCGAGATCGTCCTTGTCCCACTCGACCATCTTGCGCTCGTCCATCGCCGTCTTGACGATGGGCACGATCTCGTCGAGCCGGTCCCGGGTGATGACGAAACCGCCGACATGCTGCGACAAATGACGGGGAAAGCCCATGATCTCGTTGGCGCATTCGATCACATGCCTTGTCGATGGATCGGTCTGATCGAGGCCGCCGGCCTTTGTCTCCTTTTCGCCGAGCTCCGAGGTCGACCAGCCCCAGATCGAACTGGACAGCGCGCCCCGGACGTCGTCCGACAGGCCCATCGCCTTGGCCACTTCGCGCATCGCCGAGCGGCCCCGGTAGCTGACGACGGCGGCGGCCAGCGCGGTGCGCTTGGTGCTGTATTTGGAATAGATGTACTGGATGACCTCCTCGCGCTTTTCATGCTCGAAATCGACGTCGATGTCGGGCGGCTCGTTTCTTTCCTCGGAAATGAAGCGCTCGAAAAGCGTTTCGATCTTGTCCGGGCCGACTTCGGTGATGCCAATGCAGAAGCAGACGATCGAGTTGGCGGCAGAGCCGCGCCCCTGGCAGAGAATGTTCTGGCTGCGGGCGAATTTGACGATGTCGTGGACAGTCAGGAAATAGCGCGCGTAGTTCAGGCGCTCGATCAGAGCGAGCTCCTCCTCGATGCGCTGCGTCACAAAAGCGGGCACGCCCGAGGGGTAGCGGATGGCGGCTCCCTCCTTGGCCAGCCTTTCCAGTTCGGCCTGAGGCCCAAGACCCGATTCCGTCGGCTCGTCGGGATAGTTGTATTGCAGGTCACTGAGCGAGAAGGTCAACTCGCCGGCAAAACGCAGCGTTTCCGCCAGCGCTTGCGGATGCCTGCGGAAAAGCCGTGCCATCTCCAGCGGCGGCTTTAAGTGACGCTCGGCATTGGCCGCCAGCTCCAGCCCCACCTCAGCGACGGGCACATTGAGGCGGATCGCCGTCAGCACGTCCTGCAGCGGGCGCCGTTCCGACGTATGGTAGAGAACATCGTTGGTCGCCATCAACGGGATGCCGGCCAGATCCGCCATCGCCGCCGCCTGCTCGATACGGAAGCGGTCGTTGCCGCGGTAGTCCGGCGAAACCGCAAGCCGCAGGTTTTCACCGAAACGATCCTTGAGCCGGCTAAGGAGTGCGAGGCTGGTTTCCGCGTCCGCCGACAGATCCGGCAGTATGGCGAGCGACAGGAGATCGCCCCATTCGAGAAGATCGCTCTGTTTGAGGAGCGTCGCCCCTTTTTCGTTCTCGTCACGCAGATTGGCCTGTGTCAGCATGCGGCAGAGATGCCCCCAGCCCTTGCGGTCCTGCGGGTAGGCGAGGATGTCCGGCGTGCCGTCGCAAAAAACCAGGCGGCAGCCGGGATGATAGGAAACACCCTCCACCTTGGCCTGCTGCCAGGCGCGCACCACGCCCGCCACCGTGTTGCGGTCGGCGAGACCGATCGCCGAAAACCCCAGGAATTTTGCCGCGACCACCAACTCCTCCGGTTTCGAGGCACCGCGCAGAAACGAGAAGTTCGACTGGATGCCGAATTCGGCATAGGGGTTGGCCGTCAGCGCATTCATGCGAAGATCCCATGCATGAACCAGCGCGGCGAGGGCTGCGAGGCGCCGTAAAGGCCCTGGCGATAGAGCCAGTAACGGCGGCCGTCGGCATCCTCGATGCGGAAATAATCCCGGGTCGGGGCATCTTCTCGTCCCGCCGCCCCTCGCCACCATTCCGGCGCGATGCGCTCCGGCCCTTCGGCGCGCGCGACCCGGTAGAGCGCGCGCCGCCAGCGGAAGTTCAAAGGCGGGCCTTCCGGCATTTCGGTGGCCGGCACCTCGATCGGCTCGGGCGCACGGAAAAGCCGGATCGGCCGTTCCGGCTGGAAGACGGTCGTGGGAGCGTCCTTCGCCTTGTCCGGCTGCTTCGGCGGCGAGCTTCTCTGCGGCGCCTCCGTGAAGGGAAGGGTGACGACGGCGCGCTCCGGCAAATGGCTCTCGACGGCGACCGGCTTCAAGACCGCGCCTTCGCCGAGCCGGGCGCGAATGCGGTCGGCAAAAAGCGCGATATCGGCACCGTCGTCGCTCGTCTCGCCGGCAAGGTCGGCCTGCTGCATGTCGAAGGTGGCGGCGGTCAGCACCGAAAGGCGAACGAGATCGAAGCCATAGCCGGCGTCGATATCCTGTTCGAGCGCGGCAAGCCTTTCGTGGAACAATTTCTGGATCAGCCGCGGCTCGCGCAGAGGCCGCGAGGTGCCGACGGCGATGCGGCTGACGCCGCCATCGACGCGGAAAAGCAGCAGCGCCAGCCGCCTTGCGCCTTCGCCGCGACGCTCGAGGTCGCTCTTCAAGGTGGTCGCCAGCATGCCGGTCAGCCGCTCGATGTCCTCGGTCAGCATGATCGGCTCGGCAAGGTGACGCTCGACCGAAAGCGGTGCCACCGGCAGGCGCGGCGACACGGCCTCCTCGAGGCGGCCAAGCGCCTGGTCGAGGCGCAAGAGCAGCGATGCGCCGAAGCGGCGGGCCAGCGGCGCGCGCGGTGCCGCCATGACGGCGCCCGCCGTGCGCAGGCCGACGCTTTCGAGGCTGGCGCGTACCTCCGGGTCGATGCGCAGCGCCGCCAGCGGCAAGGGCGCGAGAAGCGCTTCCTCCTCACCATCGGGCACGATGCGGTCGCCAGCAAACCGCGCCGCCGCCCAGGCAGCACCAGGCGTGGCGGCAAGCCCGGCGCGGACATCGAAGCCCTGATGGAAAAAACGCGACAGGATATCGTCCAGCATCGAGCGTTCGCCGCCGAAAAGATGGGTGCAGCCGGTGACGTCGAGATAGAGGCCGTCGGTCCCGTCAAGCGCCACCAGCGGGGTATAGCGGTCGCACCAGTCGGCGAGGCCTTCGAGCAGGCGCCGGTCGGCCTCCGGATCGGCCTCCACGATGTCGATCGAGGGATGCATGGCGCGTGCGTCGGCTATGCCCATGCCGCGCTTCAGATTAAGCGCCTCGGCCCGCTCGTCGAGGGCGGCGATGCGCTGGGCGTTCCGGTCGCGGTGACTGATCACCAGCGGCAGGTGATCCGACGGCCGGGAACGCCAGGACCGCCCCAGACGCTGCCGCAGGATCCTCTCGGCGGCGAGATGCGGAAACCACAGGGATAGGATTCTTTGGCCGTTCTGGGGCCCATTCCTGAGACCTTCCTTGCTCGCCCCGTCTTTCTTCGAATATGCGTTCATCGGGGTTCCACTCCAGTGTGAATTTTCCGGACAAGGCCGTGCGGCTCTTGCCGATGGCGACGGTGAAGGCGGGCCGGCCGATCGAGCCGGCGAGCGGCCCGGCAAGCGTCTTACGCGTTGCCGCCGGTGCCGCCGACAGGATGAGGCGGACGGGCGCTGCCGTCGGTTCGGGCTCGCCGGCCTGGCGCAGCAGGAACAGCGGCCGGCCTGCACTCTGCGCGCGGGCGTGCAGCCGCCGCGTCGCGGTGAGGTCAAGCCGCTGCGGGCTGCCGCGGATTTCGAGGATGACGGCGGCCAGCGCCGTCATCCGGGCAGCCTCCTCGGCGATCCACAGCGCATCGAGCAGCCTTGGCGCCTCGGAAAACAGCAATTGCTCCGGCTCGATGCCGAAGAAGGCGTGAAGCCCCCTGGCATAGGGAAAGCCGGCCTCGCGGAAAACCTCGGATGTGCCGATCCAAAGCACCGGCAATCGCGGCCCCTGGCTGAGGATCAGGCTGACGAGCGACAAGGCAAAACCGGCAACGGCCCCGGCATCGCGGGTCGCGGCGCCATGAAACTCGCTCACCGCCGCCTTCGGCAGGCCGCCGCTCAGCGCGGCATCGAGGCGCTCGGCGCCGGTGCGCAAAAACGCATCGGGCGGCGCCACGGCAAGGCCGCGCCGGACAATGGTCAGATTCCGAGCGGGTGTCGGATGCCGAGAGGGTGTCAGACTCTGACGAGGGACATCCGCGTCAAACGACGAACTGGCCGGCGCCTCCAGGCGCTCGGGCAAGGTCCCTTCGATCTTCGCGATCTGGCGGCGCAGGGCAAAAACAGTCTCCCGCGCCACGGCGCTTGTCGCCATGACGGTCAGCTTCCACTCACACTTGTTCCTGTTATGTTCTCTAGGATTCCAGAGGTCGCCCGAAGAGTCAAGCGGAGTCATGGGGAATTTATTCCTGTAGTGGGGGCATGGCACGGGCACTCCAGCCCGACCATTTGCCGAGTCCGGCCTGAAAGCCTATATGCCGGGATCAAAGGACAAAGCATGGCTCGCATCTACCAAACACGCATCTGGCACGACCAGCTTTCGCCAACGATGGAGGAAATCGAGCTCCTGGCGCTGGAGGCCTATGCCCATCTGCCGGAGGACTTTCGCAAGTTGACCGGCGAGATCGTCATTCAGATCGCCGAATTCCCGACCGACGAGATCATGGACGACCTTTCGCTGGAAACGCCCTTCGACCTGCTCGGCCTGTTCGAGGGGCGCGGCATCGCCGAGCGCTGGAATCCGCAGACCGGCGAGGGGCCGAACCGCATCACCCTCTATCGTCGCGCCATCCTCGACTACTGGGCCGAGAACGAGGAAACGCTGGGCGACATCGTCACCCACGTGCTGATCCACGAGATCGGCCACCATTTCGGCCTGTCGGACGACGACATGGAGAAGATCGAGGAAGCAGCAGAGTGAGCGACCCCGCTCCTCGTCATCCTGGGGCGGAGCAAGGAGCGAAGCGACGCGGCGCAGACCCCAGGATCCATGCCGTGATAGTGATGCAGTGCGCCGGCGGCGCAGAACCGACCGCTCATCATCCCGTTCTGGGTAACGGGCTATCCCGATCGGTGGTAGCTCACACTAATCCTGATCCGCCGTGCCCTTCGGCAGAGGTAACGGCATGGGTCCTAGGGTACTCCGCGACGTCGCTTCGCGACTGCTACGCCCTAGGATGACGAAGGACGAGCGCTTCAGCGAACCTCCCTACCAGTCGCTGAGCTTGGTGTCGGGGCCGTATTCCTGGCCCTCGATGTCCTTCACCACGGCCTGGCCGCAGCGCATGGTCTTGGCTTCCTGGTCATAGGCATAGGTCGGCGAGCCGAACAGGTGCCAGCCCTTGTTCAACGCCGCCGTCACCTTGTGGCAGAAGCTGGCATCGTCCGGGCCGGACAGAAAGCGGTAGAGTTTCATTCTTCAATCCCGTCGTCAGTTACGTTAGTCATGCGCGAACAGCGGCGGCCTTCGCCAGCAGTTTTTCGGCCTGCGCCAGATGCAGTCGCTCGACCATCTTGCCGTTCAGCGCAACTACCGCCCTACCGGTATTTTCGGCGAGCGCGAAGGCATCCTTGACCGCGCGCGCCTCGGCCATTGCTTCGGGCGACGGTGCAAAGGCGCGGTTCGCGGCTTCGATCTGAGCCGGATGGATCAGCGACTTGCCGTCAAAACCCATGGCGGCCGCTTCCGTGCACTCGCGCGCAAACCCGTCCATATCGCGAAAATCATTGAAGACGCCATCGAGCAGGTCGAGGCCGCCGGCACGCGCCGCGAGCACCATTTGCATCAGCCATGGAACGAGATAGCGCCGGTCGGGCGTGGCGAGAATTCCGGTGTCCTTGACCAGGTCATTCGTTCCGGCAGCGAAACAAGCCAGTCGAGAGGCCGGATCGCGGCCGAGCTCGGCAATCGGCCCAATGTTGAGCAGCGCCTTGGGCGTCTCGATCATCGCCCATAGCTTGACTTCGTCGGCGATAAAATTGTCGTCGAGCACGTCGCCGGCCTCGAGAATGTCGCGCGGCGTGTCGACCTTGGGCAGCAGGATGGCGTCGGGCGTGCATTTTGCCGCGGCCAGCAGGTCGGCGCCGCCCCATTCGCTCGACAGCGCATTGATGCGCACCACCATCTCGCAGCGCCGGTTGGAACGGCCGGCGAAAATCGCCGCCAGCTTTTCGCGCGCGGAAGGCTTGTCGGCCGGGGCGACGGCGTCCTCGAGATCGATGACGACGGTATCGCAGGCCAGCGATTGGATCTTGGCCAGCGCCTTGTCGTTCGAAGCCGGGATGTAAAGCACCGAGCGGCGCGGGCGGTAGCTTTCGGTGGTCATCTCCGATCTATGCCGTCTGCAGCCGGCCGAGGCAAGCCGTGCATAAAAACTGCACGCAATTTCGGAAAATCTCCTCGTCTCCGCCCCGCTTGCCACCCGACCGGATGCGACAAGCGCGGCATGCAAGAGCAAACGAACTCCCGTTGGTCCCTGCCGTACCGGCTTCGCCGCGAAAGCTGGTGGCTCGTCGATCCGCCCCGGACTTCGGTAAACCTCCTTCCTTTCGTCCGGAAATCCCCGTCCACCGGCCGCATCAAAGCCGCCGAGAAAGCCCGATCATGATAGTATTCCTCCCGGCGGCGCCGAGCTATTGCAACCGCTTCGGCGTTGCCGTCCTGCTCGTCGCGCTGGCCGATTTTTTCTTCTATGGCCAACCGGCGGGCATCACGCTTTTCCTGTTCGGCGTTGCGATTGCCGCGGCGAGCATGGCTCTCCATCCTCTCGGCTCCTTCAACGATGGCAAATTCTGGTTCAAGCCGGTTGCGCTGCTCATGGCGCTGCTGCCGCTTGTGGAAAATGTCAGCGCACTGTCCGTCTCGATCGCGCTGGCGGGGCTGGCCATCTTCGCGCTTTCACTGGCCGGACGGTTGCGGCGCGGCCTTGCCCGTATTGCCGGCCAACTCTCGCTGTTCCTGGTTGCAACGCCATTTCGGCTCGTTCTTGATTTCTTCCGCTGGCGCACGGCGGCGCGGCGGCTTGGCCGGCGGCGCGTGCGCCTTGCGGCGATCGCCGTCTGGGTCATGCCGCTGGGCCTCGGCGCAGTGTTCCTCGCGCTGTTCGGCGCCGCCAATCCGGTCATCGAATACTGGTTTTCGCTGATTGATCTCTTCGCCCTGCTCAACCTCATGCAGTTGCCGCGTCTTGCCTTCTGGCTATTCGCGCTCGCCGGCGTATGGGCCTTTCTGCGGCCGCGCCTGCCGCGGCTTCTCCGGCATATTCCCCGGTTGGGAACGCCTGCCAGCACACCGACGAGGCCAGCCATAAGTCCCACGATCGAAGACATCGTCTTCGGCAAGGCCGCTATCCTCCGCGCGCTCGTCGTCTTCAACATCCTGTTCGCGGTGCAGAGCGCACTCGACGCCACCTATCTGTGGGGCGGCATCGCGCTTCCCGACGGGCTGACCTATGCCGCCTACGCGCATCGCGGCGCCTATCCGCTGATCGTCACGGCGCTGCTGGCCGCCGGCTTCGTGCTGGCGGCGCTGCGGCCGGGAAGCGCGACCTCCGGCGATCCGCTCATCCGCCGGCTGGTTTATGCCTGGGTGGCGCAGAACATCCTCCTGGTGATCTCGTCGATCCTGCGGCTCGATCTCTATATCGGTATCTATGCGCTGACCTATTGGCGTGTCGCTGCGTTCGTCTGGATGGGGCTGGTGGCGGCGGGCCTTGTCCTGATCATGGCCCGCATCGCGCGCGAAAAGTCCAACGAATGGCTGCTTGCCGCCAATCTTCTGACGCTATCGGCGACGCTCTATGCTTGCTCGTTCATCAACTTTGCCGCGCTGATCGCCAACTACAATGTCGACCATTGCTTCGAAATGACCGGCCAAGGCACCCAGCTCGACGTCTGGTACTTGCGCTCGCTCGGGCCCGGCGCCTTGCCGGCGCTCGATCGCTTCGTCCAGCACCAGAGCAGGACGGTTTCCGCGGAGGATGCCTCCATCCGCGAACTCGCCGGCTGGTATGCACAGGACGAAGCACGCTTCCGCGCCGGCCAGGAGAACTGGCGGGGCTGGAGCTTTCGTGACTGGCGGCTCAACCGCGCCCTCGACAGGCGTGGCCCGTTCGTGGTTCCTCCGATGTCCGAACCCTTCATGCCGGGCCGCTGATTTGATGCCGCACCACATACTGGTCGCCGACGACGACCCGCACATTCGCGAAATCATCTGCTTCGCGCTGGAAAAGGCCGGCATGAAAACGCTGGCGGTGCCGGACGGCGCGGCTGCCTTGCAGGCGATAGAGCGCCATGCGCCCGATCTCGTCGTGCTCGACATCGGCATGCCGGAAATGGACGGGCTGGAAGTGTGCCGGCGGCTGCGCCACACATCCGACCTGCCGGTGCTGTTCCTGTCCGCGCGGGATGAAGAGATCGACCGCGTGCTCGGGCTGGAGATGGGCGGCGATGATTATGTCATCAAGCCGTTCAGCCCGCGCGAGCTGGTCGCCCGCGTCAACGTCATTCTGCGCCGCGCGCGGCCCACGCCGGAACCAGCCGACGACCGGCAATTCTCGCATGGCAGACTGTTGCTGGTTCCGGCAAGCCATACAGCCAGCTTCGACGGCAAGCCGCTGGCGCTGACGTCGATCGAATTCGCGATCCTGAAAGGCTTTTTGGCGCGGCCGGCGCATGTGCTTGGCCGCGACATGGTGATGGCCAACGCCTATGCGGCCAATATCCATGTCGCAGACCGCACCGTCGACAGCCACATCCGCAATATCCGCGCCAAGCTGGCGGCCGTCGGCTGCGTCGATGCGATCGAGACCGTGCACGGCGTCGGTTTTCGGCTGGGCGGATGCGGCGCGTGAGCGCCCAAGAACTGATTGGCAGCAAATGGCGGCCTCGCCTCGCCACGGTCGTCATCGCCATCCTGATCATGGTGATGGCGCTGCCGCTGGCCGGCCTGTTTTTCTTCCGGCTCTACGAGAACCAGCTGATCCGGCAAACCGAGGCCGAGCTGATCGCCCAAGGCGCCGCCCTTGGCGCGATCTATGCGCAAGAGGTTCGCGAGGCCGGCATTGCCCCGGAAAAGCTAGGCGCACCCGTGCCTTCACCCAACACCAGCGATCGGGCCTCTCCCTACCAGCCGATCGAACCGGGCCTCGATCTTGCGTCCGACGGGATCCTGCCGACCCGGCCCGCGGCCACCGCGGCCAGCGCCGATCCCGCGTTCGCTTCAATCGGCGCACGCCTGTCGGGCATTCTTGCCGAGACGCAGAAGACCACGCTCGCCGGCTTCCGGCTGCTCGATCCCAGAGGCGTGGTCATCGCCGGCCGTGAGGAGGCCGGCCTGTCGCTCGCGGCTGTCGAAGAGATTCGCGCAGCGCTTGCCGGCCGCTACGCCAGCGCGCTCAGGCTGCGGGTTCCCGACCAGCCGTCGCCGCCGCTCTATTCGGTCAGCCGCGGCACCAAGGTTCGCGTCTTTGTCGCCATGCCGGTTGCGGTCTCCGGCAAGATCGCCGGCGTCGTCTATCTGTCGCGGACGCCGAACAACATCGTCAAGCATCTCTATGGCGAGCGCGGCAAGGTGGCGCTGGCGGCAATCGCCATCCTCGGCGGCGCGCTGCTGATCGGGCTGGTCTTCCTGCGCGCCGTCAGCCGTCCGATCTATGCGCTGATGGAACGCACGAAACGCATCGCCGCCGGCGACCGCGCGGCGATCAGGCCGCTCGATCACCACGGCACGCGCGAAATGGGTGAACTCTCTGCTGCTTTCCTCGACATGGCCGAAAAGCTGCACGCACGCTCCGACGGCATCCAGACCTTTGCCACCCACGTCTCGCACGAGCTCAAATCGCCGCTGACGGCGATCCAGGGGGCCGCCGAACTGCTGCGCGATTCGGGCAGCGCGATGGACGAGGCCGAGCGGCGGCGTTTTTCGGACAATATCGTCACCGATGCCGGCCGGCTCAACCTTCTGGTGCGCCGCCTGCTCGACCTGGCGCGCGCCGAAAATCTCGAACCGAGCGGCGAAAACACGTCGCTCACTGCTGCACTGGCGCTGCTGCCGGCCGACCACAGGCTGGCGCTGCGCCTCGAGGCGGGCGCCCAGATCGGTCTGCGCATATCGGCCGAAAACGCGGCGATCGTGCTGGCCAATCTCATCGACAATTCGGCGCGGCACGGCGCAACGCTGGTTTCGATCACGGCCGCAAGCGCGGACGGCAAGGCCACCATTGTGGTGGACGACGACGGCGCCGGCATTTCGCCCAGCAACCGAGGCCGCATCTTCGAGCCGTTCTTCACCACGCGCCGCGATTCCGGCGGCACCGGCATGGGCCTCGGCATCGTGCTGGCCCTCCTGAAAGCGCATGATGGCACGATCCGGCTGGTTGACTCGGCGAGCGGCACGCGCTTCGAGATCATCCTGCCGGCGGCGTGACGCGGCGGTTCAGATCGGAAGGGCCAAAAGGTGCATTACGACATCGTCATCATCGGCGGAGCCATCGTCGGCTCCTCGGTCGCCTATTATCTGCGCGAGGAAGGGTTTTCGGGCTCGATCGCGCTTGTCGAGCGCGACCCGCAATTTTCCCGCGCCGCGACCACGCTGTCCTGCGCCTCAATCCGCCAGCAGTTCTCGATCCCGGAAAACATCCGGCTGTCGCAATTCACGCTGAAACTGTTCCGGCGGCTCAGGGAAGAGTTTGGCGCGGACGCCGATATCGGCTTTCGCGAAGGCGGTTATCTCATCCTTGCCGGCGAGAACGGGCTGCCGATCCTGCGGGCCAACCACGAAGCGCAGATGGCCGAGGGCGCCGACATCGTGCTCGAGGATGCCGAGGCGCTCGTCCGCCGCTTTCCGTGGCTGTCGGTCGAGGGCATTTCCGCCGGCGCCTATGGCCGCAGCGGCGAAGGCTGGTTCGACGCGCACGCGATGCTGATGCTGTTCCGCAAGGCACTGCGAAGCAAGAACATTGATTTCATCACAGCGTCGGTGACCGGTATCGAGCGGCAGGGGAAGCGCGTCGCCGGTGTGACCCTCGACAATGGCGAGCGGCTCGAGGCCGGCACCGTCGTTAACGCCGCCGGGCCGAATGCCGGCAAGGTGGCAGCAATGGCCGGGCTGGCGCTGCCGGTGGAGCCGCGCAAGCGCAATGTCTTCGTCTTCGAGGCGCGCGAAAAATATGACGACATGCCGCTGCTGGTCGACCCGAGCGGCATCTATGTCCGGCCGGAGGGCTCGGTCTACATCACCGGCGGCGCCGAGCCGGAAGAGGGCGAAGGACCGGCCGACCCCGCCGACTTCGACCCCGACTGGCCGCTGTTCGAAGAGGTGATCTGGCCAGTGCTGGCGACCCGCATTCCGGCCTTCGAGGCGATCAAGCCGACGCGCGCCTGGGTCGGCCATTACGACTACAATACGCTCGACCAGAACGCGGTGATCGGCCCGCACCCGGAGGTCGGCAATTTCCTCTTCGCCAACGGGTTTTCCGGTCACGGCTTGCAGCAAGCTCCGGCGGTCGGCAAGGCGCTGGCCGAACTGATAGTACATGGCGGCTATCGCACGGTGGATTGCTCGGCGTTCGGGTACAGCCGGATTGCCGACGGGCGGCCGTTTCGGGAATTGAATGTAATTTAACGCTGGCGCGAAGGGATGCTACCGTTGCTTGGTGGATTAAGCCGCCGCCAAGCCGCCCGTACCAAGATACGCCTGAAGCCAGCCCAGCACCCGGGCCCAGCCTTCGGCATGCTTCGTTGCGGCAGCAGCGATGCCGGCGAAGCCGCCATGGCAGATGGTGACGCGTGTGCCGCCGGCGATCGGCTCCAGCAGCCAGGCGACTTTGGTTTCGCGGCGGCCAAGCGTCGGATGGTCCCAGTCGTATCTCCGCGTCTGCACGATCCGGCGCGGCTCTTCGATCTCCAGGAATTCGCCGCTGGCGGGCAGGTGTCTGCCGGCCGCCGTCTCGACGGTGACGCTCCAGCGGCCGCCGACGCGGAGGTCGGCCGCCCATCCGGTCATCCTGTAGGTCCTGGCGGACCCCCACCAGCGCTCGACCTCGCGTGTAACGAGGGCGTCAAAGATCCGCTCGGGCGGCGCGCGAACATCGGCGCTCGCCATAACGGTCTCGCCATTGGTCATGCTGTGCACCGCGGAACTGTACATCGCCCTGCCTCCAGAAAACGTTTCGCTATCGAAACAACCTCAAGCCTTCGACGCTGGGCGCGACAGGCCTTTGCCGGTTTCGAGCAGGCTCTTCAGGCTGGACAGGATGAGCGGCCAGCCGTTCGCCACATGGCCAAGCAGCTTGTGCGGTCCATCGGCTTCGTGTGTGATGGCGAGCTTCATCATCTCGCCCTCCTGCTCGAGGGCGAAGGTGCAGCGTGTGTAGCCGTCCGCCTTGACCTCGGGCATGAACTCGTTGCGCCATTTGAGCACGATGCGCTTGGGTGGATCGATCTCGAGGACCTCGCCGCTGTCGGTGACGCGGCCGTCGGTGTAAACCATCTTCCACGCCGAACCTTGTTTCCAGTCGCTTAGCATCTGAGCGCCGAGGAAATATTGCCGCTGGAACTCCGGCTCGGTCAGTGCTTGCCAGAGTTTTTCGGGCGAAGTGCGGATGTAGGTGACATAAACGAAAATGTTGCTCATCAGTCTTCCCTTTCGAGGCGTTTCTTCAAATCGCCGAGGGCGCCCAGTCGCCCCCGCTCGAATTTGCCGATCCAGCGTTCGGCGATCTCGTTGATGGGAATGGGATTCAGATAATGTTGCTTCTCGCGTCCCTTGCGGATGGTGGCGACGAGGTTCGCTTCTTCCAGGATCGCCAGATGCTTGGTCACCGCCTGGCGCGTCATGTCCATCTCACCGCACAGCGCGTTCAGCGTCTGCCCGTTCCTGGCATGAAGGCTGTCCAGCAATCGCCGGCGTGTCGGGTCGGCCAAGGCGCGAAAGACGGCATCCATGCTCATGACTCTAATATGCAACCATTTGGTTGCATGTCAAGAGGCAGAACCGTAGCCAAGAATGCGCGGGTTGAGGTCGCTGGGAGTGGATTTCAGCGCTTGCGGCCGAACCAGAATGCGTTGGGCATGCGCTCCATGCCGATACGCTCATAGAAGCCGACGGCGTCGGGTATGGAGATCAGGCTGATGGCAACGGAAGGTCCGAGTTGCCGGCGTGCCTCATCCATCAGACCCTTGCCGATACCCAGCCCTTGCGCCGATGCAGAAACAGCGAGCTCGGAGATATAGCAGACCCAGGAAAAGTCGGTGATGCCGCGAGCGACACCAACCAGCGGCTTGCCCGGTGCATCGATGCGCGCGGTGAGCACCAGGTCGGCACTCGTGAGCATCGCCTTCAAACGGGCATGATCATCGACGGGCCGTGTCTCGCCGAGGCCGGATTCCACCAGAACGCGGCGGAACTCGGCGATGCCGAGGCCCGGTTCGCTGGCGTAAAGGATCGTGGATCGCGTTGTCATGTCGACAAAAGTGCACCATGGGCCGGTGGTTTTGAAGCTGTTTTGTACCGATTTTGTGTTTCGATCGACGACGGAAGTCCAAAAACAGCCGTCTTTTATTTGCCCGCGGCATTGTGTAAACCGAGCGCCAGCAATTCCCCGCAACGAGAAGAAGACGGGCAAGAACCATGGAAAAATTCACCAAGCTCACCGGTGTCGCCGCGCCGATGCCGATCGTCAATGTCGACACCGACATGATCATCCCCAAGGATTATCTCAAGACGATCAAGCGCACCGGGCTCGGCACCGGCCTGTTCGCCGAAATGCGTTACAAGGACGACGGCTCGGAAAACCCGGACTTCGTGCTCAACAAGCGGGCCTACCGCAAGGCGCAGATCCTGGTCGCCGGCGACAATTTCGGCTGCGGCTCGAGCCGGGAACATGCGCCGTGGGCGCTGCTCGATTTCGGCATCCGCTGCGTCATCTCGACCTCGTTCGCCGACATTTTCTACAATAACTGCTTCAAGAACGGCATCTTGCCGATCACCGTCAGCCCGGAAAACCTGGAGAAGCTGATGGACGATGCCTCGCGCGGTTCCAACGCGACGCTGTCGGTCGATCTCGAAGCCAAGGAAATCCGCGGGCCGGACGGCGGCGTGGTCAAGTTCGACCTCGACGAATTCAAGCGCCACTGCCTCTTGAACGGCCTCGACGATATCGGCCTGACCATGGAGAAGGCCGGCGCCATCGCTTCGTTCGAGAAGAAGAACGCCGAGCTGCGGCCCTGGGCATAGGCTCTAAAGCCGCGCCGACGGTCAGCCTCTACGCCAAGTGTCCGGGGAGGGATGTGATGACACGCTTGCTTGTTGCCGCTGCCTGCGGACTGCCGCTGATGCTGCTGCCCCCGGCGAGCGTCTATGCCCAGACGCAGACGCCCGCCACGGAAGCGCCAGCGGCAGATCAAGGCGCCAGCGACACAGCCGCCGCCGACGATGACAAGCAGGCGCCGATCCCGTTCGAGGGCGGCCAGCTGACCATCACCCAGGAGGAAGAATACGGGGAACGGGTACTCGCCTTCGACGGCAAGGAACTGGCGCGCAATTACGACGTCTTCTTCGACAAGATCGTCGAGGTCGGCGGCGTCAAGGTGGCGCTGGTCGATGTCGGCGACGGCGGTAACCAGTGCGGCCCGGCCAAGGTGATCGTGTGGAAGCTGGAGGGCGGTGCGATCCAGACGACCACGGTCGAGCAGGATGAATGCGGCGCGCCGCCGGCCGCGATCTCCGACAGCGCCGTCTATTTCGTACCCTATCTGCTGCCGGGCGATTCCAAGCCGGCGCTGCAATGGTCGCCGACGGACGGACTGACGACGTCCGGCAATCTGACCTACATGCCGGAGCCGGGCACCGACTGGAAAGACATCGATCCGTCGAAATACGACAACATCATTGATGCCTTTCACAACGAGGCCGTCTACAGGCTAGCCGAGACGCTGCTCGGCAAGGACATGCCCGACATGGCGACCAGCCTGCTGGTCGGCGGCGGCACGGAAAAAACCGCGTCGGGTGCCTTCTTTGCCAGCGGCTGCGTGCCGCATGATTGCGGTGGCAATGACGGCTTCATGGCGGTCGACCCGGTCAAGCACAAGCTGTATTTCGCCCGCCGCGGCGACAAGCCCGAGCCGGACGCGTGGCCGGCGGTGAGTACATGGCCGGCCGACGTCAAGGAAGCGCTGGACAAGGCGCTGGGGTCGCCGAATTAGAAATCGTTCTGCCGCGATCCTTCGCGCGCCCCTCTGTCCTGCCGGACATCTCCCCCACTTGGGGGGAGATCGGCCGTCACCGCCGCTTTCGCCAAACCGCCTACGCTGCAAAAAAGGAGGACACCATGCGAAAACTGATCTCCACCGGTTCGCCCTTCGAGAAGACCGCCGGCTATTCGCGCGCCGTGGTGCAGGGCGACTGGTGTTTCGTGTCCGGAACGACCGGCTACGATTATGCGACCATGTCGATGCCGGAGACCGTGGAGGCACAAACGCGCAATTGCCTGACGACGATCGCCAAGGCGCTCGGGGACGGCGGCTTCGAGACGGCCGATGTGGTGCGGGCGCATTACTATATCACCGATGCGGCTTTCGTGGATGTGGTGTTCCCGATCCTCGGCGAGGCCTTTGGCGAGATCAGGCCGGCGGCAACGATGATCGTGTGCCAGGTCAACAAGCCGGAGATGAAGATCGAGATCGAGGTGACGGCGCTGCGGCGCACAGCCTGATGCCTGTCACGGTTGCGACAACGACACGGTTAGCACGAGGATCGGCCCATGGTGAAGGTCAGGCGCATCGTTGCAAACATAGACACGCAGGATATCGCGGCGGCAAAACCCTTCTATCAGGATGTGCTCGGCCTCGATCTCAAGATGGATATGGGCTGGATCGCTACCTACGGCTCGCAAGAGACGATGTCCGTGCAGGTCAGTTTCATGGCCGAAGGGGGATCAGGAACGCCGGTGCCGGACATCTCTATCGAAGTCGACGACGTCGATGCCGCGCTTGAAAGCATGAGGACGGCCGGCTTTGCCATCGAATACGGTCCGGCGGACGAACCCTGGGGCGTGCGGCGCTTCTTCGTACGCGACCCGTTCGGCAGGCTGGTCAATATCCTTTCGCATCTCTAGGCATTTTGTCTTGAGCATCGGATTTTCCCAAAACCGGTTTCCACTTTTGGGTCCGATGCTCTGAACCGCAGGCTTGCGCGCCGGCCGCTTGGCGTTTAGCAAGGCCGCGGCTCACGACACAATCAGGACGGTTCCCCATGGCTTCGAAAAATCTTCTCCTGCTTGCCGGCGACGGCATCGGCCCCGAGGCGATGGCCGAGGTGAAGAAGCTGATTTCCGCCATGAACGACAGGCTCGGCAGCGATTTCGTCACCGATGAGGGCCTTGTCGGCGGCTGCGCCTACGACGCGCATGGCGCGGCGATTTCCGATGCCGACATGGCCAAGGCAATGGCGTCGGACGCGGTGCTGTTCGGCGCCGTCGGCGGACCGAAATGGGATGCGGTGCCTTACGAGGTGCGCCCGGAGGCGGGTCTGCTGCGGCTGCGCAAGGACATGGAGCTGTTTGCCAATCTCAGGCCGGCAATCTGCTATCCGGCGCTGGCGGCGTCCTCCTCGCTGAAGCAGGAGGTGGTCGAGGGGCTCGATATCCTGATCGTGCGCGAGCTCACCGGCGGCGTCTATTTCGGCGAGCCTAAGCAGATCATCGACCTCGGCAACGGCCAGAAGCGCGGCATCGACACCCAAATATACGATACGTTCGAGATCGAGCGCATTTCGGGCGTTGCCTTCGAATTGGCGCGCACGCGCAAGAATCACGTCACCTCGATGGAAAAGCGCAATGTGATGAAGTCGGGCGTGCTGTGGAACGAGGTCGTCACCCAGACGCACAAGGCCAAGTATGCCGACGTCAAGCTCGATCACATGTTGGCCGATGCTGGCGGCATGCAGCTGGTGCGCTGGCCGAAGCAGTTCGACGTCATCGTCACCGACAATCTGTTCGGCGACATGCTGTCCGACATCGCCGCCATGCTGACCGGCTCGATCGGCATGCTGCCGTCGGCCTCGCTCGGCGCGCCGGATGCGAAGACAAAAAAGCGCAAGGCGCTCTACGAGCCGGTGCACGGCTCGGCGCCCGACATCGCTGGCAAGGGCATCGCCAATCCGATCGCCATGATCGCCTCCTTCGCCATGTGCATGCGCTATTCCTTCGGCATGGTTGAAGAGGCCGACCGGCTGGAAGGCGCGATCGCCGCCGTGCTCGATCAGGGCTTGCGCACCAGGGATATTCATTCACCGGGGATGACCGAGGTCGGCACCGCTGAGATGGGCGACGCGATCATCGCCAAATTTTTGGGGTGACAGGTGTATGGGTGAGGTGCAGCGCGCCATTGAAAGAGATCTTCTCGGCGAGCACCAACGCCAGGCTGAGTTTCGCGGCGATCAACACCTCGCGCCATTGCTGCAGTTCATCTGCGACCGATATCAGGTCGAAAAGAGCGATTTCTACCTGCTAGAAGTCATTCCCGATCAAATACGAGTTGTGTCTCTTGATCTGGCTTTGGCCGGATAGGGTGGTCGACTGCGAAATCGCCTATGAAGGGTCCACATTCGAGGTTGTCGGGACGGAAACGATCCAGACCCACAAGAAGACCCTTCGTGGTCATTCCGCGAAGGACTTCAAGATCATCGAACGCATCGCCTTGAGCGAACACAAGCAGCTTTAGCAGAACCAACTCAGGTGAGGTTATGCGGTCTTGATCCCCTCCGGCACCGGACCCCACTGGTTTTCGCGCGGCTGCGTCGGGATCAGCGCAAAGATCAGGATGATCACGGTGCCGAAGGTCGGGATCAGGAAAAGCAGGAAGAGCCAGCCGGTCAGGCCGGTATCGTGCAGGCGACGCACGTTGAGCCCGAACCACGGCAGGGCTGTCGCCAGCAGGAAGAGACCGGAAAGGCCGACCGTCACTGCCGGCAATTCACTGTTGTCGAGATTGCCCATGGCGTCGTCGATAAAGACGCCGAGTCCTATGATCACGATCAGCGCGATCGTCCAGAACAGACAATAGCCCCAATACTCCTTGCGGCGGGCACGGCCGGCGAAGTTGAAGTAATTCTCGGTCAGACCCCACCAGAAGTAGCTCCACAGGCCAGCCGATTCGGCCGGACTTTGTTCAGCGGAACGGCCGAAATGTTGCGGCTGACGTGCCGCGGGCGCATTGCCGGCCTGAGTTGGGGCGGCGGTTGCAGTGGAGGCGTCGGCGGGCGCACTGGCAGGTTGGGCGCGGATCGAAAAAACATCGCGTGCCCGTCCGCCAGCCGGCTGGAATTCGACGGTCGTACCTCCGGCAACCGATGCTTCGCGGCGCAAATCTTCGCGCGCCAAAGTGTAGCGGTTGCCGTCGGCTCCGGTGATGAAGCCGAAACCCTGGTCTTCGTCGTAATGAAGAACTTCGCCGCGCATGTCCTGCCCACCCCCATTTCCCCGCCCCAGACTGTGCAAAGTTCCGGCAGACCGCAAGGGGCGTGCGGAAATGGAGAGTGCTGGCTATTTACCCCGGCCGTTTCTTCGATTTCTTGTGTTTCGCAGGTCCGCCTTCGAACTTCGCCTTGGCCGGTTTCCCGGCCCAGGGCTTCGCCTCGAATGCCGGGCGCTGGTCGGCCGGTGCGCGCTTCTCGAATTTGGGCGTGTTCTGATCGAAGGTGCGCTTGCCGCGGTGCGGCTTCTTGTCGGGTCGTGGTTCCTGGTAGCCGGCCCGCGACAAATCCGGCGTGCCATCCAGCCGCTTGACCGCAATGTTGCCCTGCAGCTTGCGGTCGGGGCCGATCGCAGCGAGGAAACGCTCGGCCCAGTCCGCCGCGATCTGCACGAAGGTTTCCTCCGGCTGCATCTTGATGGCGCCGATCTCGCGCTTAGAAATGCCGCCTGTCCGGCACAGCATCGGGATCAGCCAGCGTGGCTCGGCATTCTGCCGGCGTCCGACCGACAGCGAGAACCAGACGCTGTCGCCGAAATCGTCGCGGCGGCTCGGTGCCTCATCCCGGCGCGCAAATTTTTCGCCCGACGGCGTGAACGGTGCCACGTCGAGAAGATCTTCCGGCGCCGAGTGGCTGGAGCGGCACATCCGCACGAAGGCGGCGGCAACCCGTTCGGGCCCGTGCTGATCGAGAAGCGCCTCGACGAAGCCGCGCTCCTCATCCTTCATAGGCTCGCTGAAGACCGGATCAGCGAGAATGCGCTCATCGTCGCGCCGTATCACGTCGTCGGCCGACGGCGGGCTCGCCCAGGTTGCCGCAAGGCCGGCACTTTGCAGCAGCCGCTCGGTGCGCCTGCGGGCACTATTGGGCACGATCAGCGCGCTGACGCCCTTGCGTCCCGCACGACCCGTGCGTCCGCTTCGGTGCAGGAGCGTTTCCGGGTTGGTCGGCAGGTCGGCATGGATCACCAGCTCGAGATTGGGCAGGTCGATGCCGCGTGCCGCGACGTCGGTGGCGATGCAGACCTTGGCGCGGCCGTCGCGCATCGCCTGCAGCGCGTGGCTGCGCTCGTTCTGGCTAAGCTCGCCGGACAGCGCCACGACGGAAAAGTTGCGGTTGTTGAAGCGTGCCGTCAGATGGTTGACGGCGGCGCGCGTGTTGCAGAACACCAGCGCGTTCTTGGCCTCGTAATAGCGCAGCACGTTGATGATGGCGTTTTCGCGGTCCGCCTGGGCGACGCTCAGCGCCCGGTATTCGATGTCGAGATGCTGCTTTTCCTCGCCGGAGGCCGAGATGCGCACAGCATCGCGCTGGTAGCCCTTGGCCAGCGTGGCGATGGAGCGCGGCACGGTCGCGGAAAACATCAGCGTGCGGCGGTCGGCGGGCGCGGCATCGAGGATGAATTCCAGATCCTCGCGAAAGCCGAGATCGAGCATCTCGTCGGCCTCGTCGAGCACCACTGCCTTGAGCGCCGACATGTCGAGCGAATTGCGGGTGATGTGATCGCGCAGGCGGCCGGGCGTGCCCACGACGATATGGGCGCCGCGCTCCAGTGCGCGCCGTTCGGTGCGCATGTCCATGCCGCCGACGCAGGACGCCACCGTGGCGCCGGTCAGTTCGTAGAGCCATTCCAGCTCGCGCGTTACCTGCAGGGCCAACTCCCGCGTCGGCGCCACGGCCAGCGCCAGGGGTGCCGCCGCGTGGGAAAAGCGCTCCGCGCCATCGAGAAGGGTCGGCGCCAAAGCCAGACCAAAGGCGACGGTCTTGCCGGAGCCGGTCTGGGCCGAAACCAGCGCATCGGCCTGGCCAAGCTCGAGAACGGCGTTCTGCACCGGCGTCAGCTCGACATAGCCGCGTTTTTCCAGCGCCTTTGCCAGCGCGGGAACAATAGCTTCGAAGTTGGACATCTTGCTCTTTCGAAATTCGGATTCTGAATACCCGGCGACGGGTCAAATGTCGGCAAGCGCCCACAGACGGGCGCCACGAGCCAGACGATGCTCGTTCGTACTTGGTGCCGCCGTCATTGTACAGGGCGGGCGGGTCGGCCTGCTTGCGATTGACTCTAGACGTAAACCGCGTAAAAGCCGGCACCGAACGGGATAGTTTTCGATGCGCGGCCTTTTGATGGCGCTTTCTGCCTTCGACATCCCCGGCCCCAATGCGAACCATTGGGCCGGGCGCGTCGCTGCGTCTCCTCGTTCCAGCAAAATCACGTTCTTGCTCAAAAAAACCGGCAAAACGACCACCAAAACGGTCTGATTCCCTTGGCCTAACCACCCTCTCCCGGGTCCGGCCCGGGGGTTGAAACCCGCATCGGCCGGCGGGTTTTCTCCAGAAACCGAGCGGAGAGGGACAGGAGATTTCGATGAGTTTCAAGGTTGCGATCGTCGGCGCCACGGGCAATGTGGGCCGGGAAATGCTCAACATACTGGAGGAACGCGGCTTTCCGGTGAGCGAGGTGGTGGCGCTGGCCTCGCGGCGCAGCCAGGGCACGGAAGTGTCGTTCGGCGACCGCACGCTGAAGGTCAGGGCGCTCGACCAATATGATTTTTCCGACACCGACATCTGCATCATGTCGGCCGGCGGCAACGTCTCCAAGGAATGGTCGCCGAAGATCGGCAAGCAGGGCTGCGTCGTCATCGACAATTCGTCGGCCTTCCGCTACGACCAGGACGTGCCGCTGATCGTTCCGGAAGTGAACCCGGATGCGATCTCGCTGTTCACGCGCAAGAACATCATTGCCAACCCGAACTGCTCGACGGCGCAGCTGGTCGTGGCGCTGAAGCCGCTGCATGACGCGGCCACCATCAAGCGCGTCGTCGTCGCCACCTACCAGTCGGTCTCCGGCGCCGGCAAGGAAGGCATGGACGAATTGTTCACGCAGACGCGCGCGGTGTTCGTCGCCGACCAGGTCGACATCAAGAAGTTCACCAAGCGTATCGCCTTCAACGTCATCCCGCATATCGACGTCTTCCTCGACGACGGCTTCACCAAGGAAGAGTGGAAGATGGTGGCCGAGACCAAGAAGATGCTCGACCCGAAGATCAAGCTGACGGCGACCTGCGTGCGCGTGCCGGTGTTCATCGGCCATTCGGAAGCGGTCAACATCGAGTTCGAGAAGCCGATCACCGCCGATGAGGCGCGCGAGATCCTGCGCGAGGCGCCGGGCTGCCAGGTCATCGACAAGCGCGAGGACGGCGGCTACATCACGCCGCTGGAATCGGCCGGCGAGGACGCCACCTTCATCTCGCGTATCCGCGAGGACTCGACCATCGACAACGGCCTGTCGATGTGGATCGTCTCCGACAATCTGCGCAAGGGCGCGGCACTCAATGCGGTGCAGATCGCCGAACTGCTGGTCGAGCGCGGGCTGATCCAGCCGAAGAAGAAGGCGGCATAGTTCGCTCACGGCCGTATCGCCGCTAGCGCGGCTGGCCTCCGCGGGGGCGCCGGAAGGCCGGCGGCCCGCAGTCGCGGGCTCGGCCTTCGGCCGTTTGCGCCCTTCTCGCCGTTCACGGGGAGAAGGTTCCGGCAGGCGTATGAGGGGCAGCGCAGGCGTCTCAAATAGGCAGCAAGGCGCCGGTGTCACAGCCGGTTCTCCTCCGCTAGGTCCAACAGCAACTCCAGCGCCTCCTCCGCCCGGTCGGCGGGCACGAACAGGTGATCGTGGTAGAAGGCCGAGACCGGATTGACGCCGATGCCGGCGGTGGCCAGCCGCGCGGTGATGGCGGCGAGGAAGCCGACCGCTTCCAGCGACGAATGGATGTTCAGCGTCAGCATCCGGCAGCGGAACACGGTTTTCAGTCCAGCGGCCTTGGCATGGTCTTCAAGCACGATCAGCGTCGTGCCCTCGCGCTCGCGAAATAGCATCACCGGGTGGAGCCTGTCGGGAACGGGCGCATGGGGTGGCAACGTGGTGAAGACATGAACGCCGGCAAGCAATTCCGGCGTCATTGCCGCCAGCAACTGTTTCAGGTCGGTCTCTCCGGCCATCGGTTGCTTTCGCTGTGCGATCAGGCTGCTGCTGCCGTCGCGCGCTCGGAAGACACCTCTACGGATTTTCAATAACGCCCTCCACCTCACCCCGCAAGGTGGACTTGGCCAGGTTCGTTGCTGACTGAACGTAAACACCCAAGGTTCGCCCCTGGAGTGAAAAGAATTGGAGGCATGTCGGATCGCCGTCATGGGCCGCGTCCTTGGTTCGAGCTGGCGGAGAGCCAGTGCTCACAACGACCGGAGGGAACATCAATGACCATGTCTCAGGCAGCACCCGTCTCATCGCGTGCCTTGTGGGCCGGCCGCGTGCTCAGCGCCGTAGTCGTGCTGTTCATGATCTTCGACGGCGTCATCAAGCTACCGCCGCTCGAAATCGTCACCCAGACCATGGTGCAGCTCGGCTGGCCGGCCGATGCCAATGTCTCGCGCATGCTCGGCATCATTGGACTGGTCTCGACAGCGCTTTACGCGCTGCCGCGCACCTCGGTGCTCGGCGCCATCCTGCTCACCGCTTATCTCGGCGGCGCCGTCGCCACGCATGTGCGTATCGGCAGCCCTTTGTTCTCGCACATACTGTTCGGCGTCTATCTCGGCGCCGTCCTCTGGGGTGGCCTGTATCTGCGCGATCCAAGGGTGCGCGCGTTATTCCCGTTCAGCCAGTAGCGCGACATCGAAAGCCGCTCGATGGTGGCCAGGCCGCCAGAGCGGGCGCGGTCTGCCGCCGCCTTTCTACTCTTTGGATCAAATTGAGCGCCGCCGGGCGGCAGCCGATCTTCTTCTTTGGATCAAATCGCCTGGTTGCGAGTTAGGGGGTGCAGCGGCGAGGACGGCACCCTGTTGGAGAGGAACGACAATGAAAAAGGTGATGATCTTGATGGCCCTGCTGGTGCCGCTCGGTGCCTGCTCCCGTACTGAGCAAGGCGCGGCAGTTGGTGGCCTGGGCGGTGCGGCGGTCGGCGCTGCTGTGGCCGGCAACCCGACCAAGGGCGCGGTGATCGGCGGTGCGGCCGGCGCTTTGGCCGGTGCGCTGATCGGCCGTGCCAGCGAAAGCGGCCAATGCCGTTATCGCGATCGTAACGGTCGTGTCTACGTTGCGAGTTGCCCGGAAGGCTATTGATCGGGCCGCATCATATGGATGTAATAGCAAAACGGCGGGCAGGGCCCGCCGTTTCGTGGTTGTGGAGATGATTTATTCGGCACTGGCGGCTTCCGCCTCGGCCGGCGCGGCTGCAGCGGCGACAACGGCCGCGGCGGCATCTTCCTGCGCCTTCTTCAGCAAGGCTGCGCGCTCCTGCGCCTTCTTGCCGGGCTCGGCCTTCTTCGGGTTGGAGCGGGCTTCGCGCTTGGCGATGCCGGCTTCATCGAGGAAGCGCAGCACGCGGTCGGTCGGCTGGGCGCCATGCGACAGCCAATGCTTGACGCGCTCGGCGTCGACCTTGACGCGTTCGCCGTCCTTGGGCAGCAGCGGATTCCACGAGCCGAGCGACTCGATGAAACGGCCGTCGCGCGGCGAACGCGCGTCGGCGACGACGACATGGTAATAGGGACGCTTCTTCGAGCCCGCACGGGCCAATCGGATTTTCAGTGGCATTTCTTTTCTCCTAAAAGCTCTGATCTGGTTGATCGGTTGGTGGCTGGTCCTCAGCCGGTTTTCGTCACGCCGTTGGATGCGGCGATCTGCTCGTGATGGCGGATCACTTCGCGGACGACGAAGTTCAGGAATTTCTCCGCGAAATCCGGGTCGAGATGGGCGTCCTTCGCCAGTTGGCGAAGACGGGCGATCTGCTCCTGCTCGCGCGCCGGGTCGGCAGGCGGCAGGCCATGTTCCGCCTTCAGCACGCCGACTGCCTTGGTGCAGCGGAAGCGCTCGGCCAGCATGTGGATCAGCGCCGCGTCAATATTGTCGATCGAGGCGCGATAATTGGCCAGCGCCGCACGCGCGTCCGCCATGTCCTTCTCTTCGTTCATGGCGCCCTCACTTCTTCTTGCCGAGGCCATTCTTGCCAAGCATTGGCAGCCCGCCACCGCCCGGCAGGCCGGGAAGTTTCATGCCGCCGGGCAGCCCAGGCAGGCCACCGCCACCGGGAAGACCACCGGGCAGGCCCTTCATGCCGCCGAGCCCGGCGGCCTGCGCCTGCTTCTGCAAGGCTTCGAGCTGCTTGGGGTCCATCTTGGAGAGGTCCGGCATGCCGCCGCCCATTATGCCGCCTCCGGGACCGCCTGGGCCGCCAGGCATCATGCCGCCGAGCCCCATCTTGGAAGCGAGGCCGCCCATCATGCCGCGCATCAGGCCGCCGCCTTTGCCCTTGCCGCCCATCGCCTTCATCATGTCGGCCATGCCGCGATGCATCTTTAACAGTTTGTTGATTTCGGCCGCGTCGGTACCCGAGCCGGCGGCGATGCGCTTCTTGCGCGAGTGCTTCAGAATATCGGGGTTGGCGCGCTCGGTCTTGGTCATCGACGAGATGATGGCGAGCTGGCGGCCGAACATCTTGTCGTCGAGACCGGCGGCGGCCATCTGGTCCTTCATCTTGCCCATGCCGGGCATCATGCCCATGATGCCGCCCATGCCACCCATTTTCGACATTTGCTGAAGCTGGCCGGCGAGGTCGTTCAGGTCGAACTTGCCCGACTGCATCTTCCTGGCCATCGCCGCCGCCTGCTCGGCGTCGATGTTCTCGGCCGCCTTTTCGACGAGGCTGACGATGTCGCCCATGCCGAGGATGCGGTCGGCGATGCGCTTGGGGTGGAATTCCTCCAGCGCGTCCATTTTTTCGCCGGTGCCGATCAGCTTGATCGGCTTGCCGGTGACGGCGCGCATCGAGAGCGCCGCACCACCGCGGCCGTCGCCGTCCATGCGGGTCAGCACGAGGCCGGTGATGCCGACGCGCTCGTCGAAGCTTTTTGCCAGATTGACGGCGTCCTGGCCGGTCAGCGAATCGGCGACCAGCAGGATCTCGTGCGGCGACGACATCTTCTTGATGTCGGCCATCTCGACCATCAACGGCTCGTCGATATGGGTGCGGCCGGCGGTATCGAGGATGACGACGTCATGGCCGCCGAGCTTGGCCGCCTGCACGGCGCGGCGGGCGATATCGACCGGCGTCTGGCCGGCGACGATCGGCAATGTGGCGACCTTGACCTGCTCGCCGAGCTGGCGGAGCTGCTCTTGCGCGGCGGGACGCCGCGTGTCGAGCGAGGCCATCAAGACTTTCTTGTTTTGACGGTCGGCGAGGCGCCTGGCGATCTTGGCCGAGGTCGTCGTCTTGCCGGAACCCTGCAAGCCGACCATCATGATGACGACCGGAGCCGGTGCATTGAGGTCGATGGCGACGCCCTCGGCGCCGAGCATCTCGACCAGCTCGTCATGGACGATCTTGACGACCATCTGGCCGGGCTTGATCGACTTGACCACGGCGGCGCCGACGGCCTTCTCGCGCACCTTGTCGGTGAAGGAACGCACAACTTCCAGCGCCACGTCGGCCTCGAGCAACGCACGGCGCACCTCGCGCAACGCCGCCGAGACATCAGCCTCCGACAAGGCGCCGCGGCCGGTGAGGCCGTTCAGGATCGAACCAAGGCGCTCTTGCAGGGACTCAAACATTGGTCAACCCGCCGCGCGACAGCGCCTTGGATTCATTTTGACCCCTGTCGGGCCGAAGGCCCTCCACGCCTCTTGTGCGTTCCTGTAGCGATTCAAACATTCTTCTTCCTTTTCCCTGGCACCCGGATGATGCCCGAGAGGTAATGCGTTCGCGCCAACTGTCCAAGCAAAAGCCGGTCCGGGCAAAGCCCAAAGCCAAAAAGCACCCGGGGGCGCACAGCGCTGCCGGGTGTTGGCCTCCGGGATCGATTTACAGCACTTCACCTCAAGGAGGTTTCGGCGTCCCGGTCGGTTTGCTCGGAGGAATACTCGTCGCGGAATTCGCGGCGTGTAGACAGGAAATCGGCCGCAGAGTCAAGCTTTGGTCAAGCTTTGCGTCAAATAGCTCAGGACGACCAGGCAATGCACATCAGCGCACGCTGCCGGCGCGCGCCATATCCGGCTCGACCTTCAGCGGTGAGCGCGGATGTAAAAGCAGCAGAACGGTCAACAGGCTGCTGACGATGCCGATCGAAGCGATGAGGACGGCGTCTGAAGTCGTCCAGCCCGCGGCTTCGAGCGGCTTGGCGTTGAACAGGGCGAAGGAATTATAGCTTTGCTGGTGCGAAATCAGCAGGAAGCCGGTCAGATTGTTGCCGAGATGGGCGCCAAAGCCGGCACCGAGATTGCCGGTTGCATAGACCAGAAGCGTCAGCAGCAGCGCAAAGGCGGCGATCGAGGCCAGCACGCAGGCATTGATGGCAGCGCTCGAACCTGGACTCCAGTGCAGGGAGGTGAACAGCAATCCCGGCAGCAGCGCCCAGATGAAAGGGTTCCGGAACCGGCTCGCCAGGCCCCTGAGCAGATAACCGCGAAACAGCATCTCCTCCGACGAGGTCTGCAGAAAGGTCAGGGCGGCGATCGGGATCAGGAACGAAAGCCACGCGGACAGGCCGATCGCGCCGCGCGCGATGTCGGGCTGCAAACCATAAAGCAGGATCTCGGAAAGCAGCGAGGTGATCAGCACCGCGGTCAGTCCTCTCAGGAACCCCGACCAAGAAATGCGCCGGCTGACGCCAATCAGGGCTGTCAGCTTCTCGCGATGGATCCAGCGCATGGCAGCCCAAAGGCCGAGCCAGATTCCGGCAAATGAAGCCAGCGCCGCGAGGATGCCCGCAGGAGAGGCCATGAAATCCTGCACCGCTCCTCCACCTGGCGGGGCGGTGCCAGACGATGCCTGCCAAACGGCAAAGGCATAGGTGCCGCCGAACAGCACGGCGGCAGTGGTTCCGAGCCAGAACAGGATGACGACCACCGCTCCAAGCAGAAGCCGCGGCAAAGTGGTCTTGTTGTTGGCGGTGTGCCGGTACTGTTGGAAGGCGGTTGGGTCGATCGTCACGCGGGCTCGCTGGCTGGTGCTTCGGCTCGCAAGGTCTAGAACATCGGCCCCAATGTGGAAACCGGTATTGCAGCGGCAATGCCGGCTTGTGGCAATGTCGGGAGTGCGAGCGGCCGCCATTACAGGGCGACCGCCCTGTTTGTATCGTCAGCGCACGACGTACACGATACGCCGGCTGCCCGGATCGACCAGTGCCGGCTGGCCGTTCACATAGACGTAGCGGTAATCATAGTCCGGAATCTCGCGCAGCTCGACGGTGTCAGGCAACGTCGCGCCCGTCACCACCTCGCCCTCGAGATAGACCGGATCGAGCCGATGCGTACGTACATAGGTACGGATCTCGGCCGGCGGTCTCCGGATAGGCTCGATCGCCTCGCCGGCGACGATTGCTCCGGTATAGCTGTCGGAATACTCGACGCTATCGGCGGGCGGCGTCACGACGGCAATGTCGGCGCTGGCCGGACGCTGTGTCAGGACCACACGGCTGCCGCCGAAATCGGCCGTCACATAGTCGGAATAGACCCAGCCCTGGCCGTTGGCCTCGGCGATGGTGCACCATTTGCTGTTGGCGATGCAGCCGTCGAGCGTCGCCGACTGGCCGGCCGCAAGCACGCCGATCACCGGATATTGCGGGCCGGGGCCGGCGCGTACATTGAGATCAGTGATGGCCGAGACGGCGGTGTCGGCCAAGGCAGAGCCCGACATCGCCATGAGCGCTCCGGCCACCGCCGGAAACAATATGCGTTTCATGGTCTTCTCTCCGTTTCACAGTCCCTTGGCACGGAAAACGAAGCAAAGCCGCATGCGTTCCGGCTAAAAGGCTTCGGCCGGCTCACGATTTGTTCCAGTCGTTTTCGGCAGGTCGGTCAAAAGCTCGTGAACAAAAGCAAGTTTTTGCGCCGCCACGTCCGAGATGACGAAGGGATAGAGATCGGGCAGGCCCATGCAGCGGTTGATCGAGTTGGACGCCTCCGACAGCACCAGCCAGCGGTCGAGAATCCTTTCGAAAGGCTCTGGCCTGGAGGCGGGTTCCGATGGTGCCGGCTGCAGCTTGCCGCCGGTATCGGCGCGCGGCAGCTCGTTGGCTTCAACGGTTTCCAGCCGGCCGAGCGGGAAATTCAGGGCATGCACCATCTCCAGCGTGTCGGTGATGTGCATGTGATGCGCCCATGTCTCGGCCCAGTCCTCCCATGGGTGCGACGTCGCATAGGCCGAGATATGGCGCTGCTGCCAGTCGGGCGGCGCGCCATCGGCATAATAGGTCTTCAGCGCCTGTTCGTAGCCGGCGCGCTCGTCGCCGAACAAAGCGCGAAAACCGGCAAGCTTTTGCGAATCGTCGCGGATCAGGCGGTCCCAGTAATAATGGCCGAACTCATGGCGGAAATGGCCGAGCAGCGTGCGGTAGTTCTCGCCCATCTCGACGCGACGCCGTTCGCGCTCTGCCGAATCCGCCTCGGCGACGTTGAGCGTGATCCGGCCGTTGTCATGACCCGTCAGGATACGTTCGCCGCCCGGACCGCCGCCGATCGGATCGGCAAGAAAATCGAAAGCGAGACCGATCTCGTCGCCAACGTCCTGCTTGGGTGCGACCGGCAGGCCGAAGGCGAGCAGCGAATAGACGGCACGCTTCTTTGCCGCCTCGACACGGATCCAGCGGCGGCGATTGCCGTCGACCGACAGATCCGGGATCAGCTGGTTCAGCGCACAGGCGCGGCAGAAGGCGTGGCCGGGCTCCGCCATCCAGTTGCAGGCGCATTCGTCGGCATTGGTGCAATGGAAGACCTCGGCCCCGGACAGCGCGAAGCGCGCATGCTCGGGATCGTAGAGCACGAGGCTGGCGCAGTTCAGGCATTGCGCGTTCTCGAAATAGAGACGGTGGCCGCACTGCGGGCAGTCGAAAAGCTTCATTGGCGTCTCAAATCATTCGAAATGCGGAGGACGATACGAGCAGGAGAACGCCAAACGCCTGTCAGCTGCCGACGTTCCTGCCGGCAGATGCTATTTTGCCGCAAGCTGGGCGACGACCTCCTTGGCCACTGCCTCGCCCGACAATCTGGCGCCGCCGCAGGTCTGCATCAGCGGACAGGCCAAATGCTCGCCGGCGAAGAAGATCTTTTCCGCCACGGGCTGCATCAGCGTGGCGCGCTTGCGAGTGGCCGGGCCGCGCCGCCGCATAGCATACAAACCGCTCAGCGCCCCGCCGATGATCACGACATCAACGTCTTCCATGCTTATTCTGTCCCGCCACAATAATTACTTGATCGTAGGCAAATTCCCGGGCGTCCGCCAGTGTGGTGGATTTGAGGTTCCTGCTGTATTGAGTGCATCGGCGTGGCGCCGGGGCAGTGACAAGCAGGTGTTTCGCAGGCAAGTTCGCAATTGGGAACGTGATTCAGGCAACCAGGAGAGCAGCATGGCATTTCTTGCCAAGGGGAAGATGTTTGTAGTGGCCACGGTGGTGGCGGTGCTTGCGCTGGCGACGGGCGCGCAGGCGGCGGCCAGCTGTGGCAAGAGCGGCGCCGGCTTCGAGGCATGGAAACCGGAGTTCGCCGCGGAGGCGAAGGCCGACGGTGTCGGCTCGAAGGGTCTGGCCGCTCTGGCTCGCGCAACCTACGCGACAAAGACGATCTCCGTCGACCGCGCCATCCATAAGGCTTTCAGCGGCTCGGTGGAAGCTTTCATGAAGCGCCGTGGCGCGTCCGCGATCATTGCCAGGGGCCGTGCGCTGAAGAAGGCCAATGCTGCGCTGTTCGACAAGATCGAACGGAATTACGGCGTGTCGCCGGGCGTGTTGCTCGCCATCTGGGGTATGGAGACCGGCTTCGGTTCCGCCATGGGCAACCAGAATACGGTCTCCGCCATTTTAACGCTGGCCTATGACTGCCGCCGTCCGGAGTTCTTCTACCCGCATGCCATTGCGGCCCTGAAGCTGGTTGATCGCGGAGCGTTGAGCGCCTCGTCGGTCGGTGCCGCGCATGGCGAGATTGGCCACACGCAGTTCCTGCCCGGAAATGTTTTGACGTATGGTGTCGGAAACAAAAACCTGCGCGACAAGAGCACTGCGTTGGCTTCTACCGCCAACTTCCTCAAGAGTCATGGTTGGCGGGCCGGCGCGAGCGCGCAGGCGAATATGGGCGCAATTGCTGGCTGGAATTCGGCGAGCGTCTATCAACAGGCCATCGCCCGTATGGCCACGGCGATCGATGCCGACTGATAGAAAATCTCTATTCGACAGAAAGCCCGGCCATGCGCCGGGCTTTTTTGCGGGTGGTCTATCCAGAGCATTTCACGGCCGGATTGAATCCCGCCGGGGCCCCTGCCGCGAGGGTAACGGCATGGATACTCGGGTCTTCGCAACGTCGCTCCGCTCCTGCTCCGCTCTGGGATGACGAAGCGAGGGAGGCTTCGGCCAATCTCAAGGTTGCCGTTTGCCGGCAAAATTACGCTGCAACAGTACTAGTTCCTCTGCACAGAGGTTTGGTTCTTTGACAGAGCCTGAAAGGGCTGTGGATGGGAGCCTGCCGATCGGGCTGCCAATCGCCAAGGTTTGCGATTAGCGATAAGCCACCACATCTTCGTCATCCTCGGGCGGAGCAGGAGCGAAGCGACGTTGCGGAGACCCGAGGATCCATGCCGTTACGTCAGCCGAAGAAGGCAGCGGTTCAGAACGGCGCTTGCGTCTGCACCAGCGCCGGCTACCCTTCAACCGTCACCGGCCATGCCACCATGACCGCGAGCCAGAAGCGCGGTACGAGCTGATCGAGAAGACCAACCCGGAGTGGTTCGAGCTTTTTCGCGGAACGGGGTGGTAGACTCCGGTCCGCAGGAGCACTGCCGCTAGGGAACGGCATGGATCCCAAGGTCTGCGCCGCGTCGCTTCGCTCCTTGCTCCGGCCTGGGATGACGAAGTCGAGGGGTGTCTCAGCAAATCTCCGAGGTTGCGATTTGCAGCTGAAATTGGCCGCTGACGGAACTATCGACGGTTGCTGCCGCTTCCAACCCGTCAAAATCACTGTGCAGAGAAACTGGCTATTTTCTACGGTTACGCGCCGCCAGTGTCCTCAGCCTGAGCGCGTTGAGGCGGATGAAACCTTCTGCGTCCTTCTGATCATAGGCGCCGCGGTCGTCCTCGAAGGTGACCAGCGCGTCGGAATAGAGCGTCTTCCTCGACTTGCGGCCGGTGACAATCACGTTGCCCTTGTAGAGCTTCAGCCGCACCGTGCCTTCGACGTCTTCCTGGCTCTTGTCGATCATTGCCTGCAGCATCAGCCGCTCGGGCGCGAACCAGAAGCCGTTGTAGATCAGCTCGGCATAGCGCGGCATGAACTCGTCCTTGAGGTGGGCCGCACCACGGTCGAGCGTAATCGATTCGATCGCCCGATGGGCGGCGATCAGGATGGTGCCGCCGGGGGTCTCGTAGACACCGCGTGATTTCATGCCGACGAAACGGTTCTCGACCAGGTCGAGCCGGCCGATGCCATTGTCACGGCCGAGATCGTTCAGCGCCGCCAGCATCGTCGCCGGCGAGAGTTTCTTGCCGTCGAGCGCGATCGGATCGCCCTTGAGGAATTCGATCTCGATCTCGGTGACCTCATCCGGCGCATCCATCGGCGAGATGGTGCGCTGGTGGACGAATTCCGGCGGCTCGCTCCACGGGTCCTCCAGCACCTTGCCCTCGGAGGAGGAGTGCAGCAGGTTAGCGTCGACGGAAAACGGCGCATCGCCCTTCTTGTCCTTCGGCACCGGGATCTGGTGCTGCTCGGCGAAGTTGATGAGATCGGTGCGCGACTTGAACGACCAGTCGCGCCACGGCGCGATAACCTTGATGTCGGGATTGAGCGCATAGGCTGAGAGCTCGAAACGAACCTGGTCGTTACCCTTGCCGGTGGCACCATGGGCGATGGCATCGGCGCCGGTCTCTTTTGCGATCTCGACAAGATGTTTCGAAATCAGCGGCCGGGCGATCGAGGTGCCGAGCAGATAGGTGCCTTCATAGACGGCGTTGGCGCGGAACATCGGAACGACGAAATCGGATACGAACTCCTCGCGGACATCGACGATGCGGATGTCCTTGATGCCCATCATCTCGGCCTTGCGTCTGGCCGGCTCCAGCTCGCCACCCTGGCCTAGATCGGCGGTGAAGGTCACGACCTCGGCGCCGAGCTCGGTCTGCAGCCATTTCAGGATGATCGAGGTGTCAAGGCCGCCGGAATAGGCGAGCACGACTTTCTTGACGGCTTTTGCTTTCGACATGGTGGGCGGTTCCGCGACAGGGGTTCTTCGCGGGCGAGGTATCACGCCATTTTAGGCCAGCGCAAGGGACGAACGATGCCTGGACCAGATGCTGTATCGCCCAGAGGCTGGCGAGGACACGGCTCTTGCGCTATGGCTGCGCCGTCTTTTTGCCGCTACGAGACGAACCATGTCCTTCATCCCCGACAGTACGACGCTTATCCAGTTCTCCATCGCCACCTTCATCCTGGCGATCACGCCTGGGCCTGATATGACGCTGTTCGTGTCGCGCACGCTGAGCCAGGGCCGCGCCACCGGCTTTGCCTCGATGGCCGGCGCCTTGTGCGGCACGCTGATTCACACCACGCTGGTGGTGGTCGGCGTCTCGGCGCTGATCGTCGCCTCGCCGATGGCGTTCTTCGTGCTGAAGATTTTTGGCGCCGGCTATCTGGTCTTCCTGGCATGGCAGGCGATCACAAAAGGGTCGGCGTTTTCACCGGAGAAGAAGAGCGGGCCGCAGATCTCGCTGTTCCGCAGCTGGGCGGCGGGGCTCGGGGTCAATCTGCTCAACCCGAAGATCATCCTGTTCTTCATGACCTTCCTGCCGCAATTCGTCTCCGCGCATGATCCCAACGCGCCGGGAAAGCTGTTCTTCCTCGGCGCGATGTTCGTCGTGCTGGCGATCCCGGTGACGGCGCCGATGGTGCTGGCGGCCGAAAAATTCTCGGCCGCGATGAAATCCAGCCCGCGTGTGACCCGCGTCGTCGACTATCTGTTTGCCGGAGTTTTTTCGGCCTTCGCGCTCAAGATCCTGACGGCCCAGGCGAAATAGGGCGTCCGATCTGACGCCAGCTTCCGGCCGAGCGCCCGGCGCTCAGCCAGTAGAAAATACCGCCGACCATGCCGCAGCCGATCACCGCCAGCATGACGCTGGTATTGGTAACCTCGAAATTGGCATCGGCCGTCTGGTGGACGAAGCCAAGGAAGACCGCCGAGACCACAGCACCCGCCAGCGCATAGAACAGCCAGTCACGCCGGCCAAGGATCTCGGAGACGAGGATGGCGATGGCGGCCGGCATGAAGGCGAAATAGGCGACGAACAGCGCGACGAAGGGGATTGAAAACCACAGCGACGCCTGCGCCGCCGGTTGCGTCTCGTCCGTCATCAGCCCCAGAGACGCCAGGAACATGATGTTGAGGAAGGCGCTGGCAGCCAGCGATGCAACGCCGTAGCCGACAAGGATGACGGCGAAGCGGATCAGATAGGCGACGAGGCGGTTCACGCCTCGCCATGCCCCGCGATCATCATCGCTTCCAGCGCCAGCCGGTCGACCTTGCGCATGCGCTCGGAGTCCGACTTGAGCTGGCCGCAGGCGGCGAGGATATCGCGGCCGCGCGGCGTGCGGATCGGCGAGGCATAGCCGGCATTGTTGATGTAATCGGCGAATTTCTCGATCGTTTCCCAGTCCGAGCACTGGTAGTTGGTGCCCGGCCACGGGTTGAACGGGATCAGATTGATCTTGGCCGGAATGCCCTTGAGCAGCTTGATCAGCGCCTTGGCGTCGTCGATGGAATCGTTGACGTCCTTCAGCATGACATATTCGAAGGTGATCCGCTTGGCGTTCGACAGGCCTGGATAGGCGCGGCAGGCAGCGATCAGTTCGTTCAGCGGATACTTCTTGTTGATCGGCACCAAAAGGTCGCGCAGATCGTCATTGGTGGCGTGCAGCGAGATCGCCAGCATGACGCCGATCTCTTCGCCGGTGCGGAAGATCTCGGGCACGACGCCCGAGGTCGACAGCGTGATGCGCCTCTTCGACAGGGAAAGCCCGTCGCCGTCGGATGCGATAAGCAGGGCCTTCTTCACCGCCTCGAAATTGTAGAGCGGCTCGCCCATGCCCATCATGACGACGTTGGACACTTTCCGCCCCTCGGCCGGCACGATGGCGCCGTCGGGCGTGTCGCGGTCGGGGAAATCGCCAAGCCGGCCCCGGGCGGTCAAGAGCTGGGCGAGGATTTCCTCGGCGGTCAGGTTGCGCACCAGTTTCTGCGTGCCGGTGTGGCAGAAGGAGCAGGTCAGGGTGCAGCCGACTTGCGAAGAGATGCAGAGCGTGCCGCGGCCTTCTTCGGGAATGTAGACGGTCTCGATCTCGACCGGCCGGCCGGCGCCGCGCGGCGGAAAGCGGAACAGCCATTTGCGGGTTCCGTCGGAGGAAATCTGCTCCTCGACGATCTCGGGCCTGGCGACGGTGAAATGCCTGTCGAGCGCGGCGCGCAGATCCTTGGAGATGTTGAACATGCCGGCGAAGTCGGAAACGCCGCGCACATAGATCCAATGCCAGAGCTGTTGGGCGCGCATTTTCGCCTGGCGCTCCGGCACGATGCCGGCGGCGACGAGGGCGGCCCCGAGTTCGGCGCGCGTCAAGCCGATCAGCGACGGTTTTTCAGGCGTCGTGCGGGTGCGCAACGCGTCACGCGCGCCTTCGGCGGTAAGATCGAATGAAAGGGTCATTGTTGCGCCAATATAAGCGATTTGCGGCCGAATACAGCATCGTGCCCGAAATGAAGCGCGGCGCATAGCACAGGTTAGCGGCGGAGTCATGCCGGGGGTCTTCCTTCTCCCCTTGTGGGAGAAGGTGGCCGAGCGAAGCTCGGTCGGATGAGGGGTGTTCCAGCTTGGCGCCGACGGCGTTCCGTCCAACACCCCTCTTCCGTCTCGGCGCTGCGCGCCGATCCACCTTCTCCCACAAGGGGAGAAGGGAAGACCGCGCCTAACCGCCTACTTGCACTTGGCGATCGAGGCCAGCGCCGCCGAGATGCCCTTCAGCGAGAAGACGTAGGTGGTGGTGTTGCCGCGGCCGGACTTGGCCGACACCTTCATGTCGGTGCCGGTCTTCATCGCGGCGATCAGCACCGGCTCCTCGGCAGCGTTCTCGACCCAGGCCGACTTGCCGCGCGTGAACATCGAGAAAGACTTCTTGTCGATGGTGACGGTGGCCTTGGAACCCTCCTGGAAGGTATAGCCGGCAATGAATTGCGGCTCGTAGGACACTTGCTGCCCCGGCCGCTGGCTGACGAAGAAGAACATGTCGCCGTGATCGAGCGTCGGCGGCTGCTTGTCGGTTGGCACCGTCAGGACATAGCAGACCTTGCCGCCGCCCGACGCCTGATAACTGTAGGTGCCCCAGGCATTATGCTGGCCGATCTTGGTTGCCGACTGCGCCAGCGCGGGCGCCGTCAAGGCCACCAGGGCCAGGCTGGAAACTATAGCAATCAATCCGCGCATCGCTTTTCCCGTATTCCACTGGTGCGGCGGCAGGCCGGCTCGGCGTCCTGCCCGTCGCTTCATTTTGATTTAATCTGGGTTACCAAACGGTGAATTTCCCCTTAGAAAAGGATGTTCACGCCAGGAAACCGCCGCCGTCTTCGCGCTGCCGCTCGAAAAAGCGGCTGGCGCAATGTCCCTGCCGCGACTTGGAGGCCACGAAAACGGCAAGAGTTTGACTTTTCAAGCAGCTAGGTCTCGCGGCGATTCTCGCTTTTTGAGGTGCGTGACGAATTTCCCTGCAGGCGGTACCATGTCTGCGTTCGCCGCCACGGCGCTCGGCCAGGGTGCCCTCCCCGGCGGCTTACGGGAGATTTGGCCATGGCCATTTCCGAGACAGTTCTGATCCTGGCGGGCGGCACAGTCGTCCTGGCGATCGTGTTCGGCGTTCGTGTCGCCGTCCGCGTGGCGGCCGGTGGCGCGGTGCCCCGGTCGGATGGCGGGGAGGCGGCGGGCGGATCGGGCGCCCCCGACGTGGCCGGGGTCATTGCGCTGCCACCTTTGATCTTCCTCGGCTTCCTGGTGGCGGCAACCGTGCTCGAGGTGCTCGTGCCGCTCCCGGTCATGGCCGGGCAGGCGCTCGCCCGCTATCTGACCGGCGCCGTGCTCGCGGTGTGCGGCTTCGTGTTCATCTTTATGGCAGCGGGCCGCTTTCAGGCCGCTGGAACCAACATACCACCGACCTTGCCAACGACGGCGCTGGTCGTCGACGGTATCTATCGGCGGACCAGGAACCCGTTCTATCTGGGAGCGACCCTCATCTATTTGGGCCTCGGCGTCGCGGCCGGAAGTCTTTGGGCTATCGCGCTCGTCGTCCCCCTGCTGTGGGTGATCAATACCGGCGTCATCGCGCCGGAAGAGCGCTACCTCGAGCGGAAGTTCGGAGATGTCTATCGCGCCTACAAGGCGCGGGTGCGGCGGTGGGTTTGACGGCCGGAAAGTCGGTTCTCACGCGATTTTTTGCGCCGCACCGGCTCAGCTCTTGTCGGCGATGGCCTGCCTGGCGGCGAGCCGGTGCGCCGGCGTGATGTGGGCGCTGACGGCGGTAATCGCGGCGGTCAGCACGGCGATGTCGTCGGTGAAGCCTAGCCCAAGGATGAAATCGGGGATGACGTCCGTCGGCAGCACGAAATAGCCGAGCGCAGCAAGCAAGGTGCCCTTGGCGCGAAGCGGCGTCTTCTTGTCCATGGCACAGTAATAGGCGGCGACCACCTCTTCCATAAACGGGATATGCCGGGCGGCCTTCTTCGCCGTACGCCAGAACTTTTCGCGCACTTCGCTCTCGTTGCCCGGCTTGCTGCCGAGGCCGAAGAAATCAAAACCGGATTTTTGCGCCATCAACCTCTCCTTGCGGCCGTCGCGTGACTTCACGCGTGACCGCGAGGCAAAATGTGGTGAAAGCCGAACCTCGCTGCAAGGTGCAGATAGGCTCAGCCGCCGAAATAGCGGTTCATTTTCCTGGCCAGATCGAAATCCAGCGCGGTCAGGCCGCCGGCGTCGTGCGTGTTGAGCGTCACGTTTACCGTCTTATAGACGTTCGACCAGTCGGGATGGTGGTCCATCTTCTCCGCGGCCAGGGCAACGCGGGTCATGAAGGCAAAGGCTTCGGAGAAATTCTTGAAGGTGAAGCTGCGGGTGATCGAGCCACCATCCTTGGCCAGCGACCAGCCGTCGAGGCCGGCAAGTTCGGCGCGGATCGCCTCTTTTGCTAGTTTCTCCCTGGCCATGTCCGTCTACCGCATGATCCGCGAAGCGTCGGCGGCGCCGACCAAACGGCTGGCGACCCGGCTGTCGGCACCTGAAAGCGGCCAGGCCTCCTCGACGACGTAAGGGCCGCCGCCGACCGAATCGCGCGACGACATCAGCACGAAGCGGCCGACCCGGAACGGCAGCGTCGAAAAATTGCCGCGCGCCGACAGGTACTGGGCAACGTCGAGCGGGCTCGAGTTGCGCAGGCGGGCCAGCGTCACATGCGGCATGAACTTGCGCGGGTCGGCCGGGATGCCGAGCCGCTGGCAGATGCGCTCGATCTCGGCCTGCAATGCGGAAAGATCGGGCGAAGCCGCGACCCCGGCCCACACCGCATGCGGCTTCTTCTGGCCGAAGGCGCCGACGCCGGACAACGTCAGCGGGAAGGAGGCGCGGTGAACACGGTCGAGCGCGTTGGCGATTTCGTCGGCGACATGGCCCTCGACATCGCCGATGAAGCGCAGCGTCAGATGATAGTTTTCGACGTCGATCCAGCGGGCTCCGGGCAGGCCGCCCCTGAGCAGGGACAGCGAAAGAGCGGCATCACGCGGTATTTCGAGGGCGGTAAAAAGACGCGGCATGGGAAGCCTCCTGTCCTCGAATCGAACTCTTGTCCCTAGCGAATCATCGATATTCGAACGGGGCAAGCGGTTTGTTGGTCGCAGGCCTGCCTAAACGCTTCCCCTGCGGAATGTGGTGCGGCGGCGAACCCTCGCCTTCAGGAATTATCCCGCACCGTTACAATGGCCTTCTCCACGCTGGGCAGGATACCCGCGACGATACGGTCGACGCCTCGGGCACTTGGATGAAGGCCGTCCTCGAGTTGCAGGACGGATTGGCCGGCAACGCCCTCGAGAAAGAAAGGATAGAGCGGCACGCCGTATTTTTCAGCCAATCGCGGAAAGATTGCGTCGAAGGCGTTCTGGTAGTCGGCGCCGAGATTGGGCGCCGCGCGCATTCCGGCCAGCAAGACGGCGATCTTGCGCTGCTTCAGCTTTGCCAGCATGGCGTCCAGGTTCTTTTCCGCTATGGCGGGCGAAACGCCGCGCAGCATGTCGTTGGCGCCGAGCTCCAGGATGACGAGTTGCGTGCCGTCCGGCACCGACCAGTCGAGCCGCGACAGGCCGCCGCTCGTCGTATCGCCGGAGACGCCGGCGTTGGCGACGGTGACATCGTAGCCCTTGGCGCGCAGCGCCGCATGCAGCTTCTCGGTGAAGCCCTGACCTGGCCCGAGGCCATAACCCGCCATCAAGCTGTCGCCGAAACCGACAATGGTGAACGGTTCGGCGCGCACCGACGAGATGGCGCCGCAAATGGCGAGGAAAAGGGCGAAGGCTGCGGCAAAGGTGTGTTTGAAAGCCATGCGGCAGGCCCCATATGACCAGGAACATCTGTTGGCGAAGGCAGGTTTTCGTCTTTGTCGAGCATCGGATGCTCTAGCCTTCATCCCCCATATAGGACGATTTGATTTTGGAAGAAGCCGTCATTTCGCTGAAAGACGTATCGCTGACGCTCGGCGAAGGTGCATCCTCGGTCCATGTGCTGAAGGGCGTCAGCCTCGATGTGGCGGGCGGCGAAGCGACAGGCATCGTTGGACCTTCAGGTTCGGGAAAGTCGACATTGCTGATGGTTTTGGCCGGGCTTGAAAGGGTCGATTCGGGCACGGTCCGAATTGCTGGCGAGCTGCTCAACGGCAAAAGCGAAGATCAGATCGCATCGTTTCGGGGACGAAACATCGGCATTGTGTTCCAGTCTTTCCATCTCATCCCCAATATGACGGCGCTGGAAAACGTAGCCGTCCCGCTGGAGCTTGCCGGCCATGTCGATCCATTCGGCGTGGCGGCACGCGAGCTGGCGGCGGTGGGCTTGAGCGATCGCGTCACCCATTACCCCGGCGAATTGTCTGGCGGCGAGCAGCAGCGCGTGGCGATCGCCCGGGCGCTGGCGCCGTCGCCGCGCATCCTGATCGCCGACGAGCCGACCGGCAATCTCGACCAGGCAACGGGGCGGCACGTCGCCGACCTGCTGTTTGCCAAGGCGGCCGAACGCGGCATGACGCTGGTGCTGGTCACGCATGACCCGGTACTCGCGGCGCGCTGCTCGCGCCAGGTGTCGATGCGGTCGGGGCTGATCGAAGACGCGCCTAAGCCGGCCACCAGGGCTGGCAGGGTGACCGCATGATGCCGCTGGCGCGCACGCTGAGGCTCGCCTTTCGGTTTTCGCTGCGAGAAATGCGTGGCGGGCTGTCCGGCTTCCTGATCTTCCTTGCCTGCATCGCGCTCGGCGTCGCTGCGATCGGCGGCGTCAATTCGGTGGCGCAAGCGATTTCCGCCGGTGTTGCCGACCAGGGCCAGACGCTGCTCGGCGGCGATCTCCGCTTCCAGCTCAACCAGCGCGATCCGACCAGATCGGAACGCAGCTTCCTCGACCAGCTTGGCACGGTTTCGCACAGTGCCAATATGCGCTCGATGGCGAGGCTCGAGGACGGCTCCGACCAGGCGCTGGTCGAGGCCAAGGCGGTCGACGGCGCCTATCCGCTCTACGGCGCGCTGGAGACCGAGCCGGTGCTGTCGCGAGAAGATCTGTTCGGCGAAAAATCCGGGGTCTTCGGCGCCGCCGCGCCGGACCTCTTGTTCGAGCGGCTGAACCTTGGCATCGGTGACCGGCTGAAGCTCGGCAGCGCGACGTTCGAGCTGCGTGCCAGGCTGGTCAACGAGCCGGATGCAGTGTCGGATGGCTTCGGTTTTGCGCCGCGGCTGATGGTGTCGACCGACGGGCTTGCCGCTTCCGGCCTGATCCAGCCGGGCAGTCTGGTCGAGAATGCCTATAAGGTCCGCCTGCCCGGCGGCACCACTGAGGCACAGATCAAGGCAATCCAGGAGCAGGCGACAAAACAGTTCCCGCAGGCCGGCTGGTCGATCCGCACCCGCAGCAACGCGGCGCCGGCGCTGTCCTCGAATATCGAGCGGTTTTCGCAATTCCTGACGCTGGTTGGGTTGACGGCGCTGGTGGTCGGCGGTGTCGGCGTGGCCAATGCCGTGCGTGCCTATCTCGACGGCAAGCGCGGCGTCATCGCCACCTTCAAGAGCCTGGGGGCTTCGGGCGGCTTCGTCTTTGCCGTCTATCTGGTGCAGATCCTGATGATCGCCGCCCTCGGCATCACGCTAGGCCTTGTGCTTGGCGCGCTGATGCCGTTCGCGGCCAGCGCGGCACTCCAATCGGTCATTCCAGTGCCGGCGGAAGGTGGGTTCTATCCCGGCGCCCTCGGCATGGCAGCGCTGTTCGGGCTGCTGGTGACGCTGGCTTTCGCCTTGCTGCCGCTCGGCCGCGCCCGCGATGTGCCGGCAACGGCGCTGTTTCGCGAAATGGGTTTCGAGGGCCGCGGTTTTCCCCGCCCGCTCTATATCGCCGCGGCATTGGGCATCGCGCTGCTGCTCGCAGTACTGGCGATCCTGTTTTCCGGCGACCGCCGTATTGCCTCGATCTTCGTTGGCGCCACGATCTTTTCGTTCCTGGTGCTGCGTGTGGTCGGCTCGCTGGTGCAGTGGGCGGCGAAGAAAAGCCCGCGCGTGCGCTCGACCGCGCTCAGACTCGCCATCGGCAACATCCATCGGCCTGGCGCCTTGACGCCGTCCGTGGTGCTGTCGTTGGGACTCGGGCTGACGCTGCTGGTGACGCTGGCGCTGATCGACGGCAATCTCAGGCGGCAGATCTCGGGCAGCCTGCCGGAAAGGGCACCGAACTTCTTCTTCGTCGATATCCAGAGCAGTGACGTCGATGCCTTCTCCGCGCTGGTCGGCAAAGAGGCACCGCAAGGCAGGCTGATCAAGGTGCCGATGCTGCGCGGCCGGGTGATGGCGCTCAACGGCGTCGATGTCGACAAGGTCAAGGTTCCGGCCGAAGGCGCCTGGGTACTGCGCGGCGACCGTGGCCTGACCTATGACGCAAAGCTGCCGGAGAATGCGACGCTGACCGAGGGCAGCTGGTGGCCGGAGAACTATGCCGGCGAGCCGCTGGTCTCGTTTTCCGCCGAGGAAGGCAAAGAGATCGGGCTGAAGCTCGGCGACACCATCACCGTCAACGTGCTCGGCCGCAACATCACGGCCAAGATCGCCAATTTCCGCCAGGTCGAATGGGAAACCATAGGCATCAATTTCGTCATGGTGTTCTCGCCCAACACGTTCGCCGGTGCGCCGCATGGCTGGTTGGCGACGCTGACCGAGACGAATGCGTCGGCAGCCGACGATGCGCATCTTCTCAACGCCGTCACGCGTGCCTTTCCCGCGGTGACGACGGTCAGGGTCAAGGACGCGCTCGAAATCGTCAACCGGCTGGTGGCGCAGCTCGGCACAGCAATCAGGGCAGCAGCGGGGGTGGCGTTGATCGCCTCGGTGCTGGTGCTGGCCGGGGCGCTCGCCGCCGGCAACCGGGCTCGCATTCACGACGCGGTGGTGCTGAAGACCCTGGGTGCGACCAGAAAAACGCTGATCGCCGCGTCTTCGCTGGAATACATGCTGATCGGCCTTGCTACCGCGATCTTCGCGCTGGCGGCGGGCGCTGTGGCGGCATGGTTCGTCGTCGCGCGCATCATGACGCTGCCATCGCACTTCATGCCCGAGGTGGCGGTGGCGACCATCGGCTTTTCGCTGGTGGTCACGGTCGGCATCGGCCTTGCCGGCACGTGGCGGGTGCTGGGCCACAAGGCGGCGCCGGTGCTGCGGAATCTTTGAGCCAGAGCCGGTTTCGATTAAATCTCGGTAATGTTCCGGGCGGGAAGGCCAATAAAACCGTATCTCCGGCACTTCACGGAGCATTACGCTTGGTTACGGTCTTGTCCTTTACGCCAAGAACCATCATATTTCGGCGCAGGCATGCTGGAGCCCCGCCAGCGGCGCCTGGGTTCAAAAGGACCTGACACCGGACGGGGCAGAAGCAATATGAGGATTTCCATGGCTGATCCCGTTCGCAATTATCAGACGCGCGCCGTGCCCGGCGCCGGCGTCGATGCTGCCATCGACCAGGGCCTGCGGGCCTACATGATCAAGGTCTACAATCTGATGGGGCTTGGCCTCCTCATCACCGGTCTTGCCGCGGTCGGCACAATCATGCTGGCCACTACCAGCGATCCCGCCTCGGCGGTCGCGACGTTGCCAAGCGGCGAGATGCTGACCTCGTTCGGCTACGCGATCTTCGGCTCGCCACTGAAATGGCTGGTGATCTTCGCCCCGCTGGCAGCGGTGATGTTCCTGTCGTTCCGCGTCCAGTCGATGAGCGTTTCGGCCGCGCAGACGACATTCTGGGTCTACGCCGGCCTCGTCGGCCTGTCGCTGTCGTCGATCTTCCTGGTCTACACCACCGCCAGCATCTCGCAGACCTTCTTCGCCACCGCCGCCGCCTTTGGCGGGCTGTCGCTCTACGGCTACACGACCAAGCGCGATCTCTCGGCGTTCGGGTCGTTCCTGGTCATGGGCCTGGTCGGCCTGATCATCGCGATGGTGATCAACATCTTCCTGCAGTCGTCGGCGCTTTCCTTCGCCGTTTCGGCGATCGGCGTGCTGATCTTCGCGGGCCTCACCGCCTACGACACGCAGAACATCAAGGAGATGTACTTCGAGGGCGACGAGACTGATGTCGCCGGCCGCAAGGCGATTATGGGCGCATTGAGGCTCTATCTCGACTTCATCAACCTGTTTATGTTTCTGCTGCAGTTCATGGGCGACCGTCGCTAAATACGGTTTTCCTGGACCAGCGAGTTCGAAAAGGGCGGCCCAATGGCCGCCCTTTTCTTTTGTACCGGCTTTGCTGTGATATAGGGCAGATGAGCGACGTGCCTAAATTATGAGCTGCATCACCTTGCGGGCCGCGACGTCGGCCGATCTCGACCGGATCACGGAAATCTATGCCGACGCGGTGACGAATGGCACGGCGAGCTATGAACTCGAACCGCCGAGCCGCGCCGAGATGGGCACGCGCTTCGACACTCTGATGGCGGGCGGCTTTCCCTATCTCGTTGCGGAAAAGGCCGGCGGCGTGCTCGGCTATGCCTATGCCGGGGCGTTCCGGCCGCGCCCGGCCTACCGCTTCGTCGTCGAGGATTCCGTCTATGTCGCGCCCGAGGCCAAAGGGCAAGGCGTCGGGATGCTCTTGATGCAAGGGCTGATCGAAGCGGCCAAGGCGGCGGGTTTTCGCCAGATCATCGCGGTGATCGGCGACGGCCGGCCCGACAGCGCCTCGGTAAGGTTGCACGAGAAGCTCGGCTTTCGTCATTCCGGCCGCCTGGAAGGCTCAGGCTATAAGCACGGACGCTGGCTGGACACGGTTTTCATGCAGCTGCCGATCAACGGCGGGGCGTCCATCCCGCCTGATCCGCAATCGCTGCCCGAGCGCAAGTTCCGCCTGCAAAAATAAAGGGTTACGCCTCGACCAGCTTCAGTGTTCGGTCGAACACGCCAAGCACCCGGCCGAGTTCCTGGCCGCGCTTGAGGATGCGCCCGCCGGCGGCGATGACGGCGAACGCGCCTTGCCGGCGCGCCAGCTTCGGATCCTTGACGATCTGGAAAAGCGGCACTTCGCTGGTGCGGCGGAAGACGGAAAAAACGGCGCGGTCGGCGAGATGGTCGATGGCATAGTCGCGCCACTCATTGGCGGCAACCATACGGCCGTAGAGCCTGAGGATCTGGTCCAGTTCGCGCCGGTCGAACCGCACCGGCTGGTCGAGGCGTTCGCGTCTTGCCTCATGCAGCGGGATCAATATTGCGGATGCGTCCCCATCCTCCGTCCCGCTGCTGCGATCAGTCATGCCTGGATCCTCGCAATGAATCGTACGCCGACCAAAGTTGGCGCTTTCGTTGCCGAATTGCAAGGCCCGGCCGGGCAACGGCAGCACCGCGCGGTTTCTCCAGCGTCCAGTCACGTTTGCGAAACGCCTGTTGAAATTGGTGATGCTTTGCCACAATCCTGCCTTTTTTTATCCGTGCTCATGCCCCAATGTCCGACGAATTTACCGGCGTTGCCTGAGACGGTTCGGTCCGGCACCGGCTCGTAAACCCCAAGCCCCCCGCCCACGGGCCTGCGTCGGATCGAACCAACCTCGGTTTTTCCTTGGAAAGATCGGGTGCGACGATCCCAAAACCTAAATGACCGGCGTCAGAAGCAAGCTGACGCCGGTTTTTTATTAGCCGTGGCGATGCGATCCATCCAGATAGGCTGTCGTCGGAGGCTTGAGCGCGGTTATCCCTTCTCCCACAACAAGGGGAGAACGGGGGGCGCCCTATCTAAGGCTTGCGGATAAAGGCTGCGCCCAGGATCGGCCCGGGCATGCCGTCCTTGCCGACCGACTGCAGCAGCACGGCGCAGCCGCCCTTCTTGGCGATCTCGCTCATCGGCAGTTCGTAGCGCTGCGCCTTGCCGTGCCACATGCCGGCGGTCTGGATGCTGGAGACGGCGTTCCAGTAGGTCATGCTGCGGCCGCTGTTTTCGCCCTTGCCGATCTTTATCGTCTGCGGCGGATTGAAATAGACGATGACGACATGCGCGTCGGTTGGGCCGGTCACAGCGTCGCCGGCATCGATCATGACGCGATCGCTGGTCCGGCTGACCTTGATGCCGACGCGCATGCCTTCGCCGACCCTCTCCATGCGGGCCAGCGCGCCGTCGACTTCCTTGCGGCTGGCGCCGTTGACATGGCTGCGGCCGTTTATGACGGCTTGCGGGGTGTAGACGGAACGACTGCCGAAGGCGCGCATATACTCGTATTGCCGCTCGGTATTTTCCTTGCGGCTCAGCGTGTCCTGCCAGCCGAGGTAATCCCAATAATCGACATGATAGGCGAGCGCGACGATGTCCTCTTTGGCGGCGAGCTCGGCGAAGAATTCATCTGCCGGCGGACAGGAGTTGCATCCCTGGCTGGTGAAGAGCTCGACGACGCCTAATGGCTTGTCGGTTGGCTCGGCAAGGGCCCTGCCGGCAAACGCCGAGAGGGCCAGCGCAAGGGCCGCAAGCCGCAATGGTCTTCGAGATGGCATAGCCGTTCCGATCCCGCCGGTGACGCCGGCTTTGTTCTGGTTGTCGAAATATGTGGCAGAAGCGGCAGTCAACGGGAAGTCACGTTGCGGTGAAATTTTGCCGTTGCAACCGCTGGCAAGGGCGCAATAGGTGGACTTGCACTTTACGATGGAAGCGATTCGGGCGGCAATCAGCATGTGGCAATCTCTCCTGGCGCCGGTCGACCTCTATTGCGAACGGACGGGGCCGGAATTCTGGGCCGAACCGCTAAATGCGCTGAGCAATCTGGCTTTTTTTGCCGCCGGGCTATGGGGTGTCTGGCAGGTGCGCAAGCGCGGCACCGGCACCTTCGCCGAAGTGCTGGCCTGGTGGGTGGTGGCGATCGGCGTCGGCTCGTCGCTGTTCCACACCTTTGCCAACCGTGGCACGGTCTGGGCCGACGTGCTGCCGATCGCCGGGTTCACGCTGGCCTACACGCTGTTCAACCTGCGGCGTTTTCTCGGCATGAAATGGGGCAAGGCGATCGCCATTTTCGTCGCCTTCTATGCCGTCGCCGGGCTGGTGACCTTTGCCGTGCCCGACTGGCTGCGCCAGGCGTCGAACGGGACGACCGGCTATCTGCCGCCCTTCCTGGCGCTCGCCTTCTTCGGCGCCATGGTGGCGGCCAGCGGCAACCGTGCCGGCTGGTACAATCTGGCGGGCTCGGCGATCTTCGTCGTGTCGGTCATCTGCCGGATGATCGATCCGCTGGTCTGCGGCGGCTTTCCGCTCGGCACGCATTTCCTGTGGCACATATTCAACGGGCTGATGCTCGGCGTGCTGCTGGCGGCGACAGCGCGGTTTGGAAAGCCGGGAATTAGGGCAGTAGGGCAGTAGGGGAATAAGTCGCTTCTCCTTGCTTCACCCTACTGCCCTACTCCCTTATTGCCCTACTCCCTTAAGCGGCCAGATCGCGCAGCACGTATTGCAGGATGCCGCCATTCTTGAAGTAGTCGAGCTCGTCCAGCGTATCGATGCGGCAGATGATCGGAACCTCTTTGACGCTGCCGTCGCCGTAGGTGATCCTGGCGATCATCTTCTGCCGCGGCTTGATGTTGCCCAGTCCGTCGATCTCGACCAGTTCGTCGCCCTTGAGGTTGAGCGAGGCCCATGAGGTGCCTTCCTCGAAGACGAAGGGGATCACGCCCATGCCGACCAAATTGGAGCGGTGGATGCGCTCGAAGGACTGGGCGATGACCGCGCGGACGCCCAGCAAATTGGTGCCCTTGGCCGCCCAGTCGCGCGACGAGCCGTTGCCATATTCGACGCCGGCGAAGATGACCAGCGGCACGCCTTCCTTCTTGTACCGCATGGCGGCGTCGTAGATCGATTCCTCTTCTTTCGACGGGTAATGGATGGTGTAGCCGCCCTCGCGGCCGTTCTCGCCCAGCATATGGTTGCGGATGCGGATATTGGCGAAGGTGCCGCGCATCATTACCTCATGATTGCCGCGGCGTGTGCCGTACTGGTTGAAATCGGCGACGCCGACGCCGTGGTCGGTGAGATACTTGCCGGCCGGCGAGGCCGCCTTGATCGAACCGGCCGGCGAAATGTGGTCGGTGGTGATCTTGTCGCCGAACAGACCGAGCACACGCGCGCCCTTGATATCGCCGATCTTGCCGAAGCCCGACGTCATGCCGGCGAAATAGGGCGGGTTCTGCACATAGGTGGAATTGTCGTCCCAGGCATAGGTCTGGCCTTCCGGCGCCTTGACGTTCTGCCAGTACTCGTCGCCCTTGAAGACGTCGGCATACTTGCGGGCGAACAATTCGCGCGTGACGTTCTTCTCGATGAATTCCTGGATCTCGACCGAACTCGGCCAGATATCCTTGAGATAGACCGGATTGCCGTTGCGATCCTCGCCGAGCGGCTCGGTGGTCAGATCCTTGGTCACTGTCCCGGCCAGCGCGTGGGCGACGACCAGTGGCGGCGAGGCGAGATAGTTCGCTTGCACGTCGGGCGAGACGCGGCCTTCGAAATTGCGATTGCCGGACAAGACTGCCGCAGCAATCAAGCCCTTATCGTTGATGGTCTTGGAGATCGGCGCCGGCAATGGGCCGGAATTGCCGATGCAGGTGGTGCAGCCGAAGCCGACCAGGTTGAAGCCGATCTGGTCGAGCTCCTTCTGCAGGCCGGATTTCTCGAGATATTCGGCGACGACCTGGCTGCCCGGCGCCAATGAGGTCTTGACCCACGGCTTCTGCTTGAGGCCGAGCCGGTTGGCATTGCGCGCCAACAGCCCGGCGCCGATCAGCACGCTCGGGTTCGAGGTGTTGGTGCAGGAGGTGATGGCGGCGATGACCACATCGCCATGGCCAAGATCGTAGCTCGTGCCCTCGACGGCATAGCGCTTGTCGATTTCGGCGGCCTTCCTGTATTCGGACTCCATGGCCTTGGCGAAGCCAGCCGGAATGTCTTCAAGTGCGACCCGGCCTTCCGGCCGCTTCGGGCCGGCCATCGACGGGACGACACTGCCGAGATCGAGCTCCAGCAGGTCGGTGAAGACCGGATCGGCCGAGCCGGCATCGCGCCACAAGCCTTGCGCCTTCGAATAAGCCTCGACCAGGGCGATGCGGCTTTCGTCGCGACCGGACATTGTCAGATAGCGGATGGTTTCGCTGTCGACCGGGAAGAAGCCGCAGGTGGCGCCATATTCCGGCGCCATGTTGCCGATGGTGGCGCGGTCGGCCAGCGTCATGTTGGACAGGCCCGGCCCGAAGAATTCGACGAACTTGCCGACGACGCCCTTCTTGCGCAGCATCTGGGTGACGGTGAGCACCAGGTCGGTGGCGGTGACGCCTTCCCTCAGCCTGCCGGTGAGCCGGAAGCCGATGACTTCAGGCAGCAGCATGGAGACCGGCTGGCCAAGCATCGCGGCCTCCGCCTCGATGCCGCCGACACCCCAGCCGAGCACGCCGAGGCCGTTGATCATCGTGGTATGTGAATCGGTGCCGACGCAGGTGTCGGGATAGGCGGTGGTCTCGCCGTCTTCGCTGTTGGTCCACACGACCTGACCGAGATATTCGAGATTGACCTGATGGCAGATGCCGGTGCCGGGCGGCACGACGCGGAAATTGCGGAACGCCTGCTGGCCCCATTTCAGGAACTTGTAGCGTTCCTCGTTGCGCTCATATTCAAGCTCGACATTGCGGGCGAAAGCCAGTGGCGTGCCGAATTCGTCGACGATGACCGAGTGGTCGATGACCAGATCGACCGGCACCAGCGGATTGATGCTTTGCGGATCGCCGCCGAGCGAGGCCATGGCGTCGCGCATAGCGGCAAGGTCGACCACGGCTGGAACGCCGGTGAAATCCTGCATCAGCACGCGAGCCGGGCGATAGGCGATCTCGACGCCGGCGGTGCCCCGGTCAGTCAGCCAGCCGGCGACCGCCTGGATGCTCTCCTTGGTAACGGAACGGCCGTCCTCGTTGCGCAGCAGATTCTCCAGCAGCACCTTCATCGAATAGGGCAATTGGGCAATACCGGTGAGGCCGTTCTTTTCGGCCTCGACAAGGTCATAGTAGATGTACTCGGTGCCGCTGGCGGTCAGCGTGCGGCGGCAATTGAAGCTGTCGAGTGATTTGGACACGTGCGATCCCTAACTGTCGGTTGCCGGAAGGGAACGGACGCCAGTGGGCATGCAAATCACGCGCAAAGGTGCGGGTACGGCCATTTCCGCTATCCGTTCCCAAGCGTCCGGGCCGTTCAAGGCGGCACGCGCGCTGGTTCGGCGCAAATTCGGTTCCCGTGCCGACCGCTGGCACGGATGATGCGGATATAGAGAATTTTCTGGAATAGTTCTAGACACGGAATCGCCATTTTTGGTGCGGCGCACCGAAGCCGCGCCTGAACTTTCGGCGAAGGGGGACGGATGCGGCTGATCGCCGAAAATCTGGGCGGCGAACGCGGCGGCGAGACGGTATTTTCCGGCATCGAATTCGCGCTGGGGGATGGCCAGGCGCTGGTCGTCACCGGGCCGAACGGCGCCGGCAAATCGACGCTGCTCAGGATCGTCGCCGGACTATTGCCAGTGGCGGCAGGCCGTGTGCGGTTCGAAGGTGGTGGCGAGGACTTTCCGTCGGCCGCCTCGGCCTGTCACTATCTCGGCCACCTCAACGCGATGAAGACGGCGCTGAGCGTTACGGAAAACCTGTGCTTCTGGCGCGATTTTTCGGGCGCCGGTTCCGCGGCTGTTGAAGAGGCGCTGGAAACCGTCGGGCTGGGCGGCATCGGCCATCTGCCGTTCGGCTATCTCTCGACCGGGCAACGCCGCCGCGCGGCGATTGCAAAACTGCTGGTAAGCCACCGGCCATTGTGGCTGCTCGATGAGCCGACGGCAGGACTGGACAAGGCTTCCGAGGAGAGATTCGGCGAATTGATGGGGAAGCACCTCGAGAGGGGCGGGATCGTGGTTGCGGCGACGCATTTGCCGCTGGGGATCGAGGGGGCACAAGGGCTGGTGATGGGCGAGGCCGTTTGATGTTGGTGCTCTACGGCGCCCCCCTCTGTCCTGCCGGACATCTCCCCCACGAGGGGGGAGATTGGCAGCTTCGTCGCTGCGCTCAACTCTCAACGATCGAGATTGGCGAAGGCAGTCGTGACAGCCAATCTCCGCCCTTGAGGGGGAGATGTCCGGCAGGACAGAGGGGGGTGCCCAGGCGAAAGCATCTCACATCATGCTAGCCCTCTTCCTGCGCGACATCCGCCTGAGTATCCGCGCCGGCGGCGGGGCGCTTACCGGCGTGATTTTCTTTCTCGCCGTTATCGCGACCATCCCCTTCGGCGTCGGTCCCGAGCTGAAGCTGCTGGCCCGCATCGGCCCGGCGATCCTGTGGATCGCCGCATTGCTGGCCTGCCTGCTCGGCCTCGACCGGCTGTTCCAGGCCGACCGCGAGGACGGCTCGCTCGATCTTCTGGTGCTTGGCAACGACCGGCACATGCTGGCCTTGACCGTTCTGACGAAATGCCTGGCGCATTGGGCGGGAAGCGTGCTGCCGCTGGTCATCGCCGCTCCCTTGCTCGGCCTGTTCATGAACATGGAGCCCATCGGCATCGGTGCGACGGCGCTGACGCTTCTGGTCGGTACGCCGGCGATCACCTTCATCGGTGCCGCCGGTGCCGCGGTGGCGGTGGCGCTGCCGCGCGGGGGCCTGCTGATCTCGGTGCTGGTGCTGCCGCTAACCATTCCCGTGCTGATCTTCGGCGTATCAGCAAGCTATGGCGCGGTGGCGAACCCCGATCCTTTTCTGCAGCCCTTCCTCATTCTCGCCGCGCTGACCCTGTTCCTTGCCGTGCTCGGGCCGGTGGCGGCGGCGCTGGCGCTTCGGCACGGAACGGATTGATGTGGCCGCTGCGCATAGAGAACCCGATCTTTCTCCAGACAATCTACGGCAACTATCCGGACCTGTCTTCCGTCGAGGTAACCAAGGCCGAAATCAATCGTGACGGGCCTAGCATGTACCTTTCCTTCATCTCGACCGTCCTCCCCTACCGGCCCCCCGCCAAATGGGCGGCGTTCAATGCCGTGTCTTTCGGGCTTGAGTTCATCGCGGTCGAATCGATTAGCCTTCGCAAGTTCCGGAGCCATGGCTGGAGTGCAATCAGGATGTGGGATGACGCCGGTAGAATCCTGCTTACCTGCGAAGGGGCTGTCAGGCTGTCTCTGACGTGCCAATACATGCGTATCAAAAACATATCAGGTGTTTTGCGTTCGCAGTGACCTTCGGCTTGCGATAACCGCAAATCTGCCGCAGACCCGTTCATTGCGACAAACAGCCGGTGAGGCTATGAATTCCGCCGTGAGAAGCCTTGGATCGGGAAAATGAGCGTTCACGCCCTTTATGTCACCGCCGCCTATGCGATCACGGCCGTGGTGCTGGGTGGGCTGATCGGCTGGATTCTGCTCGACCAGCGCGGCCGCAAGCGAGAGCTTGCCGAGCTGGAGGCATCCGGCGTGCGCCGGCGCTCCGACAAGGCAGTAAAATCATGAGCACGGAAACCCAAACACCGGCGCGCCTCCGCCTGATCGTGCTGCTGCCGCTGGTGGTCTTTCTCGGGCTGGCGGGATTGTTCCTGGCGCAGCTTTTGTCCGGGCGCGACGTGTCGGAAGTGCCGTCAGCGCTGATCGGCCTGCCGGCGCCGCAGACCAACCTGCCGGCGCTCGAAGGCACCAATTTGCCGGGCCTCGATTCAAAACAGTTCGCCGGCAAGGTGACGCTGGTCAACGTCTTCGCGTCCTGGTGCGCGCCGTGCCGCGAAGAGCATCCGGTGCTGCTGGCGCTGTCGCAGGACAGACGCTTCGTCATGGCGGCGCTGAACTACAAGGACCAGCCGGAAAACGCCCGTCGGTTCCTTGGCGATCTCGGCAATCCATTCCAGGCGATCGGCGTCGACCAAGCCGGACGCACGGCGATCGACTGGGGTGTCTACGGCGTGCCGGAAACCTTCGTCATCGGCAAGGATGGCAAGATCGCCTATAAGCATGTCGGGCCGCTGACGCCGGACTCGGCGCGGACGCTGCTGTTACCCGAAATCGAGAAGGCGCTCGCGGCTCCGGGCTGAGACACCTGAAACGCGATGGACGAACGAGACATCCGCGATCATTTTCTGGCACAGGCGAAAGCCTGCGATGGACTTGGCTCGCCTTTCACCGCGAATTTATGCCGTGCGCTCGCTAAGGTTCTCGACGCAAACACCAGGACCGGGCAGGCGGTGCTCGGTTGGCCGGGCGACGCGCGCGCCGACGCCCTCGCATTGCGGCTTTGCGGCGCGCTGCATGGGTTGGTCCTGACGAGTGCCAATGAGCGACTGGCACTGATCTATCCGCCCAACCAGACAAGCGAATCCGAGATCGCGGCGGTGCTGCCGGAGGCAATTGCGCGATCCGACGAGCGGATCGTCGCCGGCCTCGCCGGTGCGCCGCAGACCAATGAAATCGCCCGGTCGGCGATGCTGCTGCCTGGATTTCTGACGGTCGCGCGGGAAACTGGCCTGCCGCTGGACTTGTGCGAGATTGGCGCCAGCGCTGGGCTCAATCTCCTGTTCGACAGCTTTCACTACCGCTACGGCGATGCCGAGTGGGGCGACCGGACCTCCCCCGTTCGGTTGGCGCCGGAGGTGCGCGGACTCGCTGTTCCGCTTGGTGGAGCGATCGACGTCCGCCACCGCGCCGGCTGTGACATCGCGCCGGTGGATGTCGCCGACGCAGCCACACGGTTACGGCTTCGGTCTTACGTCTGGGCCGATCAGGCTACGCGGCTGGCCCGGCTCGACGCTGCGCTGTCACTTGCCGAAAAGTTTCGACCGCCACTTGTCAAAGCGGACGCGGCGGATTTTGTCGGGAAGGCGCTGGCCGCGCGGCAGGAGGGTGGCGCTTTTGTGCTCTATCATTCGATCATGTGGCAATACCTGCCGCGGGCGACCAAGGATGCGATCATCGTCGCCCTGGAGCAGGCGGGCAGACAGGCCACGGCCGCTGCGCCTATCGCAAGGCTGAGGATGGAGCCGCGCGATCCCACAAACAATTGGGCGGTACTCAGCCTGACTTTATGGCCGGGCGGCGAGACGCGCCGCCTGGCCCACTGCGATTACCACGGTCGCTGGATCGAATGGGTGGGCTAAGCCCGATCCCATTCACTCAGCCGTAGATCTGCTTGTGGACCTGGTAGAGCATTTCTGAGCGGTCGGCGCGCATATCGGCGAGGTCGCGGCTGCTGAAGCTGTCGATTTCGGCGACGAGGCGGTTGTAATGCCGGCGCTTGGCGATGCTGGCGCGAGCGCGGCTCACGAGGCTGTCGATGATCATAGCGAGTTTCCTTTTGCGCCGCATTTCGCGGCCAGTTGTTCCTCCCTTGATCGATACGGAGCATGACATAGTTATGGTGCGTTGCAAAAATAAGATGTTGCAATGCACCATTGCGCTGGGCGCATAGCCGGTTAACGGGATGTGACCTGCCGTCCGGGCCAGCATTCGCTTCCATAATGCTTCAGACGCATCATCGATCTTGCCATATCGATCGCAGGCTGGCTTGATCGCGCCCTTGCCAAGCGACTGCTACCGGGAGGAACCATGGCCAGCGAATTCTACGAAGTTCTCGATCCGCGCTTTTCGCGGCTTTTCAACGGCAATGCACAGGTGGACAGGCTGTTTACCGGCTGCCGATGGGCGGAAGGACCGGCCTGGTTTGCAGCCGGGCGCTATGTGGTTTGGTCCGACATCCCGAACAATCGCATGCTGCGTTACGACGAGACCGACGGCAGCGTCAGCGTGTTCCGTCAGCCGTCCGGCAATTCCAACGGCGACACCGTCGACCGGCAAGGCCGGCTGGTTACTTGCGAGCATTCCGGCCGCCGCGTCAGCCGCACCGAGCATGACGGCTCGGTCATCACCATCACCGACAAATGGCGCGGCAAGCGGCTGAACTCGCCCAATGACGCGGTGGTCAAGTCCGATGGCTCGATCTGGTTCACCGATCCGAGCTACGGCATCGATACCGATTACGAGGGCGACAAGGCCGAAAGCGAAATCGGCGCCTGCCATGTCTACCGGGTCGATCCCGGCACCGGCGAGACCGAGGCGGTGATCACCGACATGGTCAGGCCCAACGGGCTCGCCTTCTCGCTCGACGAGCGCCAACTCTATGTCGCGGATACCGGCCGCACGCATGGTGCGCAAAATCCGGCACACATCCGGGTGTTCAATGTCGGCCAGGGCGGCAAGACGGTCTCAGGCGAAAAGGTCTTTGCCGACTGCACCGCCGGCCTGTTCGACGGTTTCAGGCTGGATGCGGACGGCCGCATCTGGACCAGTGCCGCCGACGGGGTCCATTGCTACGATCCAGACGGGACGCTGATCGGCAAGGTCAAGGTACCGGAAGTCGTTGCTAATTGCGTGTTCGGCGGCAACAAGCTGAACTGCCTCTACATCGCCGGCACGACCTCGCTCTACATGGTCCGGCTCATGGTCAACGGCGCCAAAACCTACTGAGCGGCCGCCAAGCATATGCAAGGGAGGGAACCATGCCATTCGTGAATATCCGCCTGGTCAAGGAGGTGATTGCCGACGACCCGGCCGGCAAAAAGGCCGCGATCGCCGCCCAGGTGACGGCGGCCATCACCGGCGTCACCGGCCTGACCAACAACGATGTCTGGGTGGTTTTCGAGGAGGTCGCTGCACGCGACTGGTTCGTCGGCGGGACCGACGTCGAGACGCGGAGGAGCAAGGGATAGTTCCCGGCACAGATTGGCCGCAGCTCCTAGCGTCGTCATCCCGGGGGCGGAGCAGGAGCGAAACTCCGTCGCGGAGACCCTGGGATGGCGAAAGCACGGTCCGGCGTTCACCGCGAGCGGATGAACTCCGCGAAGGCGGATAGGGCATCGCGCATCGTCAGCCGGTTTTCCGGCTGCGACAAGATATCCTCCACCTCCGGCGGCTTCTTGCCGAGCAGCGCTATTTCGAGCGCTGCTTCCTCATGGAGCGCAAAAGACATTGTCCGCATGATCTCGACCAGTGCGGCGCGGGCAAACAGCGAGCGCGGCGAGGCATGCACCAGCATGGCTGGCTTGCCAACGGCGGCATCGCGCGACACCAGCCAGTCAAGCGCGTTCTTCAGGCCGCCTGGCACACCGTGGGCATATTCCGGGCAGGAGACGATGACGCCGTCAGCGGCGGTGACCGCATCGATCAGCACTGCTGCTTGCGGCGGCGTCCGCTCGCCTTCGTCGTCGGGGTTGAAGATCGGCAGCCGGCCAAGTCCATCGTAGACGAAGACGTGACAGTCCGGCGGCGCGTTTTGCGCGAGTGCCGCGACCAGGGCCGAATTGGTCGAGGCGGCGCGCAGGCTGCCGGAGATGGCGAGGATGTTCAGCAAAGGAATGGAGACCGGCTTGGGCGATTCGTTGCCGGGCACGCTACCACATGGTCTCCCTGTATTCCTCATCCAGCCAGCGGTCGGTCGCCTCGGCCGAATCGGCGAGCGCCAGCTGGTCGCGCAGGATCTGGCCGAGCGTCGGCAGCGTCGCGCGGTCGTACCAGCTCTCCGGCTTCCACAGTTCGGAGCGCATGAAGGCCTTGGCGCAATGCATATAGGCGGCCTTGACCGTCACCACGACGACGCTTTGCGGCGCCTTGCCGTCGACCGCCAGCCGCTCGCGTAACGCCGCATCGACGGTGATGCGGGCATCGCCGTTGACACGCAGCGTCTCGTTCATGCCGGGAATGAGGAAGAGCAGCCCGACCGAGCGATTGAGAAGGATGTTCTCCAGCGTGTCGAGCCGGTTGTTGCCCGGCCGGTCGGGGATGGCGATGGTCTTCTCGTCGAGCACTGCCACAAAACCCGGCCTGTCGCCCTTGGGCGTCACATCGGCATTGCCGGCGCCGTCGGACGAGCCGATCAGCACGAACGGGCTCTTGCCGATGAATGAACGGCAGTGGCCGTCCAATGTCTTCAATTCCTTGCGGATCGAGCCGTCGGTCAGCCGAGGCGTCTTGTAGATCGTCCTCAACTCGTCGCGAGTGGTGATGAATTCCATGCCCTCTCCCCTTATTCTGATGCAATTCCCTAGGGAAAACGCTACGCGCTTTCCCGGGAAAACCGCTACACACTTTCCTGGAATTGCTCTATTTGCCGGCCTTCTCTTCCTTGCCGGCCTTGTCCTCGAGCGAATGGCGCAGGATCAACGGCATTTGGCTTAACGTGAAGACAAGGGTAATGGGAATCGTGCCCCAGACCTTGAAATAAAGCCAGGCTTCCTCAGAAAAGTTGCGCCACACGATCTCGTTCAGCGCAGCCAGAAAAAGGAAGAAGAGTCCCCATCGGAAAGTGAGCTTGCGCCAGCCTTCGGCGTCGAGATTGAAGGCGGAATCAAAGACATAGCCCAACAGCGATCTGCCAAACGCCAACCCGCCAAGCAACGTGATGCCGAACAGGCTGTTGATGATTGTCGGCTTCATGAAAGCGAAGGTCTTGTCCTGCAGCCACAGCGCCAGCGCGCCAAACACAAACACCACGATGGCCGAGACCAACGGCATGATCGGCCAGCTGCGCGTCAAAATCCACGAAACGCTGAGCGATAGCGCCGTCGCCACCATAAAGAACGCTGTGGCAATCAGGATAGGCTCGCCGATATGGCCGAGGATCGGAAACTTCCCGACAAGCCACGCGCCGCGGATGGTGGTGAAAAAGAACACCAGGCCAGGCCCGAGTTCGAGCAGGAATTTCAGGCCGGGGTTCAACGCCCTGCGTCGCGGATCGGACGGGTCGCCTTCGAGGATGGGTGGGTTCATAGCGTCCTTCTTACGCATGATCCAATCCAAAGAGCCTGCAACTTTTCGGAATCATGCTCGTCAAGCCACTCCAGCGATCGCCCTGGCGAATTCGCTTGCGGAAAAGGGTTCGAGGTCGTCGACCTGTTCGCCGACGCCGATGAAATAGACCGGCAATTTGTGCTTTGCCGCGATCGCCACCAGAATACCGCCGCGCGCCGTGCCGTCCAGCTTGGTCATTACCAGGCCGTTGACGCCGGCGACATTGCGGAAGATCTCGACCTGGTTGAGCGCATTCTGGCCGGTGGTGGCATCGACCGTCTGCAGCACGGTGTGCGGCGCTTCCGGATCGAGCTTGCCCAGCACCCGGACGATCTTTTCCAGTTCCGCCATCAGTTCGGTCTTGTTCTGCAGCCGCCCGGCGGTGTCGATGATCAGCACGTCGGAGCCGGCCTCCTTCGCGCGCTCGAATGCATCGTAGGCGAGGCCGGCGGCATCGGCGCCGAGCTTCGAGGCAATGACCGGCGAGTTGGTACGCTCGCCCCAGATCTTCAGCTGCTCGATCGCGGCGGCGCGAAAAGTGTCGCCGGCGGCGAGCATCACCGAGAGGCCGCCATCGGTCAGCTTTGCCGCCAGCTTGCCGATGGTTGTGGTCTTGCCGGTGCCGTTGACACCGACGACCAGGATGACATGCGGCTTGTGGCTGAGATCGAGTTCTAGCGGCATGGCGACATGGGTCAGTACCTTCTCCACCTCGGCCGCCATGATGGCGCGGACTTCGGTGTCGGAGACGTCCTTGCCGTAGCGGCTGGCGGAGAGCGCGTCGGTAACGCGCAAAGCCGTCTCCATGCCGAGATCGGCGCGGATCAGCACGTCCTCCAGGTCCTGCAGCGTGTCCTCGTCAAGCTTCCGCTTGGTGAAGACGCCGGCGATGTTGCCCGACAGCTCCCGGGACGAGCGGGCAAGCCCGTCTCGCATGCGCTGGAACCAGGAACGCCTCGGCGCCGGTTCGGGCGCCTTCTGCGGCTCGGCTTTCTGCTCGACCTTCTTGGTTACGGTGACTTTGCCGGGGGCGGGCTTTGGCTCCGGCGCTGGTTGCGGAACGGCTTCCGGCTCGGGCTTTACCTCCCCCTCGATGGGAGGGTGGGGCGCCGGCACGACCTCCGGTTCGGGCGCGATCTCGGTCAAGATCGGTTTCGTCTCGGCCGGCGCTGGCTGGCGGATCGGGGGCGGTATTTCGGCGGGCGGGACTTCGCGCTCTGGCGCTGCAGAGGGAGCCTCGGTGGGCACTAACGGCACTTCGACGGCTGCAGGTTCCGGCTGGGAGGGGACGATTTCTGGCTGCTGCGGCTCGGCCCGGATCTCCTCCGGTTCCTCAGCAGGCGTTTCCGGCTCGGGTGGAATGGTCGGCGGCGGCTCAGGCTTCTGCTCTTCCGGCGCCGGTTGCGGTGCCGGAGGCAACTCTGGTTCGACTAGCGGTGGAGGTACGGCTTCGACTTCGGGCCGCGATTCTTCGCGTTTCAAAAACTCCGGGACGGCCTGCTCGGCGGCCGGTTTCAGCGCCTCCAGTTCGTCCCATTTGATCGGCGGCAGCGGCGCGGCCTCGTCGGGCCGCTCCTCGACGACTTCCTTCTTGCCGAACGAAAATATCTTCTTGAAAAACCCAGCCATGTCTTGCGCTCTCAGGCGGCACGGGCGGCAAGCGGCGCGGCGATCAGTCGGATACCGTCATGGCCGGCGATATCAGCCTCGACAATGTCGCCCGGAGCGCCGGCAGAGACCGCGGCCAGCGTAAACCCTTCGGTGCGGCCAAGGCCGTCACGCTCGACCAGGATCGACTGATGCGTTCCAGCGAGCGAGGCAAGATGGCGGCGATAGGCGGCCTCGCCGGCGGCGCGCAGGCGTGCCGCGCGTTGCTTGACGACGTCGCGGCGGAGCTGCGGCATGCGCGCGGCGGGCGTGCCATGGCGCGGCGAAAACGGGAAGACGTGGAGATGCGTCAGGCCGCATTCCTCGACGATCTCCAGCGAGTTTTCGAACATGGCGTCCGTCTCGGTCGGGAAGCCGGCGATGATGTCGGCGCCGAAAACAATGCCGGGGCGCAGTTTGCGCACATCCTCGCAAAAGCGGATCGACTGGTCGCGGCTGTGCCGGCGCTTCATCCGCTTCAGAATCATGTCGTCACCCGATTGCAGCGACAGATGCAGATGCGGCATCAGCCTCGGCTCGGTGGCGATGGCGTCCAGCAGATCGTCGTCGGCTTCGATCGAGTCGATCGAGGAAAGCCGCAGGCGTTTCACGTCTGGCACCTGCTTCAGGATGGTCTTGACCAATTTGCCGAGCTTCGGTGCGCCCGGCAGATCGGCGCCAAAACTGGTCATGTCGACGCCCGTCAGCACGATCTCGGCATAACCATTGCCGACGAGTCGCTTGATCTGCTCGACCACGGCGCCCATCGGCACCGAGCGCGAATTGCCGCGACCGTACGGAATGATGCAGAAGGTGCAGCGGTGGTCGCAGCCGTTCTGCACCTGGACAAAAGCGCGCGCCCGGCCCTCGATGGCGTCGACCATGTGGGCGGCCGTCTCGCGCACCGAAAAGATATCGTTGACGCGCGCCTTCTCAGTGTCGTTGACGCCGAAATCCGGCAGCGCGCGATAGGAATGCGCCTTCAGCTTTTCCTCATTGCCGAGGACGAGATCGACCTCGTCCATGGCGACGAAATCCTGCGGGCCGGTCTGCGCGGCACAGCCGGTGACGATGATGCGGGCGGCCGGGTTCTCACGGCGGGCTTTTCTGATCGACTGCTTGGCCTGGCGTACAGCCTCGCCGGTGACGGCGCAGGTGTTGAAGATGATGGCGCCGCCTTCGAGGCCGCCGAGGCCCGCAATTTCGGCTTCACGCCGCATCACCTCGGATTCATAGGTGTTCAGCCGGCAGCCGAAGGTGACGACCTCGATACCCTTGTTGCCAAGAGGAGCCATCAGGCGGCGCTTTCGGTGTCGCGCGCCCACGCCCCGGTCGACGGATCGAAGCTGCCGGAAAATTCCCATTCGGCGGCACCGGTGAGGATGACGTGGTCGTCGTCGCGCCACAAAACATGCAGCGAGCCGCCGCCGGGCGTCATCAGCGTGACGCCGCGGCCGGTACGCCGGGTGCGGGACGCGGCGACTACAGCGGCGCAAGCAGCCGTGCCGCAGGCCTTGGTCAGGCCGGCGCCGCGCTCCCAGGTGCGGATGGCCATGGTCTCCGGCGAGGTCACCTGCGCGATGGTGATGTTGGCGCGCTCGGGGAAGATCGGGTGGTTTTCGAGCAGCGGGCCGAAGCGCTCGAGCTCGTACGACCAGACGTCGCGGTCGACCCAGAAGATGGCGTGCGGATTGCCCATCGAGACGACCGACGGCGAATGCAGCACCGGAGCATCGATCGGGCCGATCTGCAGCTCGATCATGCGGGTGTCGCGGAATTCCTCGGCCAGCGGGATGTCCTGCCAGCCAAAGCGCGGCCTGCCCATGTCGACCGAGATCATTCCGTCGGCATGTTCCTCGGCATTGAGGATGCCGGCGACTGTTTCAAAGGCAAATGTCTTCTGGCCGGTCTCGGCGGCGAGCGCCTGGACGACACAACGCATGCCGTTGCCGCAGGCTTGCGCCCTGGTTCCGTCGGAATTCAAGATGTCGATGAAAAAGGCGGTGCCCGGCGTCCTGGGGTCGTGGATCGCCATGATCTGGTCGAACCTGGTCGCCGCATCGGCATTAAGCGCGACGGCTGCCGCAGGCGTCACGCGATCGGCACGGCCACGCATATCGGCAACGATGATTTCGTTGCCAATGCCGTTCATCTTGGCGAAAGGGGCCGCGCTTGCCATCGATCGAAAGGTCTCTTGCCGTTTGGCGCCTATATGGCGGATAGCGGCAGAAATTACCAGCGCGGCGTGATTTTCAAGTCACCGCGAAGACGCCAAGCACGATCAACAGGAAGATGATCAGCACGATGCCGATGAGGATGCGCGCGCCGGTGGCGGCGGCTCCGGCCAGTGCCGGCATGCCGAGCAGGCTCGCCGCGGCCGCGATAATCAAAAGAATGATGATCCACCTGATCATGAGAGACACCTCGCAGGCGACAAGTTTGAACACCTACAAACGTCTATGTGATGCCTTAGGTTCCGCCGCGCTAGACCGCCGGCACGTCCCAGACTTCGCCCGGCCGCAAGGCGCGAAAACGTTGCCGCGGCAGGCCGGCAGCATCGAGCGCTTCGCCGAGCTTTCTGGGCGGCTCGTCGATCGGCTCGTTGGTGAGCCGGAACGTGCCCCAGTGACAGCCGGCTGCATAGGCGGCGTTGCACAAAAGCATGCCTTGCACCGCCTCCTCCGGATCCTGGTGATGTGGCGCCATGAACCAGCGCGGCTCGTAGGCGCCGATCGGCAGGATGGCGAGGCGGAAGCCGCCGTGCTTTTGCGCCATCAGCCGGTAATTGATGCCACCGTGGAAGCCGGTATCGCCGGCGAAATAGATCTTTGCGTCGGGTGTCTCGACGACGAAACCCGCCCACAGCGCCATGCGCCGGTCGCGAGTACCGCGGGCCGACCAGTGGTGCACCGGCTCGACATGGACGGCGACGCCATCGCCGATATCGACCCGGTCGCCCCAGTCATGCGCGGAAAGCCTCATACGGGGCACGGCAGCGCCGATGATCGTGTCGTTGCCGAGCGGCGTCAGCAGCAGCGGGTCGTGTCTTGTCTTCAGGCGCTTCAGCGTGGCGAGGTCGAGATGGTCGTAATGGTTGTGACTGACCAGCACGAGGTCGATCGGCGGCAAATGCGAAAACGCGATGCCCGGCGGATTGACGCGTTTCGGCCCGGCGAAGGAGAGCGGCGAGACGCGTCGCGACCAGACCGGGTCGGTCAGGATGTTCAGGCCGGCTGTCTGGACGAGCAGCGAGGAATGACCGACCATGGTGAGGCGCAGCGCAGAACCATCGATGCGCTCGACCGGTCTTGCCGGTGGAAACGGGCTCGGATCCGCCGCCGGCCATTTCGAGCGCTCGCGGCTCAATTGCCATTTCAACAGATCGGCAAAGCGACCGGGCGGCCGTCCGTCGGGATTGAAGAACAAGGTGCCGTCGAAATGATCGCTGGGCGGCCCGCTGTAATAGCGGTTGGCGGCTCTCTTTCTCGCGGCCAAGAAATCGGCTCCCTGCAGTTTGCTGATCGCCAAGAGATAATGCCGGCGCCGGCCCGCACAAGCATTTGAGGTGAACGCCAGGGATTTGGCGCCAGCGCGCCGTATCGAAATCAACCGGAGGTGTCGGCCAAACGGCCAAGGCGTAACGCAATTTCAGGCAATGTGCATTTTGCGACAAATTTGCAACATTACCGGCGCAAACCGTATTTTAACCATATCGGGTTGAAATTTCGCCACCTTCTCCATCTTGGTGAGGGGGACATTGCGCGGACGGCACCCCCAGCCCGATCCGACGGAGGTTGAAGAATGAAATTTTCGAAAACCGGCCTGCTGGCCGTATCGCTGGCCGCGCTCGTTGCGAGCGGCTGTTCAACCTCACGGTTCACATCGATGGACGAGCAGCAGCCGGCGCCGCTGGAAGCTGCGCCCGCCGGCAAGGTGACCGCAAACCAGCTGCCGCCGCCGGCGACACCCGGCCCGGCCGATCCGTCGAAATTTCCGACCGCGCCGCAGAACACCCAGGTCGCCTCGCTGCCGCCGGACGGGACGGCGCCGGCCGGTGCGGCCGACCTTACCGCGTCCAGCGTCGCCGGCGTGTGGAAGGCAAGCGTGTCCGGCCAGAGCTGTCAGGTGGCGACGCCGCAAACCAAATTCGGTTCGGGCTACCGCGCCGGACCGCTGCATTGCCCGGCGCCGCTCGATGGCATCAAATCCTGGAACGTCGCCGGCAAGCAACTGACGCTCTACGACGAGAATGGCGGCACGCTGGCACGGCTTTATTCCTCAGGCGGCGAGAAATTCGACGGCCAGACTTCCAACGGCCTGCCGATCTCGCTTACAAGGTAAGAGAACGGCCCCCCATTGTTACGCAATTCCGGACAGAAAACCGCTGCACACTTTTCTTGGAATTGCTCTCTTTTGTTTTTTACGCAATTCCGGACAGAAAACCGCTGCACACTTTTCTTGGAATTGCTCCGGAACGACGTGACCAATGCATCTGCGTGACGGCCTCCAGACTCATGCGACCGTCAAGCAGCGCTATGATCATCTGGTCGAGACGGGCGCCATCGGGCGCGATCCGGCGCAGGAGCGGATCGCCGCTGCGCTCGACCGGCTGATCGAAGAGATATCGGCAAAGCGGCTGGCGCAGAAATCAAGCGCGCTGGGGTGGTTGTTCGCCCGCAAGCGCGAGGTGCACGAGGCGGTCAAGGGCCTTTATATCCATGGCGGCGTCGGCCGCGGCAAGACCATGCTGATGGACATGTTTTTCGAGCTGCTGCCGGTGCGGCGCAAGCGCCGGGTGCATTTCAACGACTTCATGGCCGACGTGCAGGACCGCATCCAGAAGCACCGACAGGCTCGCAAGAACGGCACGGCCAAGGAGGACGATCCGATCCCGCCGGTGGCGCGCGCGCTGGCCGAGGAAGCCTGGGTGCTATGCTTCGACGAGTTCTCCGTCACCGACATCGCCGATGCGATGATCCTGTCAAGGTTGTTTTCGGCGTTGTTTGCCAATGGCGTGGTGCTGGTTGCCACTTCCAATGTTGCGCCGCAGGATCTCTACCGCGACGGCCTGAACCGTCAGTTGTTTTTGCCGTTTGTCGCTATCCTGGAGCGCCACGCGCAGGTGCTGGCGCTTGACGCCGACAAGGATTACCGCCTCGACAAGCTCAGCCGCATGCCGGTCTACATCACCCCGGCCGATGCCGCCGCCGACCATGCGCTCGACGACGCGTGGGCGGTGATGACACATGGCAGGCCGACGGCCGAGACGATGCTGACGGTGAAGGGCCGGCACGTCATGGTGCCGCGGGCTGCAGGGGAGGCTGCGCGGTTTTCCTTCGCCGATCTCTGCGAGAGGCCGCTCGGCGCCCGCGACTATCTTGCCATTGCCAGCCGCTTCTCGACCATCTTCATCGACCGTGTGCCGGTGCTCGGCGAAGGCAAGCGCAACGAAGCCAAGCGCTTCATCCTGCTGGTCGATACGCTCTACGATCATCATGTACGGCTGGTGCTGAGCGCCGCGGCACCGCCGGCGCAGCTCTATACGGCCAAGCGCGGCAACGAAGTCTTCGAGTTCGAGCGCACCGCATCGCGGCTGATCGAGATGCAGAGCCACGACTGGCTGGAGGACTGGGCGAAGAGGCAGAGGGCGCAGGGATCATCGACGGAGGCACGGCAGGCACAGGCGTGAGGGATAGTACCGAAGGGGGCGCTGCCGCCGGCGCCTATAATCGATAAACATACATGACGAACCCCTCCGCCGGCCCATGCGGCTCTTTTCGCGACTCGTAAAGTGCGCGAGCAGCAACATTGTCCGGCTCGGTGCCGACCCACGCCTCCTCACAATGCTCGCGACCGAGTGCGAACATGGCGCCGAGCATCCTCGTCGCAATGCCCTGGCGTTGAAAGGCCGGCGCCACGCCGACCTCGTCTACGTAGAGTTCGCTCACCTTGTCCGGGTGGCGGTGGATGACGGCTGCGCATTGGCCAACGACGATGCCGTCGGCGAGGGCCACGACCATGAAATGACCGGGCTCCGCGAGATAGGCGGAGAGCCGATCCGGCCCGACCGGCTCGTCGAAGACTTCGTCGGCAACCCGCATCACAAGGGCGTCATCGCCAGGAAACAGCCTTCTGATTTCCAGTGCCATTGTGTAGAATTCCTCTAGTCGGCTTCAGAATTTTGACGTTTACGTAAGTCCCATTGTTTCTAACCGATTGAAATTACTCACTCCAAAATAATCGTTTGAATTTTTGTGCGGCCGGGGCTATTGCGTGCGGCGAATTTCGCGGTTCCGCAGCATTCCGGCCTCTTCCTCCGACGCCGTCATCAAATCGTCAAGGATTTGGGTCGCCGTCATAGTCAAAGGGAAAACATCCTGACATGGCACGCAACAAGATAGCGCTCATCGGCTCGGGCATGATCGGCGGCACCCTCGCCCACATGGTCGGCCTCAAGGATCTCGGCGACGTCGTGCTGTTCGATATCGCCGAAGGCATCCCCCAAGGCAAGGGACTGGACATCGCGCAGTCGTCGCCGGTCGATGGGTTCGACTCGAGGCTGACCGGCGTCAACGACTATGCCGGCATCGAGGGCGCCGATGTCTGCATCGTCACCGCCGGCGTGCCGCGTAAGCCCGGCATGAGCCGCGACGATCTTCTAGGCATCAATCTGAAGGTGATGGAGCAGGTCGGCGCCGGCCTCAAGAAATACGCGCCGAAAGCCTTCGTCATCTGCATCACCAATCCGCTCGACGCCATGGTCTGGGCGCTGCAGAAGTTTTCCGGCCTGCCCAAGAGCCATGTCGTCGGCATGGCCGGCGTGCTCGACAGTTCGCGCTTTCGTTATTTCCTGGCCGAGGAATTCAAGGTCTCGGTCGAGGACGTCACCGCCTTCGTGCTCGGCGGCCATGGCGATTCCATGGTGCCGATGATCCGCTATTCGACGGTTGCCGGCATCCCGCTGCCCGACCTCATCAAGATGGGCTGGACCTCGAAAGAGCGGCTCGACCAGATCGTGCAGCGCACCCGCGACGGCGGCGCCGAGATCGTCGGCCTGCTCAAGACCGGCTCTGCCTTTTATGCGCCGGCCGCCTCGGCCATCGCCATGGCCGAAGCCTATCTCAAGGACAAGAAGCGGGTGCTGCCCTGTGCGGCGTACCTCTCCGGCCAATATGGCGTCAAGAACACCTATGTCGGCGTTCCCGTGGTAATCGGCGCCGGCGGCGTCGAGCGGATCATCGAGATCGAGCTCGCGAAGAGCGAGCAGAAGATGTTCGACAATTCGGTCGCGGCGGTGCAGGGCCTGTGCGACGCCTGCGTCAAGATCGCTCCGCATCTCGCGGCCAAGTAAGCCGGTAACCAAGCCCGCCAAGCAAGCTGGAGACATAGCGCATGAACATCCATGAGTATCAGGGCAAGGCGCTGCTGAAAGGCTTTGGCGCACCCGTGGCCGAGGGCGTGCCGGTGTTCAAGGCGAGCGAGGCGGAAGCTGCCGCCAAGGCGCTGCCCGGCCCACTCTATGTGGTCAAGAGCCAGATCCATGCCGGCGGCCGCGGCAAGGGCAAGTTCAGGGAGCTCGGGCCCGATGCCAAGGGCGGCGTCAGGCTGGCGAAGTCGGAGGCCGAGGTCGTCGCCAACGCCGAGGAGATGCTCGGCCATACGCTGGTCACCAAGCAGACCGGCCCGGCCGGCAAGCAGGTCAACCGGCTCTATATCGAGGACGGCGCCGACATCGAGCGCGAGCTCTATCTGTCGATCCTGGTCGACCGCTCGGTCGGGCGCGTCGCCTTCGTCGTCTCGACCGAGGGCGGCATGGACATCGAGGCGGTCGCCCACGACACGCCGGAAAAGATCATCACCGTCGCCATCGACCCGGAAAAGGGCGTGACTGCGGACGATGTGAGGAAGCTCAACGCGGCGCTGAAGCTCGACGGCGACGCCGCCAAGGATGGCGCCACGCTGTTCCCCATCCTCTACAAGGCCTTTGTCGAGAAGGACATGAGCCTGCTCGAGGTCAACCCTTTGATCGTCATGAGGAGCGGCCGGCTGCGCGTTCTCGACGCCAAAGTGTCGTTCGACAACAATGCGCTGTTTCGCCACCCGGACGTGCTCGAATTGCGCGACACCACCGAAGAGGACGAGAAGGAGATCGAGGCGTCGAAATACGACCTCGCCTATGTCGCGCTCGACGGCAATATCGGCTGCATGGTCAACGGCGCCGGCCTCGCCATGGCAACGATGGACATCATCAAGCTCTATGGCGCCGAGCCGGCCAACTTCCTCGATGTCGGCGGCGGCGCGTCGAAAGAAAAGGTGACGGCGGCGTTCAAGATCATCACCAAGGATCCGGCGGTCAAAGGCATTCTGATCAACATCTTCGGCGGCATCATGAAGTGCGACATCATCGCCGAGGGCGTCATCGCCGCGGTCAAGGAAGTCGGCCTGCAAGTGCCGCTGGTGGTGCGGCTGGAAGGCACCAATGCCGAGCTCGGCAAGAAGATCATCAACGACAGCGGGCTGAACGTGGTGTCGGCCGATGACCTCGATGACGCAGCCAAGAAGATTGTCGCGGCGGTGAAGGGCGACTGATGCATCGGTTGCTGGCCATAGCGCTCTGCGGCATGGCTTTTTGGGCCAGCGCTGCTGCGGCCGCGGATAGTTCGAAGTCGCCCGCCTGGATCGGCAAGAGGGTCAATCTCTTCATGAACTTATGTCCGGCAACGGCGCCCAGCTTCGGCCGGTTCAACGCGGTTGCCCGGCAAAGCGGGTTCAAGGCCGGATCCGACGGGCTACAAGTCTACAAGGCTACGGAAATCGTTGCCTCAATCAAGAGTTCGAACGGTCGCTGCGACTGCCTGGTCTCCTTCGGCACCAACGATCCGAAGCTGGCCGCCAACATGATCCTGAAAAGGCTTCTGACCAAATATGGCAGCAGTTTCCAAGCCGATGATGACCCCAAGTCCCTTGGTGAATTGAGAACGTCTGGCGGCAATTTATCGGTGCAGATCGTGACGATCCGGCGCGCCGGGGGCCGATGGATCGGTGCTGTCGTTCACGGAAACCAAAAATGTCCAGCTTGAAAACAGAACTTCAGGGTCAAGGTTGATAGGCGATGCCTCCGCACAAGATAAACCTCGTCGAGGCGGCGGATCAGAAGATCAAGAAGGTCTTCGATCCGCATATCGCCGGCGACGTGAACGACAGCCAGGTCAAGATCGCCAAATTCGGCGACGTCTTCGACTGGCACGCGCATGACAATGAAGACGAAGCATTCTTGGTGCTGCGCGGCCGCATCGCCATCGATTTCCGCGACGGCACGGTTGAGCTTGGCAGCGGCGAGTTCATCGTTGTGCCGCGCGCCGTCGAGCACCGGCCGCGCTCGCTCAGCGAACAGCCGGTGGTGCTGATGTTCGAGCCGGCGACGACGCTCAACACCGGCAATGCTAAGAGCGACCTCACCGTCGCCGATCTCAAGCGGCTCTGACCATGAACGCTGCGCCCTTCTCCTCACTCTCGGCCGATCACCAGCGCCTGCGGGCGCTGGTCGGAGCGTGGCGCGGCGAGGAAGAGGTGTCGGCCACGAAATGGGCCGACGGCGGAACAGCGAGTTCGGAAATACTGGCAGAGGCACAGTTCGGCGGCCTGTTCGTAGTGCAGCGCTATCGCCAGCGCCGCGACGGCACGGTTTCGTTCGGCGCGTACAGCGTGTTCGGCTTCGACCAGCAAAACAAAATCGTCACCATGCACCAGTTCGATTCGATGGGTTTCGTGCCGATGTCGCCGGCCAAAGGCAGCTGGAACGGCACGGAGCTGGTTCTGGAGCGGTCGTCGCAGCGCGGCTCCGCGCGTGTGACTTATATTTTCGACAATGCCGATGCCTTCCGCATGCGACTGCATTTCAAACCTGCCGGCGGCGATGGCTGGCAAGACATGGTGAGCGGCGTCTACCGGCGCGTCTCGCCTTCCTCGATCAACGGTTTTTAGAAAAGGGCTCCGATGTCCATTCTCGTCGACAAGAACACCAAGGTGCTGGTGCAGGGCCTGACCGGCAAGACCGGCACGTTTCACACTGAACAGGCGCTCGCCTATCACGGCACAAAGATGGTCGGCGGCATCCACCCCAAGAAGGGCGGCGAAACCTGGACCGGCGCCAAGGGCGAGGCGCTTCCGATCTTCGCCACCGTAGCCGAAGGCAAGGCCAGGACCGGCGCCAACGCTTCGGTCGTCTACGTGCCGCCGGCGGGTGCTGCCGAAGCGATCCTGGAAGCGATCGAGGCCGAGATCCCGCTGATCGTCTGCATCACCGAGGGCATACCGGTGATGGACATGATCAAGGTCAAGGCGAGGCTCGACCGTTCGACGTCGCGGCTGATCGGGCCGAACTGCCCCGGCGTGCTGACCCCCGACGAATGCAAGATAGGCATCATGCCCGGCAACATCTTCCGCAAGGGCTCGGTCGGCGTTGTTTCCCGCTCGGGAACGCTTACCTATGAGGCGGTGTTCCAGACCACCAATGTCGGCCTCGGCCAGACCACCGCCGTCGGCATCGGCGGCGACCCGGTCAAAGGCACGGAGTTCATCGACGTGCTGGAGATGTTCCTCGCCGACGACGAGACCAAGTCGATCATCATGATCGGTGAAATCGGCGGTTCGGCCGAGGAAGACGCCGCGCAATTCCTCAAGGACGAGGCAAAGCGCGGCCGCAGCAAGCCGATGGCCGGCTTCATCGCCGGGCGCACCGCACCGGCGGGCCGCACCATGGGCCATGCGGGCGCGGTCATCTCCGGCGGCAAGGGCGGCGCGGAAGACAAGATCGCGGCGATGGAATCGGCCGGCATCAAGGTTTCGCCGTCGCCGGCCCGGCTCGGCACGACGCTGGCCGAGGCGATCAAGGGTTAGGGGAGTAAGGGAGTACGGGAATAGGGGAGTAGGGAACAAGACGAGGGCATTTGCCCTACTCCCTTACTCCCCGATTCCCTTACTCCCCTCCAACAAAGGAGACGAAGCAAAGGCTTCGACAGTGACATGGCAAGACAAGATCAGGCCAACGACCAATTTTCGCTTACCTCTTTCCTCTATGGCGGCAATGCCGATTATATCGACGCGCTCTATGCCGCCTATGAGGACGATCCCGCTTCGGTCGATCCCGAATGGCAGGACTTCTTCGCGGCGCTGAAGGATGACGCCGGCGACGTGCGCAGGAACGCCAAGGGCGCCTCTTGGGCCAAGCCCACCTGGCCGATGCAGGCCAATGGCGAGCTGGTCTCGGCGCTGGACGGCAATTGGGGTTTGATCGAAAAGCACATCGAAAAAAAGGTCAAGGACAGGGCGGCCGGCAACGGCGCAGCGCTTTCCGACGCCGACGTGCATCAGGCGACGCGCGATTCCGTCCGCGCCATCATGATGATCCGCGCCTTCCGCATGCGCGGCCATTTGCACGCCAATCTCGATCCGCTGGGCATTGCCAAGCCGCTCGAGGATTATAACGAGCTGTCGCCGGAGAATTACGGCTTCACCGAAGCCGATTACGACCGGCCGATCTTCCTCGACAATGTGCTCGGGCTGGAATTCGGCACCATCCGGCAGATGCTCGATATCCTGACCCGGACCTATTGCTCGACGCTCGGCGTCGAATTCATGCATATTTCCGATCCCGAGGAGAAGGCCTGGATCCAGGCGCGCATCGAGGGCACCGACAAGGAGATCTCCTTCACCGCCGCCGGCAAGAAGGCGATCCTGCAGAAGCTTGTCGAGGCGGAAGGCTTCGAGCAATTCATCGATGTCAAGTACAAGGGCACCAAGCGCTTCGGCCTCGATGGCGGCGAGTCGCTGATCCCGGCGCTGGAGCAGATCATCAAGCGCGGCGGCCAGCTCGGCATGAAGGAGATCGTGCTCGGCATGGCGCATCGCGGCCGGCTGAACGTGCTGTCGCAGGTGATGGCCAAGCCGCACCGCGCCATTTTCCATGAGTTCAAGGGCGGCTCCGCCGCGCCCGACGAGGTCGAGGGCTCGGGCGACGTGAAGTACCATCTCGGTGCCTCGTCGGATCGCGAGTTCGACGGCAACAAGGTGCATCTGTCGCTGACCGCCAATCCCTCGCATCTGGAAATCGTCGACCCGGTGGTGATGGGCAAGGCGCGCGCCAAACAGGACTATCTGTTCGGCCGCAGCCGCGAGGAGATCGTGCCGCTGGAAGAGCGTGCTAAGGTGCTGCCCTTGCTGCTGCATGGCGACGCCGCCTTTGCCGGCCAGGGCGTGATTGCCGAAATCCTCGGCCTGTCGGGCCTGCGCGGCCACCGCGTCGCCGGCACGCTGCATTTCATCATCAACAACCAGATCGGCTTCACCACCAACCCGCGCTTCTCGCGCTCGTCGCCCTATCCGTCCGACGTGGCCAAGATGATCGAGGCGCCGATCTTCCACGTCAATGGCGACGATCCGGAAGCCGTGGTCCATGCGACCAAGGTGGCGATCGAATTCCGCATGAAGTTCCACAAGCCTGTCGTGGTGGACATGTTCTGCTACCGCCGCTTCGGCCACAATGAGGGCGACGAGCCCGCCTTCACCCAACCGATCATGTATCGCAAGATCCGCAACCAGAAGACGACGGTGCAGATCTATGCCGACCGGCTGATTTCCGAAGGCCACATCACCCAGGCCGAGTTCGAAAAGATGAAGGCCGATTGGCGGGCGCATCTCGAGCAGGAATTCGAGGTGGGCCAGCATTACAAGCCGAACAAGGCGGACTGGCTGGACGGCGCGTGGTCCGGCCTGCGCTCGGCCGACAACCAGGACGAACAGCGGCGCGGCAAGACCGCCGTGCCGGTCAAGATGCTGAAGGAGATCGGCAAGAAACTGACCGAGGTGCCGAAGGATTTCGAGGCGCACAGGACGATCATCCGCTTCCTCGACAACCGCCGCCAGGCGATCGAGTCCGGCGAAGGCATCGACTGGTCGACGGCCGAGGCGCTGGCCTTCGGCGCCATCCTGCTCGACGGCAATCCGATCCGGCTGTCCGGACAGGATTCGGAGCGCGGCACCTTCTCGCAGCGCCATTCCGTGCTCTACGACCAGCGCGACGAGACACGCTACATTCCGCTCAACAATCTGTCGGCGGCGCAGGCCGGCTTCGAGGTCATCAACTCGATGCTGTCGGAAGAGGCCGTGCTCGGCTTCGAATATGGCTACTCGCTGGCCGAGCCGAAGGCGCTGACGCTGTGGGAAGCGCAGTTCGGCGACTTCGCCAACGGCGCCCAGGTGGTGTTCGACCAGTTCATCTCGTCGGGCGAGCGCAAATGGCTCAGAATGTCGGGCCTCGTCTGCCTGCTGCCGCATGGCTATGAAGGCCAGGGGCCGGAGCATTCGTCGGCCCGGCTCGAGCGCTTCCTGCAGCTTTGTGCCGAAGACAACATGCAGGTCGCCAACGTCACGACGCCGGCCAATTACTTCCACATCTTGCGCCGGCAATTGAAGCGGGACTTCCGTAAGCCGCTGATCCTGATGACGCCGAAGTCGCTGCTGCGCCACAAGCGGGCGGTATCGACGCTGCCGGAAATGTCGGGCGAAAGCGCCTTTCACCGGCTGTTGTGGGACGACGCGCAGCTGCTGTCAGGCCAGGCCATCAAGCTCACCAAGGATTCGAAAATCCGCCGTGTCGTGCTCTGTTCGGGCAAGGTCTATTACGACCTCTACGAAGAGCGCGAGAAGCGCGGCATCAACGACATCTATTTGCTGCGCGTCGAGCAGCTCTATCCGTTCCCGGCCAAGGCGCTGATCACCGAACTGTCGCGCTTTCGCAATGCCGAGATGGTGTGGTGCCAGGAGGAGCCCAAGAACATGGGCGCCTGGTCGTTCATCGATCCGTATCTCGAATGGGTGCTGGCGCATATCGACGCCAAGCATCAGCGGGTGCGCTATACCGGCCGGCCGGCCGCCGCCTCGCCGGCGACCGGATTGATGTCGAAGCATCTCGCCCAGCTTGCCGCCTTGCTCGACGACGCGCTTGGTGAATAGAACAGAACCGAAAGAAACGGACAGGCACAATGGCAACCGAAATCCGCGTCCCGACACTTGGTGAATCCGTCACCGAGGCGACCATCGGCAAATGGTTCAAGAAGGTCGGCGACGCGATCGCCGCCGATGAGCCGCTGGTCGAGCTCGAAACCGACAAGGTGACGGTGGAAGTGCCGGCCGCCGCCGCGGGCACGCTCGCCGAGATCGCCGTCAAGGAAGGCGAGACGGTCGGCGTCGGCGCACTGCTCGGCACGATTTCGGCAGGCGCCGGCGCGGCAGCCAATGCCGCCGCTCCGGCGGAGAAAGCCGCCGCTCCGGCGGAGAAACAGGATGCGGTGTCGCAGGCTTCGGCTCCCACCGCAGCCTCGAGCGTCAAGCAGGCCGCTGCCGAGACGGCCAAGATCGCCGGCGACGCCGGCGCAATCGAGACGCGCACGATGCCGCCGGCACCGTCGGCGGCAAAGCTGCTGGCCGAGCACAATCTCGCAGTCGACCAGGTGTCGGGCTCGGGCAAGCGCGGCCAGGTGCTGAAAGGCGACGTGCTCGACCTGATCGCCAGGGGCGCGCCGTCGCAGCCGGCCGAAATGCCGAAGGCCGCGCCTGTACCGGCACCCGTTGCCGCGCGCGCGCCATCCTCGGCCGACGATGCCTCGCGCGAGGAGCGCGTGCGCATGACCAAGCTGCGCCAGACCATCGCGCGCCGCCTCAAGGAAGCGCAATCGACCGCCGCCATGCTGACCACCTTCAACGAGGTCGACATGAGCGCGGTGATGGCGCTCCGAACCAAATACAAGGACGTGTTCGAGAAGAAGCACGGCGTGAAGCTCGGCTTCATGGGCTTCTTCACCAAGGCCGTCACCCATGCGCTGAAGGAGATCCCGTCGGTCAATGCCGAGATCGACGGCACCGATATCATCTTCAAGAACTACGCTCATATCGGCGTTGCCGTCGGTACCGAGAAAGGCCTTGTCGTGCCGGTTGTGCGCAACGCCGACCAGATGTCCATCGCCGAAATCGAGAAGGACATCGGCAGGCTGGGGCTTGCGGCGCGCGACGGCAAGCTCTCCGTCGCCGATATGCAAGGCGGCACGTTCACGATTTCCAACGGTGGCGTTTACGGGTCGCTGATGTCGACGCCGATCCTCAATGCGCCGCAGTCGGGCATTTTGGGCATGCACAAGATCCAGGAGCGGCCGGTGGTGGTCGGCGGCCAGATCGTCATCCGGCCGATGATGTATCTGGCGCTGTCCTACGACCACCGCATCGTCGACGGCAAGGAAGCGGTGACCTTCCTGGTGCGGGTCAAGGAAAGCCTGGAGGATCCTGAGCGGCTGGTGCTCGACCTCTAGGGGCGGCCGACGTGAGCCGGAGCATGGATCTGCGCCGCCGGATGAGTTCGTCTCGTTTCCGGTCCGGTTTGTTTGTCACAATCTGCGCACTCGGCGTGCAGACGGTCTCCGCGGCCCTCGCCGCCTGCCCGCTCGAGCTCGCCGTCCATGGCGATCCTGAGAACGCCGCCGAGATCGATTTCAGGCCGACCGGCGAGTCGGCCGCCGTCACCAACAGCTTCAAGATGGTGCTCGACAAGGGCGTCGTGCTCGACGGCATCGTCATGTGGACCGAGAGCGCGGCGCGGCCGCATGGCTCGCTGATGTACAAATGCCCGGCCGGCGACGTCACCGGCGACGAGCTCGCCGCCTGCACCGTGTGGGAGGGCGTCATCTACACTGCCGACGACCATGGCAATATCGCGTTGCTGCCGGGCGAAGGAAAGGATGCGCCGAAGAAGCTGATCCTGCCCGATCTGGGAGCGTCGTTGCAGATGTCGGCGGCCTACGGCGCCAACGGCTTTTCCAAGGTGCCCTGGGACGTCTTTGCCCTGAAAGGATGTCAGGAATGAGCGCGAGCGGAAAGATCCTGCTGATGACCGGCGGCAGCCGCGGCATCGGCGCCGCTACATGCAGGCTTGCCGCCAGGGCCGGCTATCGTATTGCGGTCAATTACATGTCGAATGCAAAAGCCGCCGAAACGGTGGTCGCCGACATCGAGGCTGCTGGCGGAGAAGCCTTTGCGGTCAAGGGCGATGTCGGCAGCGAGACGGACGTGTTGGCCATGTTCGAGGCTGTCGATGCCCGTTTCGGTCGGCTCGACGCGCTCGTCAACAATGCCGGCGTGGTCGACCAGAGCGCGCGCGTCGACGAGCTGAGCGCTGCGAGGCTGGAGCGCATGATGCGCATCAATGTGATCGCGCCGATGCTTTGCGCCCGCGAGGCGGTGAAGCGGATGTCGACCAGGCATGGCGGCAAGGGCGGTGCCATCGCCAATGTTTCTTCGATCGCGGCAAGGCTTGGCGGGCCGGGTCAATATGTCGACTACGCCGCCTCCAAGGGCGCGGTCGATTCCTTCACCGTCGGGCTTGCCCGCGAAGTGGCCGGCGAAGGCATTCGTGTCAACGCGGTCAGCCCGGGCATCATCGACACCGAAATTCATGCCTCCGGCGGTCAGCCGGATCGGGCCGAGAGAATGCGCAAGGTGGTGCCTATGCAGCGCGTCGGCACCGCCGAGGAAGTCGCAGCCGCAATTCTCTGGCTGCTGTCGGACGAGGCGTCCTACACAACCGGCGCCAATCTGGAAATCGGCGGCGGCCGCTAAAGCAAAAGGGACAGTATCATGGCCTATGACGTCGTTATCATCGGATCGGGACCAGGCGGCTATGTCTGCGCCATCAAGGCGGCGCAGCTCGGTCTGAAGACGGCGGTGGTCGAAAAGAACCCGACCTTCGGCGGTACCTGCCTCAACATCGGCTGCATCCCGTCAAAGGCGCTGCTGCATGCGTCCGAGATGTTTGCCGAGGCCGGCCATTCCTTCGAGGCGCTCGGCGTCGAGATCGGCGCGCCCAAGCTCAACCTTGGGAAGATGATGGCACACAAGGATGCGACGGTGACGGCCAACGTCAATGGCGTCGCCTTCCTGTTCAAGAAGAACAAGATCGACAGTTTTCGTGGCACCGGCAAGGTGGTTGCGGCCGGCAAGGTGTCGGTGACCTCCGATGACGGCAAGGTCGAGGAGATCGAGACCAAGAACATCGTCATCGCCACCGGCTCCGACGTCGCCGGCATTCCCGGCGTCAAGGTCGATTTCGATGAGAAGGTGATCGTCTCGTCGACCGGCGCGCTGTCGCTGGACAAGGTGCCGGGCCATCTGGTGGTGGTCGGCGGTGGTGTCATCGGTCTGGAGCTCGGCTCGGTATGGGCGCGGCTCGGCGCCAAGGTCACCGTGGTCGAGTTCCTCGACACCATCCTGGGCGGCATGGATGGCGAGGTCTCCAAGCAGTTCCAGCGCCTGCTGTCGAAGCAGGGCTTTGAGTTCAGGCTGGGCGCCAAGGTGACCGGCGTCGCCAAGGCCAAGAAGGGGGCGACGGTTACCTTTGAGCCGGTCAAGGGCGGAGCAGCCGAGACGATCGAGGCGGACGCGGTGCTGATTGCGACGGGACGACGGGCCTATTCGGACGCTCTCGGGCTGAAGGAGACCGGCGTCGACGTCGATGAGCGCGGCCGGGTCAAGACCGACGGCCATCTCCGGACCAACGTGCCTGGCATCTATGCCATCGGCGATGTCATCGCCGGGCCGATGCTTGCCCACAAGGCTGAGGACGAGGGCGTGGCGGTGGCCGAAACCATCGCCGGCCAGGCCGGTCATGTGAACTATGACGTGATTCCGAGCGTCGTCTACACCACGCCGGAAATCGCCTCGATCGGCAAGACCGAAGAAGAATTGAAAAAGGCCGGCGTCGACTACAAGGCCGGAAAATTCCCGTTCAGCGCCAATGGCCGCGCGCGCGCCATGCTGCACACCGACGGCTTTGTGAAAATCCTGGCCGACAAGGCCAGCGACCGTGTACTCGGCGTCCACATCGTCGGCTTCGGCGCCGGCGAGATGATCCACGAGGCGGCCGTGCTGATGGAATTTGGCGGCTCGTCGGAAGACCTAGCCCGCACCTGTCACGCCCATCCGACAATGTCGGAAGCGGTAAAGGAGGCGGCATTGGCGACGTTCTTCAAGCCGATCCATATCTGAGCGGTTGAATCGCAGGCGACGGTGGCGATTGGCGAAATAGCCAATCTCCCCCAAGTGGCCCCAAGTGGGGAGATGTCCGGCAGGACAGAGAGGGGCGCGAAGGATCACCACAGACGGCTTCCATTCTCAACCGCAGATGGATTCCAGGGTCTCCGCGATGTCGCTTCGCTCCTGCTCCGCGCTGGATGACGAAGATGAAGTTGGCCCATGGCTAATCGCAGCTCAGAGCATCGACGGCTGCTCCCCAAAAAAACGGCCCGCCTTTCAGCGGACCGTTCATATATTAAATCAGCAGTCTGATTACTGAGCCGGTGCCGGCGCTGGTGCTGGTGCCGGGGCCGGGGCCGGCGCCGGAGCCGGAGCCGGAGCGGGCGTTGCCGGAGCTGGCGCAGGAGCCGGTTCGGCTGGTTTCATCGGCTCGGCCGGCGCTGGGGCGGGAGCTGGTGTGCTGGCTGCGGGCGGTTCGGCAGGCGCAGGTGCCTCGCTACGTCTTCCAAAAACATAATAGGCGACAATTGCCAGGATAACGACGACCAGGGCAATCAGCCAGCCGCTGCCGCCGCCGCTTGGCCGTGCGGAGCCCGGCGAGGTGAATGGGTCGTTCGGATTGGGTGTGTTCGCCATAAAAGTGTCCTCCGTGGATGAAAAACATCAAGTAATAGCCATCAACGTACAATCGTTGAATCGGTTTCACATTAGGCGTTGAAAACGCCGAAAACAGGGCAATTCTGATCCGGAATCGCTCGCAGGCATGCATTTCCACCGCAAAATGGGTTCGATCGAGCCAAACCGAACCTTTTTCGGTTTCTTGGCACGAAGCGCGGCTGATCCGCCGGCGCGCCACGCGTAAGGGCTGATCCCGCCTCGGCAATGATTCGGTGTGCAACTCCGCCGTGTCGTTCAGTTGACGGCGGTCACCGTATAGCCGGTCTTGCGGAAACCCTCGACCAAGCCTTGCGCTCCGGGAAGGTGCATGGCGCCGACCGCCATGAAGACATTGCCGTGGGCGAGGATCGGCGCTGCACGATCGACCATCACCTTGTTGCGGCTGGTGATCATGGTCTGCTCGAATTCGGCGTAACCCGATTGGTCGTCGACCTGTTCGGGGACGACAGCCCGAAACAGCGGTACATACATGCCAGTGTCGCCACGCCGGTAAAGCACGATCATGGTTTCGTTGACGTCGTTCACCTTGTCGCCAAGCTTCAGCGTATCGACCAGCCCCTTCAGGTGAAAGGCGATCGGCAGCGAAGCCATGGCGCGCAGCTGGTCGGCGATTGTCTCCAGCCCCTCGACCGATTTGCCCGAAGCCTCGGCGTCCTTGGCAAGCTTGACGTCGAGCACCGGCGCACCGCCAGCCTGGCGGGCTACTTCGCATGCAGGTAGCGCCACCATCGCCGACAGCAACCAGGGTTTCATCTTGGCGACGGTCGCTGGCGGGATGCCACGCGCATCGAGCGCCTTGTTGACCACCGCCGCATCCTCCGGCGACAGCAGCGACGAAAGCGTCGTCTTGTCGGTGAACATCATCAGATCCGGCTCTTTCAGCATTGCTGCCATCATCTTCTGCTTGTCGAGCACTTCGGTGGTCTCGATGATGACGGTGCCAGCCGCATCGAATGCCTTCTGCGCGGCGGGTGGCAGCGTGGTGACGCGCGGGTCGGTAACGTGCATGGTGCCGAACAGGAAGGACGGTTTTTCGCCCGATTTTTCGAGCTTCCACAGCAGGCCCTTGCCGTTCGGCGTCGCTGCCGCCTCCGCCTCGATCTTGCGGTAGGCAGCCGGGTCGTCCTTTTGCAGCGCGCTCAGCATATCGCTACCGGTGCAGGCCGAAGTCTCGGCGCGTGCCTTGCCCGCCGCGAGCAGCGCGACGATGAGGAAAGAGAGGAAAAACAGGGCGTTCAGCGCGACGAGCAGCTTCAGCGACACATGGGTCGCGCGGTCGGCGATGGCGATGAGGCGTTTCATGCTGCGGTTCTAGGCGCAAAAAGCGGCAAAACGGTTAACCGGCGCATCAAAATTGTTGCGAGATGGCCACCGACACATGCATCGATCACGCACGAGGATGAGCTGCTTCGTAAATCTCGAGCAGCCTGGCGGTGTCGACGCCGGTGTATATCTGGGTTGTCGACAGGCTGGCGTGGCCGAGCAACTCCTGGATGGTGCGCAGGTCGCCGCCGCGCCCTAGCAGATGCGTGGCGAAGGAATGGCGCAGCGCATGCGGCGTCGCCGTGTCGGGCAGGTTGAGCGCCGAGCGCAGCTTGGCCATGTCGCGCTGGACGATTGCCGGGTTGAGTGGGCCGCCGCGGGCACCGCGAAACAGCAGGCCCTTGGGATCGAGATGCCAGGGACACAAGCGGCGGTATTCGGCAATCGCCCGCAGCGCCACCGGCAGCACCGGCACCAGCCGGGTCTTGCCACCCTTGCCGGTGACGCGCAGCACGGTATCACCAGGTGAGGAAAGATCGGCGCCCGACAGGCCGAGCGCCTCGGAAATCCGCAAACCGGACCCATAGAGCAGGGTCAGCACGGCGGCGTTGCGCGCGGCAATCCACGGCTCCTCCGCCAGTTGGCCTTCCACCGAGACGACGTGTTTTGCATCGCTTGCGGTCAGCGGCTTGGGCAGCGATTTCGGCTGCCGCGGCGCGCGCAAGGCTGTCGCACCTGCCGCATTGGCGAGGCCGCGCCTTTCCAGGAAACGCAACAGCGAGCGGATGCCGGCCAGCCCGCGCCCGAGCGTACGGGCGCCGGCGCCCTCGGCACGGCGGGCAGCGAGAAAGCCGCGCAAATCGGCGGGGCGCAGATCGGCGATGTCGGAAATGCCGGGCGAGCCGCCGCAATGGCCGGTCAGGAAATGCAGGAACTGACGTGTGTCGCGCTCATAAGCCTCGACGGTTTCGGGCGACAGCCGGCGTTCGCGCGCCAGCATCTTCAGCCAGGCCTCGCGCGCCGCCTGCAGGTCGGGTTTTGCCGATATGAGGAATTCCTGCATTGCACTCTTCCAGTTCCCCGCCATCTTCCGGCACGCGGGTTAGGAAGCGGTGAAGAGCGGCGTCATTGAAATGACGACGGGCTGGGGTTAGAGCAAAGCAAAGGATTTTCCGCAGATGAGCAAGCCGCAAAACCCCGTCCAGATGGCCGTGATCGGTGCCGCGCACGGCATCAAGGGCGAATTGCGCGTCAAGAGCTTTACCGGCGACCCGCTGGCGCTGGCCGATTACGGTCCCCTCTACGCCAAGGACGGCCGCGCCTTCCAGATCGTTGACATCAGGCCCGCCAACACCGTGGTGGTGGTGCGCTTCAAAGGCGTCAACGACCGCAATGCCGCCGAGGCGCTGGCCGGCACCGAATTGTTCGTCGATCGTTCGGTGTTGCCCGATGAGGGCGAAGAGGATGAATTCTACCATGCCGACCTCGTCGGACTGGAGGTCAAGGACGACACCGGTGCGGTCGTCGGCAAGGTCGTCGCCGTGCACAATTTCGGCGGCGGCGACATTCTCGACGTGACGCTGGCGGGGCGCAAGGGCGTGCTCATCCCGTTCACGCAGGCCGCCGTTCCGGAAGTGTCGATCGCCGGCGGCTTTGTCCGCGTTGATCCAGCCGCCGCAGGTTTGGTCGAGGATGAGGACGGCGAGCCTCCCGCTGACGACGGTTTCGACCCCAGGGGCAGGCCGCGCGGGCCGAGGGACGCCGGAGGCAACCGGTGAGTTTTTCGGCTTCGGTGCTGACGCTCTATCCCGAGATGTTTCCCGGCGCGCTTGGCCTGTCGCTGGCCGGCCGCGCCCTCGAGACCGGCATTTGGTCGCTCGAAACGATCCAGATCCGCGACTTTGCCAGCGATCGTCACCGTACCGTCGATGACACGCCGGCCGGCGGCGGCGCCGGCATGGTGATGCGGGCAGACGTGCTGGCCAGCGCCATTGACCATGCCTCGCCGGCAGCCGATCCACGTCCGCGCCTGCTGATGAGCCCGCGCGGCAAGCCGCTGAACCAGGCACGCGTGCGCGAACTCGCCGCTGGGCCGGGTGCGGTGATCGTCTGCGGCCGCTTCGAAGGCGTCGACCAGCGGGTCATCGAGGCGCGCGGCCTCGAAGAAGTTTCGATCGGCGACTTCATCCTGTCCGGCGGCGAGCCGGCGGCACTGGTGCTGCTCGACGCCGTGGTGCGCCTGCTGCCCGGCGTCATGGGCAATGCGGAATCGGGCGAGGAAGAGAGCTTTGAAAACGGCCTGCTCGAACATCCGCATTACACACGGCCGCAGGAATTCGAGGGGCGGCCGATCCCCGAAGTGCTGATTTCGGGCAATCACAGGAAGATCGCGGCGTGGCGGCGGGCCGAAGCGGAGAGGCTGACGAAGGAGCGACGCCCGGATCTGTCAGCCGCTCAGCCCTTATCGAAATAGTAGAAAGCCAGGAACAGGCCGACGGCGATGACGAAGCCGCGCACCGCGTTCTGCGGCACGCGCCTGGCGATCCAGACGCCGGCATAGCCACCCAGCGCGCCACCCGGGATCATGATGATCGCCTGCAGCCAGGCAATGACGCCGCCCGAGACGAAGACGAGGATGGCAACCGCAGCAATGACCACGGCCAGCATGTTCTTCAATGCGTTCAGCCGGTGATAGTCGCCGGACTGGGTGAGACCGAGCGTCGCCAGCATCATGACGCCCATGCCGGCGCCGAAGAAGCCGCCATAGACGGCGGTGGCGAACTGCGCCAGCGACCCGACCAGCGAACCTACCGCGGCCTCATGCTCCGGCTTGGGCGCCGGCTTCAGCCATGGCCCGGCAGCGAACAATGCGGTTGCCGCCAGCAGCAGCCACGGCACCAAGGCGCGGAACGACGGGTTGTCGAGCCCTAGAAGGATGAGCGCGCCAGACAGCGCACCGAGAGCCGAAATGAGGCTGAGCAGCAGTGCGCCACGCCAGAAATGCTCGATGTCGTGCCAATAGGCGAGCGTCGAGGTGATGTAGCCAGGAAATTGCGTCACCGACGATGTCGCATTGGCGACGATCGGCGGCAGGCCGGCCAGGGTCATGGCGCCAAAGGTTATGAACGTGCCGCCGCCGGCAACGGCATTGACCGCGCCTGATAGAAAGCCGGCGAGAAAGAGCAGGACCGCGTCCAAGATTGGCATGAGGGTGTCGTCGCTGGAGGAAAATGCTTATCTTCCGGCTTAGGAAGCTTGACGCGCGGGCGCAACCCCCTGGACCACAAGCGATCACGGGATTGCCACAGCGGCCTCAGCCAAAAAGAAACAGCGCCAAAAAAGAAACAGCGAAGGCGTGACAAAGCGCCGAAATAGCTGTATGTGCGCGCCGAACCGGAAGAAAATATGCCAAGAGGGATCTTCTGGCCCGTCAACAATGACGGTGTAGTCGCCCCTGCCCGATGTTCTCGAACAGAAGTTCTCGAACGAAGGGCATAGCCGAGCGGTCGATGCGACTGCAAGGCGAGTGTCGGACGCTCTGACTGTCGGAAGAACAAGAAGTGGATTATTGAGATGGACATCCTCCGTCAGCTCGAGGCCGAGCAGGCCGCCAAGATCGAAGCCAAGCGCAAGCTCCCCGAATTCCAGCCCGGCGATACCGTGCGCGTCCAGGTCCGTGTGACCGAAGGCACCCGCACCCGCGTCCAGGCCTATGAGGGCGTCGTCATCGCCCGCGCCGGCGCCGGCTTCCAGGAAAACTTCACCGTCCGCAAGATCTCCTACGGCGAAGGCGTGGAGCGGGTGTTCCCGGTCTATTCACCGATGGTCGAAGGCGTCGAGATCGTGCGCCGCGGCAAGGTGCGTCGCGCCAAGCTGTACTATTTGCGTGACCGTCGCGGCAAATCGGCCCGCATTTCGGAAAACACCGGCGTGCGCGCCCGCAAGCTGAACGACGAAGAGCGCGATGCGCTGAACGCCGAGAAGGCGCGCATCGAGGCCGAGAAAGTGGCCGCCGCCCAGGCGCTGGCCGCCGAGAAGGCCGCGCAGGACGCCGCCGAGAAGAAGGCCGCCGACGAGGCCGCCAAGGCCGCGGAAGCAGCTGCCGCCGAATAAGGCTCTTCAAGAACGTATTTTCGGAAAGGCGGCTTCGGCCGCCTTTTTGTTTCGCGAGGCGGATTCTATTTTGCCGGGCTGCATCGGCCGCAATCGATACGGATCGTTCCGTAATGCCGCCGTTGAAAGCATTGAAATCCATTTTCGTGCCGAACGCCGCATCGGAGCGGCTTGCAAGGCGCCGGCGGAAAGCTAAAGTCGGCGCCGGATTTCCTGCATGCCTCGGCCGATCGAGGCGGTTCAGTTCCTGGGGAGCATCGTCATGATCAATTCGAAACTGCTGCTGGCCGGCCTGCTGGCTTGCCTTCTCGTGCCTGTCGCGGCTCTGGCGCAGGCGCTGCCCGACCTCGGCGGCAAGAAAGTGGTGGTGGTGACCGAAAACGCCTATCCGCCGCTGCAGTTCATCGATGCCAAGACCGGCAAGCAGATCGGTTGGGAATATGACGCGATGAACGAGATCGCCAAACGGCTGAATTTCAAGGTCGAGTACCAGAATACCTCCTGGGACGCGATGATCCAGGCGGTTTCCGACAATCAGTACAACATCGGCATGACCGGCATCACCATCAAGGACGACCGCAAGCAGAAGGTCGATTTCTCCGATCCGTATATGCGCTCGGAACAGTTCATGCTGGTGCGCGGCGACGAGAAGCGCTTCACCGATGCAAAGACGTTCGCCGCCTTCAAGGACGGGCTGATCGGCGCGCAGGCCGGCACCACGCCCTTCTACACCGCCGTCTACAGCGTGCTCGACGGCAACGAGCAGAACCCGCGCATCAAGCTGTTCGAGACATTCGGCGCGACGGTGCAGGCGCTGAAGGCCGGCGACGTCGACGTCGTGCTCACCGACGGCACTGCCGGCAAGGGCTATGTCGATGCGTCCAATGGCGGCCTTAAGCTGATCGGCGGCCCACTCGGCACCGAGGATTTCGGCTTCATCTTCCCCAAGGGCTCCGACCTGGTGAAGCCGGTCAACGCGGCAATCGCCGCGCTCAAGGCAGACGGTACGCTCGACGCGCTCAACAAGAAGTGGTTCCTTGATTACAAGATGGGGCAGTAGGCCCGCTTGTTGCGCGCATTTCATGACGATTGTGCGCGGGAACTCGCGCTGACTCTGCGCTCGTACACCCCCCTCTGTCCTGCCGGACATCTCCCCCTCAAGGGGGGAGATCGGATTTCGCATCGGCTTTCGCCAATTTTCAGTGTTGCAGAACGGGCCGCGAGGTCAAAGCTGCCGATCTCCCCCCTTGAGGGGGAGATGGCCGGCAGGCCAGAGGGAGGTGTGACAGAACGCTGCCTTCGTGACTCTGTTATCGGTACCGCTTGATGCCGTCGGCGCCTCTCGCCTCAGCCAAATCCGACTTCCCGTGGTGGCTTGCCGTGGCCGTGGCGATCGCCTTGGCCGCCGCCATCTTCATCGCTGCCAGCGACGTCTATGCCCAGGTCTTCGCAACCGTCGCCAAGGGCATCGGCGTCACCATCTTCGTCACGGTGGTCGCCTTCGCGCTGGCTTGCGCGATCGGCCTCGGCGTCGCGCTGATGGGCCTGTCGGGCTCACGCTGGCTCAGCCAGATCGCCCGCTTGTACGTCGAGATCATCCGCGGCGTGCCGATGCTGGTGCTGTTGTTCTGGATCGCCTTTGCCGGCGCGCCGGCCTTCGTCGCGGCATGGAACGCGCTGATGGCGCCGCTGCAAAGCGCCGGCCTCTTCGGTGAGCTGCTGGTACGCGACGTGTCGTTGCTTTGGCGCGCCGTCATGGCGCTGACCATCGGCTATTCGGCCTTCATCTCGGAGGTGTTCCGCGCCGGTATCCAGGCGGTCGAGAAGGGGCAGATCGAAGCGGCCAAGGCGCTCGGGCTGACGCGCACCCAGCGCTTCCGGCTGGTCATCTTTCCGCAGGCGATCCGCACTATCCTGCCGCCGCTCGGCAATGATTTCGTCGCCATGGTCAAGGATTCCTCGCTGGTCTCGGTGCTCGGCGTCGCCGACATCACCCAGATGGGCAAGATCTACGCCGCCGGCTCGTTCCGCTTCTTCGAAACCTATTCGATCGTCGCCTATATCTATCTCATCCTGACCGTCGGCCTGTCGTTGGCCTTGCGGGCGCTGGAGAAGCGGCTGCGCCACCAGCATGGGGAATAGAAGGCAGGCGAAAACGGCGCTACCATCGAGCGGACGCGACCGGGGAGGACCCATGATCATCGACAAGGCCAATGCGGCGCTGGAAGCGGTCTATACGGCCGACACGCCCGAGACGCTCGCCAAGGCCTATGCGCAATGGGCCGCGACCTATGACGGCGAAACCGCGGCGCTCGGCTATCTCCTGCCGTTCCTGATCACCGCCTGGGTGGCGCGCCATGTGCCGCCGGGCGAAGGGCCGCTGCTCGACGCCGGTTGCGGCACCGGCCTGTCGGGGCCGTCGCTCAAGGCACTCGGCTACCACGATATTGCCGGGCTCGACCTGTCGCAGGACATGCTGAAAATCGCCGGCAGCCGGCAGGCCTACAGCGAGCTGAAACAGGCGATGCTCGGCGGGCCATTGCCTTGGGCGGACGGGTATTTCCGCGCCTTTTTCTCGACCGGCGTGTTCACCATCAGCCACGCACCGGCGTCGGGCCTGCATGAACTGATACGCATCACCAGGACGGGCGGCCACGCCATCTTCACGGTCCGCGACCAGGTGTTTGAAAGCGGCGGGTTCAAGGCCGTGTTTGGCGAACTGGAGCAGGCGAAAAAATGGCGGCCGGTCGAGGAGAGCCCGTGGTTCCGCTGCTATGCAATCGCCGAGCCCGACGCGCTGGTGAAGACCTTCGTGTTCAAGGTGCTGTGAAGCGCCTGCGAAGGCAGACGCGATTGCTGAAAAGCCAAAACATTGATATGAGCAGCGCCATGGAAGAGCTTTTTGGCGATCCGGCCTATAAAGGTTTCGTGCTGCAGGACAGGAAACGCCTGCCGTCGCGATTTTCCGCGCGCGTTTCCGGCGCTCTGACCAGCCGACTTCGCTAGGGCAGACTCGCCAGGCTGCTTCGCCGGGCCGACCGGCGTCCTTTTCCCTTTTTAAATCGACGGATTTACGCACATGAGCGCACCGCGCACCCTCTACGACAAGATTTTCGACGACCATGTCGTCGACCGCCAGGACGACGGCACCTGCCTGCTCTATGTCGACCGCCATCTGGTCCACGAAGTCACCAGCCCGCAGGCTTTCGAAGGCCTGCGCATGACCGGCCGCAAGGTTCGGCATCCGGAAAAGACGCTGGCCGTGGTCGACCACAATGTGTCGACCTCGCCCGAGCGCAAGTTCGGCATCAAGAACGAGGAAAGCCGCATCCAGGTCGAGGCGCTGGCCAAGAACGCCAAGGATTTCGGTATCGAATATTATTCCGAGAAGGATATCCGCCAGGGCATCGTCCACATCATCGGTCCCGAGCAAGGCTTTACGCTGCCCGGCATGACCATCGTCTGCGGCGACAGCCACACCTCGACGCATGGCGCGTTCGGGGCGCTGGCGCATGGCATCGGCACCTCGGAAGTCGAGCATGTGCTGGCGACGCAGACGCTGATTCAGCGCAAGGCCAAGAACATGCTGGTGCGCGTCGACGGCGCACTGCCGGAAGGCGTCACCGCCAAGGACATCATCCTTGCCATCATCGGCGAGATCGGCACGGCCGGCGGCACCGGCTATGTCATCGAATATGCCGGCGAGGCAATCCGTGCGCTGTCGATGGAAGGCCGCATGACGATCTGCAACATGTCGATCGAAGCCGGCGCGCGCGCCGGCCTGATCGCGCCCGACGAGACCACCTTCGCCTATGTCAAGGACAAGCCGCGCGCCCCCAAGGGCGAAGCCTGGGACGCCGCGCTCGCCTACTGGAAGACGCTGCAGTCCGACGAAGGCGCGCATTTCAACAAGGTGGTCGTGCTCGACGCGGCAAAGCTGCCGCCGATCGTCTCCTGGGGCTCCTCGCCCGAGGACGTGGTCTCGGTGCAAGGCATCGTGCCGAACCCGGACGACATCACTGATGAGAACAAGCGCACCTCCAAGCAGCGCGCACTCGACTATATGGGCCTGAAGCCGGGCACCAAGATCACCGATATCGAACTCGATCGCGTCTTCATCGGCTCCTGCACCAATGGCCGCATCGAGGATCTGCGCGCCGCCGCCAAGGTGATCGAGGGCAGACAAGTCAATCCGCGGGTCAGTGCGATGATCGTGCCGGGCTCCGGCCTGGTCAAGGAACAGGCAGAGGCCGAAGGCCTCGACAAGATCTTTGTCGCCGCCGGCTTTGACTGGCGTGAGCCGGGCTGCTCGATGTGCCTTGCCATGAACGACGACCGGCTGAAGCCGCATGAGCGCTGCGCCTCGACCTCGAACCGCAATTTCGAAGGGCGCCAAGGCTTCAAGGGCCGGACCCATCTGGTGTCGCCGGCAATGGCCGCGGCGGCGGCGATCGCCGGCCATTTCGTCGACATCCGCGAGTGGAAATAGGGCAGGCGCGCGCAGTCGGATATGAGGAGCCCGAGGCGCAATGCGGTTCGGGCATTCTTCAGTCGGGCCGCCTGACGAATTCGTGGAATCCCTCACGGCGGCCGGGTTGGTCCTTTGCGACGACCAGCGCCAGTTGGCGCTCGTCGAAGAGTTTGAACCATTCATCCCATTCGACCAGTTCGTAGCCGCCGGCATTGACCGGACGTTCGGCCTCATCCTGGTCCTGATAGGCATGCTGGCCGAAGACCAGCCTCAGCATGGGCTGCGTTCCGGCTTCGGGCGACACGTCGACGATCGCCGGAAAGCCGGCGCGTGCCGCGGCCCATGAGCGAATTGCATCGTGATCGGTCAGCATGATCGTGTCGGCCATCGGAGCGTCTCCTGGTTGCCGTCGTGAAACGCCGCTCGCCGTTCGCGGTTCCGCCCAGCGGCTTTGTCGACGCACCTGTCGTATATTCGCTTTCGCTTAACCGCTTGTTTGGGCTTCCGCTCTAAGGTCCTCCAAGGGGAAGCGAGGGGAAATTACAGCGCTTGGACACCGGCCTGCTCATAGCGCTGCTCAATCCAGGCATCGCCCTCACACTCGGCGCGGCATTTCTCGTGCTGTGGTTCTATCAGCGCCACCGTCCCTATCTGGCTGTGCTGGCGGCGGGCTACTCGGCCTCGGCCGCAGGCTTCCTGCTCCAGTATTTCACGCTGCCGGTCGGCATGGCGCCGACCAAGCTCATCTCGATCCTGTGCTTCACCTTCGCCACCTGCTGTCTCGCCGGCGCGGTCATTGCGCGCTATGGGCGGCGCGTGCCTTACCCGGCGGTCGGCATTCTGGCCTGCGGCGGCCTGGCCGCGTTCTCGTGGTTTCTTTTTGCCCGGCCGGATCTCACCTGGCGCATCCTTGCCATCAATTTCAGCTTCGGCGGCATCAGCCTGGTTGTCGCCGCCGAGTTGCGCGTGGTGCGCAACAACGGCCCGACAGAAATGATCCTGTTCGTGCTGTCGCTGCTTTCCGGCCTGAACTTCCTGGGGCGGACGCTTGCCGTCGTCATCGCGCATGGGCCGTTCACCAGCTATGAAGGGCTTTACTCCTCGTCCTACTGGACGACGGCTCTGCTGTCGCATGCATTGCTGTCGCTGCTTATTGCGCTTTGCCTGTTCGGCGCCGCCGCGCTCGATGTGATGAAGGCCCTGAAGACCGAAACCCTGACAGACCCGCTGTCGGGCCTGCTCAACCGCCGCGGCTTCGAGGAGCGCGCCATGCTTGTCCTGCAGCACTGTGCCACGGCGCAATTGCCGGTTGCTCTGGTGCTTGCCGATCTCGATCATTTCAAGGCGCTCAACGATCAACATGGCCACGCGGCCGGCGATCGCGTCATCGCCGACTTCGCTGCCAAGCTTCTGTCGGCTGCAGGTACGCGCGGCGTTGCCGGCCGCATCGGCGGCGAAGAGTTCGCCGTGCTTTTGCCGCTCAGCGACCTTGGCGCGGCAAGACTGTTTGCCGAAACCATTCGCACGCTCTATTCGGCGGACAGAATCGACGGGCTTCCGCCCGAGACAAGAGTGACCGCGAGCTTCGGCGTGGCCGCCCGCGCCAGCGACGAAGGGCTGGACCCGCTGATGCGCCGCGCCGACGAAGCGCTCTACAGAGCCAAAAGGAGTGGCCGCGACAGCGTATGCCTGTCCTATCAGCGGCCTGAGACGGTCGTCCTTCCCAATAGGACCAGTGCTGGCTGAGCGTCAGCGACGGCTTCGAATTAACGTCTTTTTCGCGCGTTGGTGATTTGCTGTTCGGGGGAGTGCCAAAACGCCATGGGCAGCGCTAATTTCATCCTGCTGATCAACCTGTTCGTTGCCGGGCTGCTGGCGGCGGCCTTCATGACGATCGCGGTCTATGACGCCGGCCGGGTGTCGGCACGCTGGCTGGCGTTCGGCTATGTGCTCGGCACGGCTTATTTCGCGATCGAGTTCAGCATTCCTGCCTTCGACAATGCGCGCCCCGTGGTTGTCGCCGCCTTTGCCGCCTTCCTTGGCGCTACCGTCGCCTTCAATGGCGGGCTTGCCCATAAATACCGCGTTTCGCCGCCTTGGCCGCCGATGCTGTTCTTCCTGGTCTTCGCCACCCTCGCGGTCTACTTCGTGCAGGACCTGCCACGCCAATCGTTCGTGCGAATGGCGGCCTACCAGCTTCCCTATGCGGCCATGCAGTTCACCGGGCTGGCGATCGTCTTGTCGTCCAGGCAAAGACGCGAGCGGCTCGACTATATGCTGATGGCTGTCCTTGCGGCCAGCACCTTGCAGTTCGCCAGCAAACCCTTCATCGCCCATGCGCTTGGTGGCTGGGGCGCCAACCCGCAATCTTATGCGCAGACCAGCTATGCGTTGGTGTCGCAGTCGGTCGGCACCGTGTTCGGCCTGGCGCTTGCGCTGGTGACATTGGCTATCCTGGTCCGCGACGTGCTCGCCGAGGCGACGTCGAAATCGGAAACCGACACGCTTTCGCGGCTGCTCAACCGTGGGGGCTTCGAGCGCCATGCCGAGATCGCACTGCGTGACGCCATGCGGCGCGCCGTTCCAGCGGCACTGGTCATTGCCGATCTCGACCATTTCAAGCGCATCAACGATACTTACGGCCACGCGTCGGGCGATCGGGTCATCGAGACCTTTGCCGGTTTTCTCCGCGATGCCGCGGCCGACCATCATGTCGCCGGCCGCATCGGCGGCGAGGAATTCGCGATTTTCCTGCCGGGGACCAATCTAGCCGCCGCCCGGCTCTTTGCCGAGGGCACGCGGAGCGCCTTCGGTGCCACGCCGATCGACTGCCTGCCCGCGGATCACCGCTGCAGCGCCAGCTTCGGCGTTGCCGAGCTTGGTCCGGGCGAAAGCTTTTCCGACCTGTTGCGGCGCGCCGACAAAGCGCTCTATCAGGCGAAGGGCAGCGGTCGCGATTGCGTGCGTGTCTCGGTGGGGCCGGCTGTTGCCCTGCCGGCGCCGTCAACCAAGGGCGGCGTGGCCGTCAGCGGCAGGGGCTGAGCTCCGGCATTTCGCCGTCGGAGAGGCCGTACATATAGCTGCGGCCCTTGACGAAAACCGGCGGCCTATAGCAGTCGCCGCCGCGGACATCGTCCGATTCGTTTTCGTAGATCACGTCGGGCTGGCCGGCGCTGGTGTAGTCGGACAATTCCTTGGCCAGCTTGCCCTCGCCAACGAGGATACGCTTGTAGCCGGCGGCGCTGTCGATGACGAGATTGCCGAAGGAATCGGCATAGACGCGGTCATGATGGCGCGTCCCGGCGAATGCCGGTGCGACGACGCCGACGGCGAGCGCCGCCAATAGGAACCAGGGAAGGCGCGATCCTGCTGAATTCGAATGCATGGCGTGCTGCTCCAGTTGCTGAGAGGCAAGCCTCCTCGAATCAGAAATTAACCTTTTATTAACCTTTGTTAAGAGGGCAACCGCAGCACGGGCGAGGTCTCGGAAAATATGGTTAATACCCGATCGCCCACCGGCCATCATTCGGCCACGCCTTGTTCCCACCATTCCCAGCATCGGGCGCGACTCAAAAAGCATGAAATCCGGTGGCTTGCCGGAGCATCGCGGCGGGCTCGATACGCGGTGGGGAAGGCAGCAAATGAGATTACGCCGCACGTTTCGGATGGCGCTGGCCATTCCGCCGCTGCTGGCTGCAGCCGCCTGCGCGCCGCAGACCAGCGCGCCCAAGCTCGGCAACACGGCCGCCGCTTCCGTGTCGCTTGCTCCGGCTGCTAGCGAACCGACGGCACCGCAGCCGCGCACAGCTACTTACAACTGCGCCGACGGCAGCGTGATGACCATCGAGAATCTCGGCACGTCGGTGCGCGTCCTCGGCCAGAACGGCGCCAGCGCCGAGCTGCCGGCCTCACCGGCCAATCAGACCAGCCGTTACGGCGAGGCGCATGACGCAATCGTGATCGATGGGCGTGAGGCGCTGGTGATGAAGGGCGGTGCATCACCGCTGGCCTGCAAGCGCTGATCCGCCCCTTGCGCCAGCCATATTTTGCAGTGCGACGACATTGTGCCGGCGCAAGGCGACAGCCCTAATCGATTGAAGCTGAAAGCCTCGCTTTCATCAGACTAAATTACGTTTTCGAAACGGTTTTCCGGCTTTGACGCGGTGCAAAAAGAGCATTAGAAACCGGCTGTCCGAAGTCGCAACCGGAAGCGGTAATGCCGCATTCCCACCTGAGGCTCCAGAGACGCCGAACTGGGGGAGCCATGAGCAAATCACCAGCCACCCGCGAATTTGCCAGGCGTGAACGGCCGCTTTCGCCGCATCTGACCGTCTATCGGCCGCCGATCACCATGACGATGTCGATCGTCCACCGCATCACCGGCGGGGCGCTCTATTTCGGCACGCTGCTGGTCGCGCTGTGGCTGATGGCGGCGGCGAGCTCGGAGGCGACCTTCAACGCCGTAAACTGGGCCTTCGGCTCGTGGCTGGGACGGCTGGTGCTGTTCGGCTACAGCTGGGCGCTGATGCACCACATGCTGGGCGGTGTGCGCCATCTTATCTGGGACACTGGGGCAGGGCTGGAAAAGCATACGGCATCGAGGATCGCCTGGGCGACGCTTGCCGGCTCGGTCACGCTGACGCTGCTGATCTGGATCGCCGGCTACATGGCGCGGGGAGCCTGACATGAACGGCAAGAACACCGACATGCGCACGCCGCTGGCCAAGGTCCGCGGCCTCGGTTCCGCCCGCGAGGGCACCGGCCATTTCTGGCGCCAGCGGCTGACGGCGATCTCCAACATCCCGCTGGTCCTGTTCTTCGTCGGCTTCCTGATCGCACTCAACGGCGCCAGCTATCTCGAGGTGCGCGCCGCACTTGCCAATCCGTTCGTTGCACTGGTGCTGGCGCTGGTGCTGTTGTCGGTGCTCTACCACATGCGGCTCGGCATGCAGGCGATCATCGAAGACTATGTGCATGGCGAAGGCACCAGGCTGGCGCTGCTCGCCCTCAACACATTCTTTCCCGTAGTCGTCGGCGTCGCTTCGGTCTTCGCCCTGCTTAAACTGGCATTTGGAGGCTGATTTTTTGGCCAAGGACGCGAAGAACGCCAACACGGCTTCCGCCTATAGCTATGTCGATCACAAATTCGACGTCGTGGTCGTCGGCGCCGGCGGCGCCGGCCTGCGCGCCGCGCTCGGCATGGCCGAACAGGGCCTGCGCACCGCCTGCATCACCAAAGTGTTCCCGACGCGCTCGCATACGGTTGCGGCGCAGGGCGGCATCGCCGCCTCGCTCGCCAATATGGGTCCCGACAACTGGCAGTGGCATCTCTTCGACACCGTCAAAGGCTCAGATTGGCTGGGCGACACCGACGCTCAAGAATACATGGTGCGCGAAGCGCCGGCGGCGGTCTACGAGCTCGAGCACTACGGCGTTCCCTTCAGCCGCACCGAGGACGGGAAAATCTACCAGCGGCCGTTCGGCGGCATGATGATGAATTTCGGCGAGGGGCCGCCGGTGCAGCGCACCTGTGCGGCCGCCGACCGCACCGGCCACGCCATGCTGCACACGCTCTACGGCCAGTCGCTGAAGCACAATGCGCAGTTCTTCATCGAGTATTTCGCGCTCGACCTGATCATGGAGCCGGACGGCACCTGCACCGGCGTGGTCGCCTGGAACCTCGACGACGGCACCATCCACCGCTTTTCGGCCAAGATGGTGGTGCTGGCGACCGGCGGCTATGGCCGCGCCTATTTCTCGGCCACCTCGGCGCATACCTGCACCGGCGATGGCGGCGGCATGGCCGCACGCGCAGGCCTGGCGCTGCAGGACATGGAGTTCGTGCAGTTCCACCCGACCGGCATCTACGGCGCCGGCTGCCTGATCACCGAGGGCGCGCGCGGCGAGGGCGGCTATCTCGTCAATTCCGAGGGCGAGCGCTTCATGGAACGCTACGCGCCGTCGGCCAAGGATCTGGCTTCGCGCGACGTGGTCTCGCGCTGCATGACGCTGGAAATCCGCGAGGGCCGCGGCGTCGGCCCGAAGAAGGATCACATTTTCCTGCATCTCGACCATCTCGACCCGGCCGTTCTGCACGAGAGGCTTCCGGGTATTTCGGAATCGGCAAAGATCTTTGCCGGCGTGGACCTGACCAAGGAGCCGATCCCGGTGCTGCCGACGGTCCACTACAATATGGGCGGCGTGCCGACCAATTACTGGGGCGAGGTGCTGAACCCGACGGCGTCGAATCCGGACCAGGTGTCGCCCGGGCTGATGGCGGTCGGCGAAGCCGGCTGCGCCTCGGTGCACGGCGCCAACCGGCTTGGTTCGAACTCGCTGATCGACCTGGTGGTGTTCGGCCGCGCGGCGGCAATCCGGGCCGGCCAGGTGATCGACCGCACATCGGCGATCCCTTCGCCCAACGAGACCGCCGTCGAAAAGATAATGGACCGCTTCGACCGGCTGCGTCACGCCAACGGCTCGACGCCGACAGCGGTTTTGCGCGAAAAGATGCAGAAGGCGATGCAGGAGGACGCGGCGGTGTTCCGCACCCAGGAATCGCTGGAAAGCGGCTGCAGGCGCATTTCGCAGATCTGGGGTGAACTCGGCGACGTCAAGGTGTTCGACCGCTCGATGATCTGGAACTCCGACCTGGTCGAGACGCTGGAGCTGGAAAACCTGATGGCCAACGCCATCACCACCGTCTACGGCGCCGAGGCGCGCAAGGAAAGCCGCGGCGCGCACGCGCGGGAGGACTTTTCGGCCCGCGACGACGCCAACTGGCGCAAGCATACGCTGGCCCGGCTCAACGAGGCCGGCGAGGTGGCGCTCACCTACCGGCCGGTGCACACCGAAACGCTGCTCAAGGAAGCAGACGGCGGCATCAACCCGGCCAAGATCGCGCCGAAGGCCAGGGTGTATTGAGATGAGGCTGCTGGCGGTTGCGGGATATTCCGGCACGCCCCTTCCGGCCAAGCTCGGCCTGAAGGACGGGATGATTGCCGCTTTCGTCGCCTTGCCGGCCGAACTCGAGGATTTGGCCGAAGCCGTGGATTTTGCCGAGCTCGATCGGCTGGCCAACTGGTCGGCGATTTCGGGCGTTCATGAGAAATACGATGCCGTACATGCTTTCACCCGGCAGCGTGTCGAGATCGAGGACCGTCTTGGCGACGTCGAAGCGGCAATCAAGCGGGACGGCATGGTCTGGGTGTCATGGCCGAAGAAGGCATCGAAAGTGCCGACCGACGTCACCGAGGACGTTATCCGCACAGAGGCGCTGAAGCTCGACCTTGTCGACGTCAAGGTCGCCGCCGTGAACGAGATCTGGTCCGGGCTGAAGCTCGTCATCCGAAAGGACCTGAGGTAATGGTCGAACTCACGCTTCCGAAAAACTCGAAGATCATGGCCGGAAAAACCTGGCCGAAGCCGGAGGGCGCGACCAACCTGCGCGAATATCGCATCTACCGCTGGTCGCCGGACGATGACGAGAACCCGCGCATGGATACGTATTTCGTCGACATGGACGATTGCGGGCCGATGGTGCTCGACGCGCTGCTCTGGATCAAGAACAAGATCGACCCGACGCTGACGCTGCGCCGCTCCTGCCGCGAGGGCATCTGCGGCTCGTGCGCCATGAACATCGACGGGTCGAACACGCTGGCCTGCACCAAGGGCTGCGACGACATTTCCGGCGCGATCAAGGTCTATCCGCTGCCGCACATGCAAGTGGTCAAGGACCTGGTGCCCGACCTCACCACTTTCTACGCCCAGCACGCCTCGATCGAGCCGTGGCTGAAGACGGTGTCGCCCGAGCCGGCCAAGGAATGGCTGCAGAGTCATGAGGACCGCGAAAAGCTCGACGGGCTCTATGAGTGCATCTTGTGCGCCTGCTGCTCGACCTCCTGCCCGAGCTACTGGTGGAACGGCGAGCGCTATCTCGGCCCGGCGACGCTGCTGCAGGCCTATCGCTGGCTGATCGATTCCAGGGACGAGGCGACGGGCGAGCGGCTCGACAATCTCGAAGACCCGTTCCGGCTCTATCGCTGCCACACCATCATGAACTGCGCCCAGACTTGCCCCAAGGGGCTCAACCCGGCGAAGGCGATCGCCGAGATCAAGAAGATGATGGTGGAGCGACGGGTTTAAGCGGCGGGCGGGTTGCAGCCGAGATCGTCTCGTCCGCAGCGATCCTTCGCGCCCCCCTCTGTCCTGCCGGACATCTCCCCCTCAAGGGGGGGAGATTAGCAGCTTGGAGGACAGCGCCCTTTCTGCAGCCTTGAAAGGTGGCGAAGCGGTGATGACAGCCAATCTCCCCACTAGAGGGGGAGATGTCCGGCAGGACAGAGGGGGGCGCCGTCCCGTCGAGTTCGAAAGGATAGCAAACTTATGACCGATTCCGACCTTCCCATCCTCTCTCCCGTCGAAGCCCGCGTGCTCGGCTGCCTGATCGAGAAGAAGGAGCTGACGCCGGACGTCTATCCGCTGACGCTCAATGCGGCACATGCGGCGGCCAACCAGAAGACGGCGCGCGAGCCGGTAATGTCGGTCGAGCTCGCTGAGGTCAGGCGGGCGCTTGGCCAGCTGGAGCAGAAGGGCCTCGTCAGGCAAGTGTTCGCGTCGCGCGTCGAGCGCTACGAGCATGTCGTGGCGCAGCGCTTTTCCCTGACCTCGGCGCAGATCGCGCTACTCGGCCTGTTGCTGCTGCGCGGCCCGCAGACGGCCTATGAATTGCTGGCGCGAAGCGAGCGCATGGCGCGGCTGCCGTCGATCGACGAGCTTCGCGGCAATCTCGATCTGCTGATCGGCCGCCGGCCACCGCTGGTGCAGCAGATCGATCGCGGCCCAGGCCAGCGCGAAGACCGTTATGTCCATCTGCTCAGCGGGCCGCCGCAGCTGTCGGCTGCCGCAGCGCCCCTGCAGTCGTCCTCGCCGGCGTCGGATCTGGAGACGCGCGTGCAGGCCCTCGAGGAAGAGGTCGCGGCATTGCGCGCCCGTCTCGACGCACTGTCCGGCGATGGGCGATAAGGATTTTCGAGACGTCGGTGACGGCCCCTCAGGTAACGTGTTCGTTGCCTACTTTCGATTGGCTGGCGCTGCCCCGCCTGCCGGCGACCTCTCCCCGTATAGGGACGAGGAGAGGGACGCTCTTTCGACGGTTTCGTCAATCATCAACGTTGCAAGAAGGGTGCCGCAGCTGCGGCCAGCTTCTTTCTCCCCGTCACTTACGGGGAGAAATGCCCGGCAGGGCAATGAGGGGCGGCGCCGACTTCAACAATTGATGGACTCCAACACCAGTTGGAATCTATCAGGCATAAAAGCTCCCTCACCCGAGCCTGGCGTCGAGCGATACTTTGATGGCGCCGAGCGCTTTCGAGACCGGGCATTCGGCCTTGGCCTTCTCGGCCAATTCCTTGAACTTGGCGGCATCGATGCCCGGTACCTTGCCGACCAGCGTGATCGCGCTGCCGGTGATGCCGGTGCCGGGGACCAGCGTTACTACGGCCTTGGCGTCGAGCTCGGCAGCCGGAGTGCCGTTCTCGGCGAGAAAATGCGAAAGCTGCATGGCGTAGCAGCCGGCATGGGCGGCGGCGATCAGCTCTTCCGGGTTTGTGCCGGATTTGCCGCTTTCATCCTCGAAACGCGTCTTGGCCGAATAGGGTGTGCCCTTCAGCACCCCGCTCTGGGTTTCGAGCGTGCCCTTGCCTTCCTTGAAACTGCCTTTCCAAACGGCGTTGGCGGTGCGGTCCATCAATTCCTCCTTGATTGTCGTGGCTGAGCCCGTGATCGGCATCCAGTCGACTATAGCGCGCGCGGGAGCGAAGGCCACCCGCGCTTTCGTATCGGCCGCAGCGTGACACATCGTGGTCAGGCAAAAAATCGCTCGGGAAAAAAATCGCGAAAAAAAATATGCGTGCAAAAATGTCGACTTCCATCTGTCCCGGCCGTCCTGCGGGCGGCCATGGAATTGGTGGCCGGATGGAGGACCACATGAACAATCTGTTTTCTGCTCACTGGACAAGCACCGGCCACAGGGCCGGTGAACAGCAAGCCGACTGGTCGCGCCTGCAGCCTTCCGGCTTTGGCCGGCTGCTTGCGGCGATTGCCATCATTGGGATTGCGGTATCTCTTCTCGACTATGCTGCGGCCGGTCTCGATTCTGCGGCAGGCAAGGGCTCCGCGGAGATTTCCGTAGCCTCGTCTTCGGCTTCAAGCCAGGAATGGAGATAGAAATGAAGTATGTTTGCCTGGTCTATGGTGAAGAAAAAGATCTCTACGCAATGACCCCCGAGAGGCTGGCCAAGCTCGACGCCGATTCGATGGCCCATGACCGGTCATTGGACCAACGCGGGATGCTGATCATCGCGCAGGCGCTGCAATCGGTGAAAACGTCGAAAACCGTTCGCAGGCGCAAGGGCAAGCGGCTGGTCACCGACGGCCCCTTCGCCGAAACCAAGGAGCAGTTGCTCGGTTTCGTCATGATCGAGGCCGAGAGCCTCGACGAGGCGCTGGGGATCGCGGGCGAGATTCCGCTCGCCGAAATCGGCACGATCGAGGTGCGGGCGATCTACAAGGTGCCCGGGTCATAGAGATGTCTCGATAAGTTCCTCCGCGGAGCGGTGGCGACCAACGACTGGCGCAGGCTGTCGTTTTCTTCAATCGGCGCAACTTTTGCGTGTTGAAGCGAAGCAATACTTCTCCTATCGTCGCCCGAGATTGGGGGATCTTGGGCATGCATATATTGATTGCTGCAATCGGCCTGCTGGGGGCGGCGGCGTTCTGGTGGTACCGGCTGAAGACCATGAACGACGCGGCGCGTGAGGTTGCCGACGTGGTTGGCCGCGTCCAGGGCAACGTCCGCCGCAAGAAACTACGCAAGCAGGCGGCGCTCTCGCCGCTGACGGCGATCGACGATCCGGTCGTCGCCGCCGCGACGCTGATCACCGCCATCGTTTCCGAACATGGTCCTGTGCTGCCGCAACGCGAAGCTGCCATTCGATCGGTGATCTCGGAGATTGCCGACAAAAAACAGACCGATGAAGCGGTGATCTACGCCAAATGGGCGGCATCGCAAATCGACGACGCCACGGTCGTAATCGACAAGCTGGCACCGTTCCTGCGCGAACGGCTCGACGCGGCCGAAAGGAGCGATCTGCTGCGGATGGTCAGCCGTGCGGCGGAAGCCGGCGGACAAAACCTGCCGATTCCCGACCAGCGCATGCTGCGGCTGCGCCAGAAGCTGGGCTTCGAGGTCAACTAAGTCCCCTGATACGAAATTCGGCAGACCGCATGGCGATTAAGCCGAGACGCCTGATCGCTTCGTCATCCTGGGTCTTCTCTCCGCTTCGCGTCGCTACGCCCAGGGATGACGAAGTTGGGGAAGCTTCAGGGCCTGTTTAGATCGCCTCGCCCTTCAACAATTTCGGCGTGTCGCCGGACAGACCCGACGCCTGGCGGATGAAAAACCCCTTCAGCCGGGGCATGCGCTCGACGAGGCCGAGGCCGATGTCGCGCAAAGTGCGCAGCGGGCCGAAATCGTTGGAAAACATCCGGTTCAGCACATCGGTGGTGATGCCCATCTGCACCGTGTCGAAACGCCGCCATTGCTGGTAGCGCTCGAGCACGTCGAGCGCGCCGATGTCCTGGCCGAGCCGGTCGGCCTCGACCACCACTTCGGCCAGCGCCGCCACGTCCTTGAAGCCGAGATTGAGACCCTGGCCGGCGATCGGGTGGATGCCGTGGGCGGCGTCGCCGGCCAAGGCGATGCGCGGCGCGACGAAGGCGCGCGCAATGATCAGCCCGAGCGGCCAGGCACGCGGCTTGTCGGCGAGATGGATTTCGCCGAGTTTCAGGCCAAAGCGCTGCTCGAGCTCATATTCCAGGACCAGCGTGTCGCCACTGACCAGTTTCTCGGCATCCTGCGACCGTTCGACCCAGACGATCGACGAGCGGTTGGTGCCGTCCTTGCCCGGCTTGAGCGGCAGCGTGGCAAACGGGCCTGCGGGGAGGAAATGCTCTTCGGCGCGGCCGTTGTGCGGCCGCTCGTGCGCCACCGTGCAGACGATGCCGGACTGGCCATACTCCCATTTCACCGTCTTGATGCCGGCCATGTCGCGCAGCTTCGAATTGACGCCGTCGGCGGCAACCAGCAGCCGCGCCTTCAGCGTCGCGCCGTCGGCAAGATGCACGGTGATGCCGGCGCCGTTGATGTCGAAGGCGCTGACGGCGACGCCTTCGATGATGCCGATGCCGAGTTGTTCGGCGCGCCGGCGCAAGGCGCCGTTCAAATCCTTGTTGGCGACCATATGCGCAAAGGGTTCGCCGGGCGCGACCTCGCCGTCGAAGGTGAGGAACACCGGGCGGACCGGATCGGATGTGCGCGAATCGGTGACGATCATTTCGGTGATCGCCTGCGCCCCCGGCGCGATCTCGTTCCAGACGCCGAGCTGGTCGAGCATGCGGCACGCGGCGGCGGCAATCGCCGAGGCGCGGCCGTCCTTCTGCCAGACCCTGGCGGGTGCCGCATCGACGACCGCGACGGCGAGGCTCGGCCGCGCCTGCTTCAGCGACACGGCGGCGGCCAGGCCGACATAACCGGCGCCGGCGACCAGAACGTCGAGCGAATTCTTGCTGTCGAGCATGGCAATTCCTTTCGCAGCCTGACTGTCGCCGGGCATTCCGCCCTTGACTGCCCGCTGTTCCTGTCGGAAACCGCCATGGTAATTTTGCGGCGAGGTCAAGATGACGGCAGCCATGGACGAGCTTCTCGGCATTCTCGACCTCGAGCAGCTGGAACACAACCTGTATCGTGGTCGCAGCCCCAAGCTCGATTGGCAGCGCATCTTCGGCGGCCAGACCATCGCCCAGGCGCTGGTCGCCGCGCAGCGAACGGTCGAGCCCGAGCGCCACGTGCATTCGCTGCATGGCTATTTCATGCGGCCGGGCGACACCAAGGTGCCTATCATCTACGAGGTCGACCGCATCCGTGACGGCGGCTCCTTCACCACGCGCCGCGTCGTGGCGATCCAGCACGGCCAGGCGATCTTTTCGCTGGAAGCCTCGTTCCAGCAGGATGAGGTCGGCCTGGAACATCAGGTGCCGATGCCGCAGGACGTGCCGGCGCCCGACACGTTGCTGTCGCAGCGCCAATTGCTGGGCAAGTTCGGCGAAGCCGTGCCCGACGGCATCAAGCGCTATTGGGAGCGCGACCGGCCGATCGAGATGAAGCCGGTGATGCTGAAGCATTATACCAGCCGGGAAAAACTCGAGCCGAAGCAGAACATCTGGATCCGCACCACCGGCCCGGTGCCGGCCGACCGCGCCACGCAGGCGGCCGTGCTCGCTTACCTCTCGGATATGACGCTGCTCGACACCTCGACCTTTGCTCATGGCCGCGCCATTTTCGATCGTGATATCCAGGCAGCCAGCCTCGACCACGCCATGTGGTTCCACCGCAGCCATCCGCTCGACGACTGGATGCTGTACACGCAAGACAGTCCGTCGACGCAAGGATCGCGTGGCTTTACCCGCGGCTCGCTGTTTGCCCGCGACGGCACCTTGATCGCCTCGGTTGCCCAAGAAGGACTCATCCGGCTGAAGCGGCCGCCTGCGGAGTAGGCATTTTTCGAAATTTGCCTATTTTTTAAGCATATGCACTGCCGCGCCTGTGAACAGGCAGCTGCCAGACCTTCTCGATTTCGTTGTTTAACAACAGCTTAACACCCTGCTTCGGCAATTGGCACGGAGCTTGAATCCTAGCGGGCACTCTCCGGCTCTCATGGGGATCGGCGAAGTCGTGCAAACGCGGGGACCCGCAACAGCAAAGGGTGAAACCTTATGAAGATCGTGATGGCAATCATAAAGCCGTTCAAGCTCGACGAGGTGCGCGAGGCGCTCACCGCAGTCGGCATCCAGGGCCTGACCGTCACCGAAGTAAAAGGCTACGGACGTCAGAAGGGTCACACGGAAATCTATCGCGGGGCGGAATACGCGGTCAGCTTCCTGCCGAAGATCAAGATCGAAGTCGCGGTCGCTGTCGACATGGTCGACAAGACCGTCGAAGCCATCACCGCGGCGGCCAAGACCGGCCAGATCGGCGACGGCAAGATCTTCGTTTTCGGCATCGACCAGGCGGTGCGCATTCGCACCGGCGAAACAGACACCGACGCGCTTTGAGCTGCGGATACGTATTCCAATGGAGAGTTCAATGAATATTCCTTCCACCTTGAAGATAACGGGACGCGCGGCCGTTTTAGGTTCGCTCGCTCTCGCTGCACTGGGCACGGTTGCTGCGTTCGCGCAGGAAGCGGCACCGGCGGCACCGGCTGCCCCTGCGCCCGCACTCGACACCGGCAACACAGCCTGGATGCTGACCTCGACGGCGCTGGTGCTGATGATGACCGTACCGGGCCTGGCGCTGTTTTATGGCGGCATGGTGCGCAAAAAGAACGTGCTCGCCACCATCATGCAGAGCTTTGCCATCACCTGCCTGGTGACGGTGCTGTGGTTCATGTTCGGCTACTCGCTGGCCTTCTCGGATGGCGGCGGCATGAATGCCTATCTCGGCGGCTTCTCGAAGTTCTTCCACAACGGCATCACCACCTCCTCGCTGTGGCTGCCGGGCGTGGCGAACATTCCTGAGTTCGTCTTCTCGATGTTCCAGATGACCTTCGCCATCATCACGCCGGCGCTGATTGCCGGCGCCTTCGCCGAACGCATGAAGTTCTCGGCGCTGCTCATCTTCATGGGCGCGTGGCTGCTGGTGGTCTACGCCCCGATCGCGCACTGGGTGTGGGGCGGCGGCTTCCTCGGCACAGCCGGCGTTCTCGATTTCGCCGGCGGCACGGTCGTTCACATCAATGCCGGTGTTGCCGGCCTGGTCTGCGCGCTGGTTCTCGGCAAACGTGAAGGCTACGGCACCACCAACATGGCGCCGCACAACCTCGTCTACTCCGTCATCGGCGCTTCGCTGCTGTGGGTCGGCTGGTTCGGCTTCAACGCCGGCTCGGAACTGGCCGCCGACGGCCTTGCCGGTGCCGCGATGCTGAACACCCAGGTTGCCGCTGCCGCCGCGGCGCTCGCCTGGATGTTCGCCGAATGGATCGTCGCCAAGAAGCCGAGCGTGCTTGGCATCATCTCGGGCGCCGTCGCCGGCCTGGTCGCGGTGACGCCGGCTTCCGGTTTCGTCAATCCGACCGGCGCCTTCATCGTCGGCATCGTCGCCGGCGTGCTCTGCTACGTCTCGGCCGTCAAGCTCAAGCACGCGTTCGGCTATGACGACTCGCTCGATGCATTCGGCGTGCACGGCATCGGCGGCATCATCGGTGCATTGCTGACCGGCGTGCTCGCCGATCCGGCGATCAACAGCCTTGGTTCGGGTGCCTCTGTCGGCAAGCAGCTCTACGGTATCGTCTTCACCATCCTGTGGACGGCGATCGCGAGCTTCGTGATCCTCTATATCGTCAAGGCGCTGGTCGGCCTGCGTCCTTCGACCCAGGAAGAGGTCGAAGGCCTCGACATCAGCCAGCACGGCGAAGTGGTGCCGTGAGGTTTATTGGCTGGCACCGGCGTTTTGCCGGTGCCGGGAAGATCCCGTCGTGATGCTCCCGAAAGGGCTCACGCCTTGAGGCCCGGAAACCTTCCGGGCCTCTTTTTTGTGTGCAGGCGGCCGTTATGGCTCGATCATACAATCGCTTGATCAAGGTGGCTCGATCCGCCGGCGGCGTGAAACAGCGGCCGCAACGCTCCGAACTGTGGTGGCGGTCGCCCGTTCCGGTGACGCAGAATGCCCATGGTTAATGCGCCCTTAACCTTCCCGCCGCTAGTCTGACAGCCGAATCTGCCGTGTTGCGCGTCCGCGCCCGGCCGGGCAACGACAGACGAGGAAAAGCATGCGTTCAGGGGCTTCAGCACCGCTTGCGCTGGCCGATACGGAGCACGGCATCCGGTCGTTCGCGAGGCGCCAGGTCGGGCGGCTGGTCGGTGCCGGGCTGTTTGCTCTGGTTGGTTTCGGCGTCGCCGCCCTTGCCACCTGGAACGTCGCCGATCCGAGCTTTTCGCACGCCACCGACAATATCGTCACCAATGCAATGGGTTATGCCGGCGCCGTCTTTTCCGACATTGCCATGCAGTTCTTCGGACTTGCCGCCGTTGCGGCGCTGGTGCCGGCGGTGATCTGGGGATTTCTGCTGTTTACCGCGCGCGGCGTCGACCGGCTGCCGAAACGGGCACTGGCCTGGTTCGGGTTTTCGCTGCTTGGCGCGGCAATTGCCGGCTGCGTGGTGCCGCCCAAGACCTGGCCGCTGCCGACCGGCCTCGGCGGCGTCTTCGGCGACATGGTGCTCAATATCCCGGGCCTGGTCATCGGCGGCTATCCGACCGGCCTCGTCGCCAGCGTGCTCGCCGTGCTCCTGGCAGCCCCGGCGCTGTGGGTATTCTTGTATGGCTCGGCGCTGATTTCGCGCAAGAACGGCTTTGCCGTCCTCGAACAGCCCGCAGTGCCCGATCCGCAGGACGACCTGCTTTTCGACAATGAAGAGGACGAGGGCGACGAAGGTATATTGGCGCTTGGCGCCATCACCCACTGGTGGCTGTCGCTGCGGGCCTATCTGCGCCGCCGCGCCGCGCGCCGGCGCGAGCGCGACGATTTCGAGCCGGAGATGGAACCGCGCCCCAGCGCCTGGCGGCGGGCGGCCGAACGGGTCGAATCGGCCGAGTTCGCCGAGGCGCGGATGAGCCCGGGCGGGCGCGCCCGCGTCGAGCCGGAATTCTTCGCCGCCATGGTCAACGACCGCAGTGCCTCGATCGACCCTGACGATGCCGACGTCTTCGATAACGACGACAATGACGACGACATGGATTTCGCGCCCGAGCCGGCCGGCCAGCGCCGCGCCGCGCCGACGGCCAGGGTGCAGAACTTCCGTTCCGACGCGGCGACACGCGTCGAGGCGCCGGCGCCGCGGCCGGCCCCCGGCGCCCGCGTCCAGCGCGAGGCGCAGACTTCGCTGATCGGCTCGGAGAAATTCGAGATGCCGTCGCTGCACTTCCTGTCGGAACCAAAGAACGTGGTGCGCGACGCCAGCCTGTCCAAGGACGCGCTGGAGCAGAACGCCCGCCTGCTTGAGGGCGTGCTGGAGGATTTCGGCGTCAAGGGCGAAATCATCCATGTGCGTCCGGGTCCGGTCGTCACGCTCTACGAGCTGGAACCGGCGCCCGGCATCAAATCGTCGCGGGTCATCGGCCTGTCCGACGACATCGCCCGCTCGATGAGCGCCATCGCCTGCCGTGTCGCCGTGGTGCCCGGCCGCAACGCGATCGGCATCGAGTTGCCGAACGCCAGGCGCGAGACGGTCTATTTGCGCGAGATCATGGCCAGCCGCGATTTCGAAACCACCAAGGCCAAGCTGGCGCTGGCGCTGGGCAAGACCATCAATGGCGAGGCGGTGATCGTCGACATCGCCAAGATGCCGCACGTGTTGGTCGCCGGCACCACCGGCTCGGGCAAGTCCGTCGCCATCAACACCATGATCCTGTCGCTGCTCTACCGGCTCACGCCGCAGGACTGCCGGCTGATCATGATCGATCCAAAGATGCTGGAGCTCTCGGTCTATGACGGCATTCCGCATCTTCTGACGCCGGTCGTCACCGATCCGAAGAAGGCGGTGGTGGCGCTGAAATGGACCGTGCGCGAGATGGAGGACCGCTACCGCAAGATGTCCAAGGTCGGCGTCCGCAACATCGACGGCTTCAACGCGCGCGTGCAGCAGGCCGAGAAAAAGGGCGAAAGGATCTCGCGCACCGTGCAGACCGGCTTCGACCGCCAAACCGGCGAGGCGATCTACGAGACGGAGAACCTCGACCTCGAGCCGATGCCCTACATCGTCGTCATCATCGACGAGATGGCCGATTTGATGATGGTCGCCGGCAAGGACATCGAAGGCGCGGTGCAGCGCCTGGCGCAGATGGCGCGCGCCGCTGGCATCCATGTCATCATGGCGACGCAGCGGCCGTCGGTCGATGTCATCACCGGCACCATCAAGGCGAATTTCCCGACCCGCATCTCCTTCCAGGTGACATCGAAGATCGACAGCCGCACCATCCTCGGCGAGCAGGGCGCCGAACAGCTGCTCGGCATGGGCGACATGCTCTACATGGCCGGCGGCGGCCGCATCCAGCGCGTGCACGGTCCCTTCGTCTCCGACGACGAGGTGGAGAAGATTGTCGCGCATCTGAAATTGCAGGGCGTGCCGGAATATCTCGACGCCATCACCGAGGACGACGACAAGGATGACGATGAGCCGACGGGCAAAGGCAGTGGCGGCGGCGACGGCGGTAATTTCGAGGATTCCGACGATCCCTACGACCAGGCGGTCGCGGTGGTGCTGCGCGACGGCAAGGCCTCGACCAGCTACATCCAGCGCCGGCTCGGCATCGGCTACAACCGCGCCGCCTCGATCATCGAGAAGATGGAGAAGGAAGGCATTGTCGGCCCGGCCAACCATGCCGGAAAACGCGAAATCCTGGTGCCGACGGAGGACGACAAGTTCTAGAGCGCGTCCGCGCCGGCAACTTTGAACCTTTTGGCGCGTTGCAACGACGGGCGCCGTGCGGCCGCCAAACTTAAGCCCAACTGGGGGGCCAGACCAATATAACGAGCAAGCAATCAGATGATGGTGACCGGCATGAAAAACGCAACTCTCGCCCCAAGCAGGGATTTCGCCCCAACCCGCCGGCAGGTGCTCGGCCTCGGCCTGGTCCTGGCCGGTGCGGCGGCCGCCAATGTCGTGCCCGGCTTCCAGTTGCTGGCGTCGGCGCAAGCAGCGGTTCCGGCGACGGCGCAGAAGATCGCCGATCATTTCTCCTCGGTCAAATCGATGAGCGGCGAGTTCGTGCAGTTCGGACCCAAGGGCGAGCAGACCGGCGGCAAGTTCTTTCTGGAACGGCCGGGCAAGATCCGCTTCAATTACGACGGCGCCTCGAATTTCAGGGTGATTTCCGACGGCAAGTCGGTGGTCATCCTCAACAAGAAGCTGCGGACCTCCGACCTCTATCCGCTGTCGAAGACGCCGCTGAAGCTGCTGCTCGACGACAAGATCGATCTGTCGGGCGGGCGCGTCAGAAGCGTCAAGGAAGAGGACGATCTCACCACCATCCAGCTTGCCGACAAATCGGTGTTCGGCAATTCGAAGATCACCATGATGTTCGATCCGAAATCTTATGAATTGCGGCAGTGGACCATCACCGATGCGCAAGGCAAGGACACGACGGTGATGATCTTCAACACCAAGGAGGGCGTCAGCTTCGCCCCCGACACCTTCGCCATCGACTATACGGCGAACCGCGAGCTGAACACCAAGACGCGGTAACTTCCTACTGCTGCGGGATGGTTTTTCCGCGTTGGTGCGGGCGGCTTGTTTTTGCGGTGCGCGGCTGGCAGTAGTTTCCGCGATTGACTTCCGTCGGAGCCATCCGGCGGATCTTGCGTTGTCCGGAACCCCACATGCCGTTTTCCGTCGCTACCTGGAACATCAACTCCGTCCGGCTGCGCATGCCGATCGTCGAGCGCCAGCTGGTCGAGCAGGCGCCGGACGTGCTCTGCCTGCAGGAAACCAAGGTTCCGGACGAATTGTTTCCGGAGAAGGCGTTCCGCAAGCTCGGCTACGAGCACATCGCCTTCCATGGCCAGAAGGGCTATCACGGCGTTGCCACCATAGCGCGGCGGCCGATCGAGGTGGTCGAAAAGCGCCGCTTCTGCGAGATCGACGACAGCCGGCATCTGTCGGTCACCGTCAACGCCGGCGGCAAAACGATCCTGCTGCACAATTTCTACGTTCCGGCCGGCGGCGACGAGCCCGACCCGGCCGTCAACCGCAAGTTCAAGCACAAGCTCGATTTCGTTGCCGAGATGAACGCCGTGCGGGCCGAGCATGACGAGCACTCCGGCTCGATCCTGGTCGGCGACCTCAACATCGCGCCGCTCGAGCACGATGTCTGGTCGCACAAGCAGCTCCTCAATGTCGTCAGCCATACGCCGGTCGAGACGGAAAACTTCGAGGCAATGCGGCTCGCCGGCGACTGGATCGACCTGATGCGGCTCAATGTGCCTTACGAGGAGAAACTCTACACCTGGTGGAGCTATCGCGCCCAGGATTGGCAGGCCTCAAATCGCGGCCGCCGCCTCGACCATGTCTGGTCGTCGCCAAACCTGGTGCCGCATTTTGCCGGCTATGAAATCCTGCGGCCGGCGCGCGGCTGGGAACGGCCCTCGGACCATGTGCCGGTGATCGGGCGTTTCAACCTGGATTAGCTTTGTCTCGCCTCAGCGAAACCTGAAGCTATCCGCGATGTAGTCGGGACGGGCGTTCAGCGTGGCGAAAACGTCCTCCAGGTCAGGCGCCCCCGCCAATATGCCCGACAGGACCAGCGTCGTCGCGACACCGACGCCGTTGCCGCCGGCGATGTCGTGCTCGACGCTGTCGCCGACGCAGACCACGCTGTCGCGCTCCGGGTGGCCCGCCAGTGCCAGCGCTGCCTCGAATATCTGCGGATTGGGCTTGCCAATGCGCGACACGCTGCCGCCGAGGCTCTCATAGAGATCGGCGAGCCGGCCGGCGCCGAAGCGAGGGCCGACGGCAGTCAGCATGATCTTGTCGGGATTGGTGCAGAAGCATGGCACCCGCCGCGCCGCCGCCGGACCAAGAAGCCGGCGATAATGGTCGAGGTCGTAGCGATCGCCCTCGCTGGCGGAAATCAGCACCAGTTCGGCATCGTAGCCGTCCTTGGCCAGGACGAAGGGCAGGCCGTCGACAGCCGAACGGTCATTGTCGCGGCGGATCAGCAGGCATTTTGTCTGCGGGCGCAGGGCTCCGGATGCTGCCATTTGGTGGAAAGAGCGCCATGCCACCTCGCCGGAGGAGACAAAGTGGTCCCAGCTTCCCGGTTCAAAGCCGAGCTTCAGCAGGCGGTGCTCATTGGGTTGCGCCCGCTTGCCGGAATTCGAGATCAGTACGATGGTCTTGCCGGCGCGCTTGAGTGCCGACAACGCTTGGACAGCACCTGGATAGGCGCTGGTGCCGTCGTGCAGCACACCAAATTGGTCGAGCAGGAACACCTGATAGCGGTCGGTCAGCGCGGCGATGCCATCGAGGTGTTGAATTGCCTTGGCCGTCATAAAAGCCCCGCTGCGCTTGCGCCCATCAGCGCCAGCCGCGCCGTGCCGGCAGCGGCCTCCTCCGAAAGAGCCGGCAAGAGAGCGACGCCAAGCTTGCGCTGCCGGATCGCTGTCCAGGCCGGATTGGCCGCACCGCCGCCGACGCTCCTGACCGATGTCAGCCGGGGGGCGCCGAGTTCGGCAAGCCGGCGATAGCCGAGCGCTTCGATCGCCGCAATACCCTCGAACATCGCTTTCAGATAGTCGGCATCGTCGGCGGGCCGCGGCTCGAGGCGCGGCGGCAGCGCCGGATCGGCTATGGGGAAGCGTTCGCCTGGCGCCGACAGCGGGTAATAATCGAGGCCGGTCTTCGTCGCCGGGTCGATTTTTTTGCTGAGTTCGACAATGCGGGCGACGGGGAAATGCTGGGCCAGCACCTTGCCGCCGGAGTTCGAGGCGCCGCCCGCCAGGTAGGTGTCACCCAGCCGATGGCTGTAGATGCCGAATTGCGGCGCCGAGATCGGCCGGTCGCTGAGCATCTTGATGGTCAGCGACGAGCCGAGCGCGGTAACGCCGTCGCCCGCGGCACTCGCACCGGTCGCCAGGAATGAGGCGCAGCCATCCGTCGTGCCGGCAACGACAACCACGTCGCGCGGCAGGCCGAACATTTTCGCAGCGCTGGCGGTGAGCGTGTCCGTGACATCGCCCGGCCGCACGACGCGGGGCAGGAATTCCATGCGCACGCAGGTCGCCGCGATCCAGTCCGGCCAGCGCCTGGCCCCGACGTCGTAGCCGGTCTTCAGGGCATTGTTCTCGTCGCTGACATCGAACCGGCCGGAAAACTGTCCGGCGATCCAGTCTGCCTGGTGCAGCACAGTGGCGACGCCGGGCAGGTGCTGGAAAGACAGCGCCTTGGCGAGACCGGAGGTCGCCCCGAGTGCAGCGCTCGTTGCCGGTGCCGCGTCGGCTATTGCTGTCAGGATAGTGTCGTCAGCGACCTTGTCGTTGTACATCAGCGGTTCGGCCAGCGGCCGCCCGGCGCCGTCGACCGGCAGCAGCGTGCCCGACGTACCGTCGACGGCGATCGAGCGCACTGCCGCGCGATCGATACATTTGAGCAGTTCCGCCAACGTCGCGCCGACCGCCTCCCACCATATTGCGGGGTCACGGCCGTTCGGCCCAAATCGCTCGAGGGCAATAGCGGAATGCGCGGCAATGGAAAAATCCGGACGCATGGCGACGGCGCGCGCGCCGGATGTGCCGATGTCGATGCCGATGGCAAGCGGACCAGACGAACGCGGCATGTCAGCTGCCTCCGGCATTGAGCTTCTGGCGATATTTTTCGGCGTCCCAGTTGATCAGTTCGTCATTCTCCGCCGCTGTCAGATAATTCAGCTTCGCCGCGACATCGATCCGCGCCGTCACGTCGGAAAGGCAGCGCTGCATGGCGTCGGCACCGGCGCCGGCGTCGCCGCGCATCAGCACGCCGAGTCCAGGAAACAGGATCGCCACGGGTGCGGCGCCGCAGCGCTCGATGACGCGCTTCACACCCTCGTCCGGTCTCGCCACGACCGAGCCTTCGCCGAGAAAGATGACGTGGTCGGGGTAGAGGCTGCCACCCGAAGCCATGCGGCAGCTTTCAGGGTCGATCGCCACCGCATGCGCCTCAACGTCCGCCGGCAATCTGTAGTCGCTGTCGCCGGCGCGCGCCGTCAATGCCGCGATGTCCGGTTCCGCCACCTGGCGCGGCGGCCGCGCCAACAGTCGTGTCACGCGCCGCAGCAGCATGTCGGCCGCGGCGACGGTCTCGGCTGCAACGACCAGGCCGTGATTGCCGAGGATCAGGATATCCACGCCTGGCCGAAGGCGCTCGGCGATACCCTGCGCGAGCGGCAGTCCCGGCCGGCGATAGGGAATATACGCCCATTGATGGCCGTTGAGCCGCCTGGCGGCCTCGGCCTCGCAGTCGGCCTGCACGGCCAGCGAAATGGTCTCGACGCAGTGAACATGCAGAACGATGCGCTGCGGCATCAGCGCATGCACGGTGGTCTCGATCGACGGGCGCAAGCCGCGCGCGTTGAGGGCGTCGACAGTGAAGGCCTGCGGCTGTTCGGCGGCCGGGTCGTGCCGTTCGATGGCGTCGAGCAATGGCGGGATGCCGACCGGCACCATGATGTCGGCGATGAGCGCGTCCTTCAGCCAGGTGCCGGAGGCCTTGATCCAGAGCGTGTCGCCGGCTTTCAGCGAGGTGTTGCCGCCGGCGGCCTGGGTCAGATGCGGGTCGCTGCCGATCGCGGCCGAAAGCGACCGCAGCGCTGCCAGTTCCTGCGCATCCGCACTGATCGTCATCGAAATTCCTCTACAATCCGGCCGCGTGGCCACGGCTTTGGACGTCCCGGTGCCGGGACGAAGACCCATGCTGGTATCGCAGATGCGAGTAAGTTACGTCAACAGTGATGTTATCGCGTCAAATCAGGCTTGCAATCCGAGGGCCGTTGAGTAAGTTGCACCAATTGCCATGCAAAACGGCAATGCCGTGCAAAATGCTTGGGAGGCAAGCGCATTGGGAGGTAAGGGTTGAGCGACTCCGGCCGCCAGCGCCAGATTGTCGAGCTTTTGCGGGACCGGCCTTTCGCATCGGTGCGCGAGCTGCAGGAGCGGCTTGGCGTATCGGCGGCGACGGTGCGGCGCGACATCGACAAGATCGACGAGGCCGGCGAAGCGCGCAAGGTCTATGGCGGCATCTCGGCGCTCGATGGCGCTTCGCAAGCCGGCGTCGCCTATGCCAGGCCCTATGACGAGAACCGCGACCTCGCCGTCGAGGCCAAGCGGCAGATCGCCGCTCTCGCCGCCACCATGGTGCGCGACGGCGACGCGGTCATCGTGCATGGCGGTTCGACCTGCTTCCATCTCGGCGTCAAGCTCGCCGACCGCAACATCCGGCTCTACACCAACTCGATGCCGCTCGCGGCCTATCTCAGCGACCACGGCCATTGCAGCCTCACCGTCGCCGGCGGCGAACTGCACCGCGAGCCGGGCATCATCCATTCGCTGACGCAGACGGTGCCGTTCTACGCCTCGAAGTTCTTTCTCGGCGCGCAAGGCATCGGCCAGGAAGGCCTTCTGGAATCGCACCCGCTGCTGGTCCGCTCGATCGTCGAGCTCAGCCTCTGCGCCGACCAGATCGTCGTGCTGGCCGACAGCCGAAAACTGTCGATCCACGCGCGCAATGTGGCACTGCCGCTGTCGCGGATCGGCACGCTGGTCACCGATGACGGCCTGTCCGAGACAGATGCCCATATGCTCGAAGATGCCGGCGTCATGGTGCGGATCGCGGCTTCCTCGGGAGGCGCCCAGTGAACATCGCCGTCCTCGATTTCGGCAAGACCAATTCGAAGCTGTTCGTCTTCGGCCAGGACGGACAGATCCTCGACGAGCGCCGCACCCAGCCGAGCTGGATCCGCAAAGGCGGCTTCAGCGTGCTCGACGAGCCAGCGCTGCACGAGTGGGCGGCTCGCGCCATCGATGATGCAGTCGACACGCATGGCGTGGAAGGGCTGATGGTATCCGGCCATGGCTGCACCTTCGCGTTGGTCGACGAAGCCGCGCTGACGCATCCGATCCTCGATTACGAGCAGGAACCGCCAGCTGAAATCGCCGCGCAGATCGACCGCCGCATTCCGGATTTTGCCGAGACCTTTTCGCCGCGCCTGCCGCTTGGCTTCAACTACGGCCGCCACATGTTGTGGCTAAAGAAGGTGGAGCCCGGTGCCTTCGCCACAGCGAAATCGATCCTCGGCTACCCCCAATATTGGAGCTGGCGGTTTGGCGGCCGGCCGGTATCGGAAGTGTCGTATCTTGGCTGCCACTCGCATTTATGGGCGCCGCGCAAACGCGATTTCAGCTCGCTGGTCGATGCCGAGGGCTGGCGCGGCCAGATGCCCCCCTTCGAACGTGCCGGCGCGGTGATCGGCGAGCAGCGCTTCGGCCAGGCCGCGAAGCCAGTCGCCATCCATAATGGCGTCCACGACAGCAATGCCGCGCTGCATGCCTACCGCCGGCAGCAACTCGGGCCGGTGACCGTGGTCTCGACCGGCACCTGGGTGGTCTTGCTCAATCCCGACTGCCCGCTCGACGCACTCGACGGCGAGCGCGACATGCTGGTCAATGTCGATGTCGATGGCGGCCCGGTGCCAACCGTCCGCTTCATGGGCGGGCGCGAATTCGCCACGATCAGCGCCGGCTGGCAGGGCGCAATCGCGCCGTCATCGACACAACGGGTGATCGACGCCGGCATCATGGCGCTGCCGAGCTTTGCACCCGGCGGCCCGATGCCGCACCGCCGCGGCGAACTGGTCGGGCGTACGCCCAGTGCCGAGGAACGCGCGGCCATGGCGCTGCTCTATGTCGCGCTGATGGTCGATCTGTGCCTCGAGCTGATCCATTCGGACAACACAGTGATCGTCGACGGCGGCCTGAACAATGGCGGGCTGCTTGCCGCGTTGCTGGCGCAGTTGCGGCCCGGGCAGGCTTTCCTGCAGGGCGCAACGCTGGAGGGCAGCGCCACCGGTGCTGCCGCACTTGCCTTCGAAAGCGTCGGACGCGAGTTTGCCACCGAAGCGCCGGAGGCGGTGCATGCGGCAAGTTTCAGCGGCCTTGCCGGCTATCGCAACGACTGGCGCGGCCTTGCCGCCGACCGGGCTGTGGCCAGCGCAGCTGCAGGAGGTGCGCGATGAGCGCCGCCGCCCGGATCGAGACGGTGCGCCAGCCGGTGCTGGAGATGCGCCACATCTCCAAGACGTTCGCTGCGATCCGCGCCTTGCACGATGTGTCGCTGACCGTTCACGCCGGCGAGCTGCACGCGCTGATGGGCGAAAACGGTGCCGGCAAGTCGACGCTGATGAAGGTGCTGTCCGGCGCCTACCGGCCGGACCCCGGCGGCGAAATCCTGATCGACGGCGTGCCGGCCGCGACTGGCGACCCGATCAAGGCGCGCGCTGCCGGCATTGCGGTCATCTATCAGGAGCTGTCGCTGGCGCCTAATCTGTCGGTAGCGCAGAACATTTTTCTCGGCAACGAGCCGCGACGGTTCGGCGTTGTCGACCGCGAGCAGTGCAATCGGCGCGCCAGCGAGATCATCGCGCGGCTCGGCGTGACCTTCTCGGCGCGCACTCCGGTCGCAAGCCTGTCGCTCGGCGAGCGACAGCTGGTGGAAATCGCCCGCGCGCTGTCGACCAATGCGCGCATCATCGTCATGGACGAGCCGACCACGTCGCTGACCTCGCGCGAGACCGACGGGCTGTTCGAGGTGATCGCGACGCTGAAGTCGCAAGGCATCGCCATCATCTACATCAGCCACCGCATGGAAGAGGTCTACCAGCTCGCCGACCGCGTCAGCGTGCTACGCGACAGCGGCTATGTCGGCACGCTCGACCGCGCCGACCTGAACGCCTCGCGCCTGGTATCGATGATGGTCGGGCGCGATCTGTCGACGTTCTACAAGAAGGATCACCGTCCGCCGGACAGCAAGCGCGCCATCGCGCTGTCGGTGCGCGGCATGTCGGACGGCAATCTCATAAAGAATTGTTCCTTCGACCTCCACAAGGGCGAGGTGCTGGCACTGGCCGGCCTGGTCGGCTCGGGCCGCACCGAACTGGCACGACTGATCTTCGGCGCCGACAGGCACACATCAGGCACGCTGGAGCTCGGCGGCAAACCGATATCCATCGGTTCGCCGAGCGAGGCGCTCGATGCCGGCATCGCCTACCTGACCGAGGACCGCAAGCAACTTGGCCTGTTTCTCGACATGTCGATCTCCGACAATATCAGCATGGGCGTGCTGGCAAAGGACGCGAAGGCCGGCGGTTTGCGCGACTTCACGGCTGCCGAAAAGCGCGCCGCCAAGGCGGTGTCAGACCTCTCCATCCGCACCAGCTCGGTGCAGGCCAATGCCGGCTCGCTGTCGGGCGGCAACCAGCAGAAGGTGCTGCTCGCCCGCCTGCTGGAAACCGAGCCGCAGGTCGTCATCCTCGATGAGCCGACCCGCGGCGTCGATGTCGGGGCGAAGTCGGAAATCTATCGGCTGATCGACAACCTGGCCAAGAAAGGCATCGCCATCCTGATGATCTCCAGCGAACTGCCGGAGGTGATCGGCATCGCCGACCGCGTGCTGGTGATGCGCGACGGCACCATTGCCGGCGAGGTGACGGCGTCGGAGGGCGAGCCGCTGCGGCAGGAAGCGATCATGGAACTTGCAACGGGAGCGGCTCAGCGATGACCGACAAGGTGGCCGACACGATGAAAGCGGACGACCGGGCGGTCGGCAGGAGCACGAGGTGGCGTACCGCCATTGCCGCACTCGGCATGCTGCCGATCCTGATCCTGCTGGCGGTCGGCTTCCAGTTCATCAATCCGCGCTTTTTCACCCAGACCAATCTGCTGATCGTCATGCAGCAATCGTCGATCAACATCGTGCTGGCCGCCGGCATGACCTTCGTCATCCTGACCGGCGGCATCGACCTGTCCGTCGGCTCGATCCTTGCCGCCTCGGCGATGGTGGCGGTGATGGTGTCGCTGGTGCCCGATTGGGGACTGCTGGGCGTGCCAGCGGCCATTCTCGTCGGGCTCGGTTTCGGCGTCATCAACGGTCTGCTGATCGCCTATATCAAGCTGCCGCCCTTCATCGTCACGCTGGGATCGCTGACCGCCGTGCGCGGCGTCGCCCGCCTGCTCGGCCAGGACACGACGGTGTTCAACGCGGACCTGCCGTTCGACTTCATCGGCAACGGTTCGCTGTTCGGCATTCCGTGGCTGGTAATCATCGCGCTGGCGGTCGTCGTCCTGTCCTGGCTGGTGCTCAAGCGCACCGTGCTCGGCACCTGGATCTACGCCGTCGGCGGCAACGCCGAGGCCGCCAGGCTGGCCGGCATCAAGGTGCCGCTGGTGCTGCTCTTCGTCTACGGCGTTTCCGGCCTTCTGGCCGGCCTTGGCGGCACCATGTCGGCGGCCCGGCTCTATGCCGCCAACGGGCTTCAGCTCGGCCAGTCCTACGAACTCGACGCCATTGCCGCAGTCATCCTCGGCGGCACCAGTTTCGTCGGCGGTGTCGGCTCGATCTGGGGCACGCTGATCGGCGGCCTGATCATCGCCGTGCTGTCCAACGGGCTCATCCTCGCCGGTGTTTCGGACATCTGGCAGTACATCATCAAGGGATTGGTCATCATCGTGGCGGTCGCCCTCGACCGTTACCGGCTCCAGGCAGGAGCAAGAACGTGATGGCCCTTAGTCGCCGGCATCCAACGAGCCGGTTTCATGTGTAACGCACCGTGAGAGGCGCGGGGCATCAGGAGGAAAACAAAACAATGAAGACCATCGCTAAACTGCTCTGCGGCGTCGCCCTTGCGGCCGCCGTCATCGCGCCGGCATCGGCAAAGGATCTGAACAAGGTCGGCATCTCGGTCGGACTGCTCGGCAACCCGTTCTTCGTCGCCACCATCAAGGGCATCGAGGACGCGGCCAAGAAGATCAACCCGAATGTGCAGGTGACCTCGGTATCGGCCGACTACGATCTCAACAAGCAGGTATCGCAGGTCGATTCCTTCATCGCTGCCGGTGTCGACGTCATCATGCTCAACGCAGTCGATGCCAAGGCGATCGCGCCGGCGGTGAAGAAGGCGCAGGCGGCCGGCATCGTCGTTGCCGCTTTCGACGTTTCGGCGCCGGGCGCCGACGTCACCGTGATGACCAACAACGTCAAGGCCGGCGAAGAGGCGTGCCAGTATCTGGTCGATAATACCGGCGGCAAGGGCGACTATGTCATCCTCAATGGCCCGGCCTCGTCGTCGATCCTGGAGCGGGTCAAGGGCTGCAAGGACGTGCTGGCAAAGCACCCCGACATCAAGATCCTTTCCGACGACCAGAACGCCGAAGGCTCGCGTGACGGCGGCCTGAAAGTGTTCCAGTCGCTGCTGACGCGTTTCGACAAGATCGACGCGGTCTTCGCCATCAACGATCCGACGGCGATCGGCGCCCAGCTTGCGGCCAAGCAGCTCAACCGCTCGGAGTTCATCTTCACCGCGGTCGACGGTGCACCCGATATCGAGAAGGAACTCGCCTCCGGCACGTCGATGATGAAGGCCTCGGCCTCGCAGGATCCCTATGTGATGGCCGGCCAGTCGCTGACGATGGCGGCTGACCTGCTTGCCGGCAAGAAGCCGGCCGAGCCGACGGTGCTGCTCGACCCGAAGCTGATCACGGCCGACAATTTGAAGGATTACAAGGGCTGGACCGCGGCTCGCTAAGCCTCCCACGCCGGGTGCGGCGGGTATGCCCGCCCGCACCTTTTTGTCCGAGCATCGGATTGCCAAAACCGCTTTGGACTTGGGTCAGCTGGAAATAACCGGAGACGATCATGTCGCGCATCGGAATCCACTCATTCGTCTGGTCGGCGAGCTCGGCGCAGGGCGACCTCGAGCGGACGCTGGCCAACACCAGGGAAGCCGGCTTCGACCTGATCGAATTCTCCTATCTCGACCCCGCCAACGTCGACATTGACGGCTTGGCCAAGCGGATCGCCGATCTCGGCCTCGGCGTTGCGATCAGCATTGGACTGCCGGCCGACGGCGATATTTCGAGCGCCGACAAAACGATTGCGGCGCACGGCGTCGAAATCCTGGAACGTACGATCGCGCTGACCCGCGATCTCGGCGGCCAGAAGGTTGCCGGCATCCTCAGCACCAGCCACGGCTTGCAGAGCGAGGCGCCGACGCGTGACCAGTGGAACCGCAGCGCCGGCACGCTGGCCGAGGTGGCGGACACGGCAAAATCAGCCGGCGTCACCCTCAACCTCGAAATCGTCAACCGCTTCGAAAGCAATCTGCTCAACACCGCCGCGCAAGGCATGGCCTTCATCGCGGACAGCGGCTCCGACAATATCTTCCTGCATCTCGACAGCTTCCACATGAACATCGAGGAGGCCGATGTCGGCTTGGCCATTCGCAATGCGGTCGGGAAGATCGGCTATGTCCATATCGGCGAGAGCCATCGCGGTTTCCTCGGCACCGGCAATATCGATTTTGCCGCGATATTCGATGCGCTGACCGCCATCGGCTACAGCGACGACCTCAGCTTCGAATCCTTCTCCTCGGAAATCGTCGACGAGAACCTGTCGCGGAAAACCGCGATCTGGCGCAATCTGTGGACCGACAATATGGAACTGGCCAAGCATGCGCGCCGTTTCATCGCGCTGGGACTGGAGACGGCAAGACGCAAGGCCGAGCTTGTTTCCGCAACGCACCGGCCCTGAGCCCTCGCAGTTCCGAAGTCGATCTGGTTAGGCCAGAGGCGCTATATTAGCCGGCAAAACGCGGCCCAAGTTCCTCGATGCGGCGAATCATCGCCTGGAAATCCTCCGAGATGCGCTGGTGCAAGTGAACCGCCAGTTCCGGGTATTCCTCGAGGATGCGGCGGAACATCTTGCGGCTGAGCCGCAGCACTTCCGAATCGATTTCGGCGGAGGCGCTGGTCAGCCGGTTGGTGTCGGCGATCAGCGCCAGTTCGCTGAGTATGGTGCCGGGGCCGGCGGTGCCGATCGGGATGCGCTCGCCGTCGTGCTCGCGGTAGAGCACGATGCGGCCGCTGACGACGATGTAGGCTGAATCAGCCTCGTCGTCCTCGCGGTAAAGCTTGTGGTCGGCTTTCAACCTAGTGGTTTCGGCGCCGAAGGCGAGCAGACGCAGCTGTTCCTGCGTAAAGCCCTCGAAGAGCCTCACGGTGGACAGGATGCGGATGTCGTCATCCAGCGCCATCTAGCTATGTCCCCGAACCGTCAGTCCGACTCCTCCCCTACGAGGCCGATCCAAAACCACCTCCAGCCTCAGGACCGTACCCGAAAAGCGCCCCGCCCGGATCGCTTATTTGAATAATGAAATGTTTAAGGAACCAGCTTGTAGCCGCCGCTTTCTGTCACGAGAATTTCCGCGTTGGAAGGATCGCGCTCGATCTTCTGGCGCAGCCGGTAGACGTGAGTTTCGAGCGTATGCGTGGTGACGCCGGAATTGTAGCCCCAGACTTCCTCCAGCAGCACGTCGCGGGTCACCACCTTCTGGTCGGCACGGTAGAGATATTTGATGATCGAGGCTTCCTTTTCGGTCAATCGCACCTTGGCGCCGCGCGGGTCGATCAGAAGCTTCTGGCTGGGCTTGAACGTGTAGGGGCCGACCGAGAAAGTGGCGTCCTCGCTCTGTTCGTGCTGGCGCAACTGCGCGCGGATGCGGGCCAGCAGCACGGCAAAACGGAACGGCTTCGTCACATAGTCGTTGGCGCCGGCCTCGAGGCCAAGGATGGTGTCGGAATCGGTATCATGGCCGGTCAGCATGATGATCGGCGCCTTGTAGCCGCCCTTGCGCAATATCTTTACCGCCTCGCGGCCATCCATGTCGGGCAGGCCGACATCCATGATGAGCAGGTCGATGAGCCCGCCACGCGCCGTGGCGACGCCTTTGGCGGCGGTCGCTTCCTGCAGGACATCGAATTCCTCATAAAGCGACAATTGCTCGACAAGGGTGCCGCGCAGGTCGTCATCGTCGTCGACGATCAGAATGGTGCGTGAAGTCATGGATCAATCCGTTGTTTTGAAAAGAGATTTCAGTTGACCGCTGCCTGTTTATGCGGAAGCTGACCGGCACAACAGCCGTTCACAGTGATTTGTTCCGTGGCACGATCATACAAGAAAAAACACGATCGCAATGCAGTCGGTGCAATTTTGCCGAAAGGGCTCACCGTGCTCACCGTGCGCGCGCGCCCCGGCCAACCCAGCCAGGGGTTTCTGCAGGCCGGCAAACTGGTGTTTCCATGTGCGCTCGGGCATGGCGGCATCTCGACCGGCAAGCGCGAGGGCGACGGCGCCACGCCGCTTGCCTCGATGCGGATATTGTCGGGGTATTTTCGCGGCGACCGTTTTGCCGGCGGCCGCCGGACGCGGCTGGTGATGACGCCGATCGGCCGCGACCTCGGCTGGTGCGAAGTGCCCGGGGACCGCAACTACAACCGCCCGGTCAAAATCCCCTATGGCGCCAGCCATGAGCGGATGCTGCGCACCGACGATCTCTATGACGCCTGCCTGGTGCTGGACTGGAACATTGTGCCGCGCCGGCGCGGGCGCGGCAGCGCCATCTTCTTCCACCTGGCGCGCCCCGGCTTCACGCCGACGCAAGGCTGCGTCGCGGTAACCGCCCGCACCATGGCGCGGCTGCTGCCGCTGCTGTCAGAGCGGACGGTGGTAAGGGTGGTAAGGTAAGGGAGTAGGGGAATAGGGGGTAGGGAATAGGGGCAGTAAGGGTAAGGCAGGCGCGGGCGCGCCGCTTAGCTTCCTACTCCCCTACTCCCCTACTCCTTTGCCACCCTATGTCGAGAAGGCCGAGCCGGCCGCGTTCGCGGTCCATGGCGCGTGCGATGTCCTTGCGTTCGCCGCCGATGTCGCGAAGCTGGCGATCGGAGAGATCCTCGACATTTTCGTAGGGAAGACTGACCGCGATTTTTGCGTGCCGAAGCCAGTCAAGCACGGCGCGCAGCCAGGCCGGGCGGAGGGTTACCGAGCGCAAGGCGATGTCAGACATGGTGCAATCCGCTTCTCCGGACATCAAATCCGGTTTGATGTTTCTTCGATGCTCAGATCATGGCGGATTGAAATTCAAACGGGAAACGAGTAGTTTTTTCTGCATCTTCAAGTTCTGTTTGATGATTGGAATGCTCGACCGAACCCTCAACCGAACCCTCCTCGTCTGGCACTGATGGCGCGCCTGCTGCCTGGAACCCGTGCGCTGCGGACGCTGGAGGCAGCGGCGCGGCACCTCAATTTCACCCGCGCCGCCGACGAGCTCGGCCTGACGCCGGCAGCGGTCAGCCATCAGATCAAGGAAATCGAGGATCAGCTCGGCATCGTGCTGTTCATACGCACCAGCCGCACGATCCGGCTGACCGAGGCGGGCGCGGTGCTGTTCGAAGCTTCGACCGATGCGCTCGACCTGCTTGGCCGGGCCGTCTCACGGGCGCAGAAGGCGGCGCGCGGATCGGCGCTGCTGAAGGTCACCCTCGATGCGCAATTCGCGACGAAGTGGCTGATGCGGCGCGTCGACGATTTTCGCAAGCAGCATCCGGCAATCGAGCTGCGTTTCGACATCAGTTACGAGGTGCGCGACTTCGATCGCGACGACGTCGATCTCGGCATCCGTTTCGGCACCGGCAAATATCCGGGGCTTCGCTCGCACCGGCTGTTCGAAAACGTCATCATCCCCGTCTGCAGCCCGGCCTTGCTGCGGTCAGGGCCGCCGCTCAAGGAGCCGCGCGACCTGTTCCATCATACGCTGGCGCATATCGAGTGGTCGCGCCAGGGCGTCACCTGGCCGAATTGGAGCATGTGGATGGCGGCGGCGGGCGTCGACGATTTCGACGACAGCCGGACCATCGTGTTCGGCAATTCGACGGATGCCGTCCAGGCCGCGCTCGACGGCAACGCGGTCGCGCTCGCCGATTTCGCCATGGCGGCAAACGACCTTTCGGAAGGTAGGCTGATCCGGCCGTTCGAACTCGGCATCAAGGTCGCGCCCGAATTCGCCTATTTCCTGGTCTATCCGGAGACCGCGGCGAATGATCCGCGCATCGTCGCCTTTCGCGATTGGCTTCTCGAGGAAATCGCAAGGACCCCGACCTGACGGTCAGCCCGCCGCCGCGCCGAACCAGCCGATCACCGCGCCGATGAGAAGCAGCACGCCGAGCCAGTGACCAACATCGATCAGCGTCAGATCCCAGCCGAAACCTTCGTAACGATGGTTGACCGAAAACGTGGTGGCGACGAACCCCAGCCAGAGAACGAAGCCGAAGATCACCCCGGCAAGCAGGCTCGGCTCGCCGCCGGTTACGGCGCCGATGATCAGCGACATGACCAGCGCCATGACGAGCTCCGCGATGAAGGAGACGACGAAGGGCAGCATCGATTTGCTCATCGTCGCCGGATCAAGCTTGGCGGCCTTCAGCCACGGCTTGCTCAAGCCCATGTACCAGGCCGCGCCGAACAACCACGCCACGACGGCGGCGACGATTACCGCCAGCCAATTGATTGCTGAAAAATCCATGGTTCCCTCCGGTCGATTGCGCGATGGAACGCCTGTTCGGCGATGCCGTCAAGCAAGGCGCCAGACGGTGGTGCGCTTGACCTCGGCGTCCTCCAGCGCCCGGGTCACCGCCACTTCATAGACGGCAAGCGGTTCCAGTCCCGCGCTCGGCAGATAGGAACGGCCGGGATCGCCGACGAGGATGTCGCCGCCGCGCGCCTTCAGCGCGACGAACCACGGCATCAGCCTGTCGGCGAAAGTTTTGTCGTAGAAGACGTCGCCGGCCAGCACGACGTCCCAGCCGGCATCGCTGCCGATGCAGTCACCGATGAGGAATTTTATCTCGGTCCCATTTGCCTCGGCATTGAGGCGGATCGCGGTCGCGCAGAATGGGTCGATATCGGCGGCGATCACCTCGGCAGCTCCGGCCTTCACCGCGGCAATGGCGACAAGGCCGGAGCCGGAGGCGAAGTCCAGCACGCGCTTGCCGCGCACCGCCGCCGGATTGTCGAGGATGTAGCGGGCAAGGCCTTGGCCGCCGGCCCAGGCAAAAGCCCAGAAGGGCGGCGGCAGGCCGATTTCGGTCAGCTCGTCCTCGGTCCGCTGCCACAGTTCGTGCGCCTCGTCGGCCAGGTGCAGGCGGATCTCCGGCACATGCGGCGGCGCCATCAGCGCCGTGTTGTCGAGGATGAATTTCCTGGCGCTGTCCGGCGTCAGCGCCGTCATGGCGCCGGCGTCAGTTCGCCCATGCGGCAAACCTCTTGCCATTCGGCCGGCGTCACCGGCTGCACGGACAGCCGCCCGAGCCGCACCAGCGCCATGTCGGCCAGCTTTGGATTGGCCTTGGCCTGCTCCAGCGTCACCGGCTTCGGCATGGCCTTGAAGGCGCGGATGTCGACGCACTCCCAGCGGGGATCGTCGGTGGTGCTGTCCTGATGGGCCAGAGCGCAGACTTCGGCGATGCCGACGATGTCGAGCCCGTCATTGGAATGGTAGAAGAAGCCGAGATCGCCGATCTGCATCGCCTTCATGTTGTTGCGCGCCGCATAATTGCGCACGCCGTCCCATTGCGTGCCGGCCTTGCCCTTGGCCTTGAGGTCCTCGAAGGAGAAGACCGAAGGTTCGGATTTGAACAGCCAGTGGTTCATCTCAGTTATCCCGTTGCCGTTGTCGGTTTGTCGCTATCCAGCGTTGGCGCTGCCCCTCACCCTTACCCGCTCCCCGTAAGGACGGGGAGAGGGGTCGCCAGCGCTGGAGCTTCTCCCTTCTCCCCGTTCTTCACGGGGAGAAGGTGCCGGCAGGCAGGTGAGGGGCAGCGCGAACGAACGATCATTCACTCACAGGTTTGTTGAAGCTCCAGTTCCACTGCCGGATTTCGACGCTTTCGAACAGCCCTGCCTTGGTATAGGGATCGGCCGCCGACAGGGCTTTTGCCGCCGCCAGATCGGGCGCCTCGACAACGACGAGGCTGCCGTCCGGCTTGCCGTCGGCGTCGAGGAAAGGGCCGGCGAAACCCAGTTTCTTGTCGCCGTTCAGCCCTTCCAGAAAGGCAATGTGATCGGACCGCGTGTCGAGCCGCACCTGCAGGCTTCCTGGCTTGTCCTTGCAAATCAACGCAAACAGCATCTTTCCATCTCCGCAATCGTTCGCGATTACATGTCGGTTTCGGTCTTGAGTGGCCTTGTCATCAACGCCGACACAGCCTGGTCTATGGTTATGGTGCCGTCCAGTATGGCGGCGACGGCGGCGATGATCGGCGCGTCGATCCGGCGCTCGCCGGCGATGCGGGCGGCGATTGCCGCCGTCGGCACGCCTTCGGCCAAAGGCAAGCCGGCAAGCGGCTTGCCTTGCCCCAGCGCCAGCCCATAGGCGAAATTGCGCGACTGCGCGGACGAGCAGGTGAGCAGCAGGTCGCCGAGGCCGGAAAGCCCCATCAGCGTCTCCGGCCTGGCGCCAAAGGCGGCGCCGATGCGGCGCAATTCGACGAAGCCGCGCGTCACCATCGCCGCCTGGGCGCTGGCACCGAGCCCGGCGCCGGTGACGGCACCCGCGGCAATGGCAAAGACGTTCTTCAGCGCGCCGCCGATCTCGACGCCGATCAGGTCGTCGCTCGAATAACAGCGCAGATTTTCCGCCGAAAAGCGGGCGGCAAGGTCGGTGGCCAGAGCCTCGTCGCGGGCGGCGACCACGACGGCCGTCGGCAGGCCCCTGGCGACGTCGGTGGCAAAGCTTGGGCCGGACAAAGCGGCGACCGGATTTGCCGGCAGTATTTCCTCGGTGATGGACGATAGCAGCGCGCCGGTGTCGCGCTCGATGCCCTTGGCGCAGAGGACCAGCGGGACGCCTTCCGGCATATGGCTGGACGCGGCCGTCAGCATAATCCGTAACGATTGCGCCGGCGCTACCGCCAGAACGCAGTCGGCACCGTCGAGCGCCGCCTCGATGTCGCTCGTCGCCACGATGCCGGGATCAAGCGCGATGCCCGGCAGATAGCGCGGATTTTCGCCACGGTCGATTGCCGCGACGGTCTCCGGGTCGCGCGCATAGAGGCGGACGAAATGACCGGCGCGCAGCGTGGCCAGCGCCAGCGCCGTGCCCCAGGCGCCGCCGCCGAGCACGGCGACGCGCCAGCCGCTTGGCGCCTTGTGCTCGCTGCCGGTCATGCCTTGGCCCCACGCCGGCCCGAGCCGACCATCGGGGCCGAGACGCTGTCCAGCGGCCAGCGCGAGCGCGGCACGAAATCGGCGGCGTTTTCACCTGATATGCCGGCGCGCAAGCGCTCGATGCCGGCCCAGGCGATCATCGCCGCATTGTCGGTGCAGAGGTTAAGCGGCGGCGCGACGAAGCTGAACCCGGCCTGCTCGCACAGGCCCTGCAATGTCGCCTTGATGGTCCGATTGGCGGCGACGCCGCCGGCGACAACCAATGCAGGCTCGGCCTTGTCCGGGAATTGCTGACGGAACCGGGTCAGCGCCCGCGCAACACGGTCGCCCAGCGCATCCGCGACCGCCGCCTGGAACGAGGCGCAGATATCGGCGACATCCTGGTCGCTCAGCGGGGCAATCGCGGTTGCCGCCTGGCGCACCGCGGTCTTGAGGCCGGAGAAGGAAAAATCGGGCTGCACGGAGCCCTTCATCGGGCGCGGAAAGGCGAAACGCGTCGCGTCACCGGTTGCCGCCGCCTTCTCGACATTCGGTCCGCCCGGATAGGGCAGGCCGAGCATCTTGGCCGTCTTGTCGAAGGCTTCGCCAAGCGCGTCGTCGATCGTCGTCGCCCAGCGCTGGTAGTCGCCGACGCCGCGCACGGCGACGATCTGGGTATGGCCGCCGGAGACCAGCAGCAAGAGGTAGGGAAAGTCGAGCCCGTCGGTCAGCCTGGCCGTCAGCGCGTGGCCTTCGAGATGGTTGATGGCGATCAGCGGTTTTTTTGCTGCCGCGGCGATTGCTTTGGCCGTCATCAGGCCGACGATCAGCCCGCCGACAAGACCGGGGCCGGCGGTGGCGGCAATCGCATCGATGTCGGCGAGCTCGACGCCGGAATCGGCCAGCGCTGCCTCGATGATGCCGTCGAGCGCCTCGACATGGGCGCGCGCGGCGATCTCCGGCACGACGCCGCCGAAAGCAGCATGCTCCTCGATCTGGCTGAGCACGATGTTCGACAGGATTTGCGGCGTGCTGCGACCGTCCAGCGCCACCACGCTGGCGGCGGTCTCGTCGCAACTCGTCTCGATGCCCAGAACGCGGATCAATTCGTCGCTGTCCTCGATGATTGTGCAACCGGCCTTTCCCCGATAGGAGAAAGCCCGAAAACCTGCCGGGGGTTATCACGGACGACGCGTCATGCAAACAACCTTGAGAATCGGAACACGCGGCAGCCCGCTGGCGCTGGCGCAGGCGCATGAAACGCAGGCGCGGCTGATGGCGGCGCACGGCATGCCGGCGGAAGCTTTCGAGGTGGTTGTCATCTCGACCACCGGCGACCGCATCCAGGACCGGCCGCTGTCGGAAGCCGGCGGCAAGGGCCTGTTCACCAAGGAGATCGAGGAGGCGCTGCTGGCGCGCCGCATCGACATCGCCGTGCATTCGTCGAAGGACATGCCGACGCTGTTGCCCGAGGGGCTGGAACTGTCCGCGTTCCTGCCGCGCGAGGACGCGCGCGATGCCTTCATCGGCAAGGCGGCGCGAACGATTGCCGGCCTGCCGCAAGGCGCCAGGGTCGGTTCGTCGTCGCTGCGGCGCCAGGCGCTGATCCGGCGGATGCGGCCGGACGTCGAAGTGGTGATGTTTCGCGGCAATGTGCAGACGCGGCTGCGCAAGCTCGACGACGGCATCGCCGACGGCACCATCCTCGCCTATGCCGGGCTGAAGCGGCTCGGGCTCGAAGACGTCGTCACCGACCTGATGCCGCTCGAGGTCTTTCCGCCGGCGCCGGGGCAAGGCGCGATCTGCATCGAAAGCCGCATCGGAGACCGCGACGTGGAACAGATGCTGGCAGCGATCCACGACGGGCCGACCGGCGAGGCGCTGGCCTGCGAGCGCGCCTTCCTGGCGGCGCTCGACGGGTCCTGCCGCACGCCGATCGCCGGACATGCGACGATATCGGGCGGAACGGTTTCCTTTGCCGGGCTGATCATCTCGCCCGATGGCACGCAGTCGCATGAAGTCAGGCTGCAAGGGCCGGCGCAGGAGGCGGCGCGCATTGGCGCGGAAGCCGCGGCGACCGTTCGGGCCAAGGCCGGCGAAACATTCTTCGATGGCTGGACCTGACATGCTCCGCGTCCTGGTGACGAGGCCCGAACCGGGCGCGTCGCGCACGGGGCGCCGGCTTGCGGATGCCGGCTTTCAGCCGATCCTGCTGCCATTGACCGGAACCGTGACGCTGCCGGTCGATGCCGGCGCGCTCGCTGACGCCGCGGCGGTCGCGGTCACCAGCGCCAATGCCGTTCGCCATGCGCCGAAAGAGGTCATCGCGGCGCTCGCCGGCTTGCCGTGCCACGCCGTCGGCAGGAAGACGGCGGAAGCCGCCCGCGCTGCCGGGTTTCTGTCGGTCAGCGAAGGCCCGGGCAATGCCGAGGCGCTGGCCGATGCGCTTGCTGGCGGTTACGCGGGGCAGACGATCGTCTATCTCTGCGGGCGGGTAAGATTTCCCGGCTTCGAGGAAGGGCTGTTGGCGTCGGGCGTTCAGATCCGCGCCGTCGAGACCTACGACACCGTTGTCCTGGATTACTCCGACGAGGCCGTTCTTGCGCGCCTGTCCGCCCGGCCGGTCGAGGCGGTGCTGCTCTACTCGGCCAAGGCGGCCACCGCTATGCAGGCCCTGGCTAGCCGGCCGGTGCTGCGCGGTGTTTTTGAAAAAACGCGCTTTTTCGGATTATCGGGGCGCATCGCCGCGGCCTTGGGCGATGTAGCCGAGATCCGGATTGCGCCTGAGCCCAGCGAGGACGCGCTGCTGGGACTTTTGCAGGCGCCGCGCTGATGGCATTAGCGGCGGCTCTGTGCCGTCCTCGAGGGGCGGCGCCAAACTCAGGCGATTGCTCTCGGGCACATTTTGTTCTTGCTTTGTGCCGGCAGCTATGCTACTAATTTGGCTATGGTGCCAATTGGCTCCAACGACCCGCCCGCCGAGGCGGGTTTTTTGTGTGCCGAGCATGGGCCTTGGCTTGAAACGTGGATTCGGCCCTGCGGCGTTTTGCCAAAACTGAACTCCAAGCCGTGGCGTCATCACGCCGCCCCTTTTCACCGCTTGGTGATGTGCTAGACCCTTTCAACCATCCCGAAGCGAATTTTGCGGAGCCCGAGCATGGTCAAGACGCCGAAGATGCGGCATTCCAAGAGCCGCCGTGAGCCGGTGACCATCGAGCTTGAGCCTGGCGCCGTCTCGCGAGTCGCCGACAAACAGGATGCCGTGACCTCGCAGACCGACGAGGCGCGGGCCGAGGAAGCGGCGAACGCCTCGCAGCCCGAGCCACCTGAAGAGCCGGTGCATGCGGACCAGACCGATCTCGAGCCATGGGAACATGCCGACGCAGCCGCGCCGGCCGGCACGCAAGAGCCGGCGGACGCCGGCGACGATTCTGCCAGGGAAGCGGAAACCCCTTATCCCGCCGGTTCGGATGCGCCGGCCGGGCGCTCCGCGGTTTCCGATTACAGCTTCGAAGATGCATCCAGCGGAACCGGGGCCAACGAACCGAGGATCCCAGGTTCCGGCGAGAAGACAGCTGAGACGAGGGACGACCATATGGCAGCGCAGCCGAAGCGAAGCGGCATCAACGGCATCGCCGCCGGTATTATCGGCGGCGTCATCGCCCTCGCCGCGGCCGGCGGGCTGCAATTTGCCGGCCTGCTCGGTGCGCCGGGGACGGGCGGCGTGTCGCTCGACGCGATCAATGGTGAGATCGTTTCGCTGAAACGCGAGGTCGCGGACCTCAGACAGGCCGGCGCCAACAATGACGCATCGGCCAAGGTGGACGGGCTGTCGTCGGCGCTGGATCAGGTCAGGGCGGACGTCGCGGCGTTGAAGTCGGCGGTCGAGCAAGGCGGTGCCGGCGACAATGCCGGCCTGGCAGCACTTGGCGACAAGGTAAGGCAGATCGAGACGGCGGTTGCGGCCCTCGGCAAAGCCGGCGGTACGGCGCCGGTCGATCTCGGCCCGCTCAACGACAGGCTGGCCGCGCTCGATGCGCTGGTGAAATCGGCCGGCGAGACGACAAAGGCGCAGGACAGCCGGCTTGCGGCCCTGGAACAGTCGGTTTCACAGATCTCGAGCAAGGTCGATGCACAGGCTTCGCAGCCGAAGATCGCACTGGCCATTGCCGCTTCGGCGCTCAAGGCAGCGCTCGACCGTGGTGCACCGTTCGCCGCCGAGCTCGAAACCTTTGCCGCGATCTCACCCGATGCACCCGAGATCGCGACGTTGCGCACCTATGCCGAAAAGGGCGTCCCGATGCGCTCCGAGATCGCCGCCGAAGCGGACGCCGCCGCCAACGCGATGGTCGCTGCCGCGACGCCCATCGACCAGAATGCCGGCATCCTGCAGAAGCTGCTGTCCAGCGCCGAATCGCTGGTCAAGGTCAGGCCGATCGGCGCCGTCGAAGGCACCGGCGTCCCGGAAACCGTCGCGCGCATGGAGGTCGCGGTCAACCGGGGCGACTACGCCAAGGCGCTCAGCGAATACGAAACCCTGCCTGAGGCGGCCAAGGCCGCCGGCGCCGACTTTGCCGGCAAGCTGAAAGCGCGGATGGAGGTCGAGACGCAGATCGATTCGCTCATCGCCGGCGCGATGAAGGCGTGAGGAACCCGATGATCCGCATCCTCGCCTTCCTTGCCGTCGTCTTTGCGCTCGGGCTCGGCTTCGCCTGGCTGGCCGACCGGCCGGGCGAAATGCTCGTCACCTTCAACGGCTATCAATACCAGGTCAGCCTGATGGTCGCGGCGGTGGCGGTCGTTGCCGTGGTTGCCGCGGTGATGATCGTCTGGTGGCTGGTCAAGGCGCTGTGGAACAGCCCCTATACGATCTCGCGCTATTTCCGCGTGCGTCGCCGCGACCGCGGCTACCAGGCGCTGTCGACCGGGATGATCGCCGCCGGCGCCGGTGACGGCGCGCTCGCCCGCAAGAAGACCAAGGAAGCGGCAAAGCTGATCCGCTCCGATCAGGAGCCACTGATCCAGCTGCTCGATGCGCAGGCCTCGCTGCTCGAAGGCGACCATGAAGGCGCCCGCGAAAAGTTCGAGACCATGCTCGATGATCCCGAAATGCGGCTGCTCGGCCTGCGCGGGCTTTATCTCGAGGCCGAGCGGCTCGGCGACCGCAACGCAGCCCGCCACTATGCCGGCCGTGCCGCAGCGGTGGCGCCGCAACTGGCCTGGGCGGCCGAATCGACGCTGGAAGACCTGACCGGACGCGGCGACTGGGATGGCGCGCTGAAACTGGTCGATGCCCAGAAGTCGACCCGGCAGATCGAGCGTGACGCCGCCAACCGGCGCCGCGCCGTGCTGCTGACCGCCAAGGCGCAGGCGCTGATCGACAGCGATGCCAATGCCGCAAGGGCGGCGGCGCTCGAAGCCAACCGGCTGCGGCCGGATTTTGCACCGGCGGCGGTCGTCGCGGCGAAATTGCTGTTTAGGCAGAACGACGTGCGCAAAGGCTCGAAAATCCTCGAGGCGGCGTGGAAGGCCGAGCCCCATCCGGAGATCGCCGAGCTCTACACCCATGCCAGGCCGGGCGATGCCGTGCTCGACCGGCTGAACCGGGCAAAGAAGCTGCAGGAGCTGAAGAAGAACCATGCCGAGTCCTCGCTTGCCGTGGCGCGCGCCGCGCTGGATGCGCAGGATTTTTCAACCGCCCGCCGCGAGGCGGAAGCCGCCATCCGCATGGATCGCCGCGAAGGCGCCTATCTGCTGCTGGCCGATATCGAGGAGGCCGAGACCGGCGACCAGGGCAAGGTGCGGCAGTTGCTGTCGAAGGCGGTGAGAGCGCCGCGCGACCCGGCCTGGGTTGCCGATGGTGTCGTCTCCGACCGCTGGGCTCCGGTATCGCCGATCACCGGCAGGCTCGATGCATTCGAATGGCGGGCGCCGATGGAGCGGCTCGGGCAGTTGATCGACGGTCATGAGGATACGCCGGAGGTGCAGGTGCCGGCCATCGCGGCGGCTCCAGCCAGGCCGGTACAGGAAAGAGCCGGGACGATCGAGCACACGGCGGAGACACCGGGCACAGCGACCGAGGAGAAGACGGACGACCGTGCCGGCGAGGACCATGTGACACCAATCACCGCGGCGGCGTTTGCCCAAGTGCCGGAAGATGCCGAGGCCGTCGAGCCGGCGCAGGAGCTGACGCGGCTGCCCGACGACCCCGGCGTCGATCCAGACGACGCGGCGGATAAATCGACGCGCCGGTTTCGTTTGTTCTGATCAGGGTCGAGTGGACCCCGGCTTATTGGGAATGATTTGATGTTCGAACGCGTTTTGTCGTTTCTAAGGGATCTGCCGTCCGGTGGTGGCGCCAGCCCCAGCGCCGACGATCCGCGCATTGCCGCGTCCGCCCTGCTTTTCCACGTGATGAACGCCGACGGGGTGCGCCAGGATAGCGAATGGGAACGGTTCAAGAAGGTGCTGGCGGAAAGCTACTCGATCAGCGGTGACGAACTCGACGCGTTGGCGGCTGCCGGCGAGCGGGCCGACAATGAGGCGATCGACCTCTACGCCTTCACCAGCGTGCTCAAGCGCCATCTCGACGCCGAGGCGCGAAAGGCCTTCATCGGCCTGATGTGGGAGATCGTCTATGCCGATGGCGAGCTGCACGAGCTCGAGGACAATACCGTGTGGCGGGTCGCCGAGCTGATCGGCGTCGAACGTCGCGACCGTGTCGAGGCGCGCCTCAAGGCGGCCGCCGCGGCTCCTGGTGCTGCCGGAACCTCAAGCGACGAATAGACAGGATCCCGCCTTCCAATGCCGCCCAAGCCAAGTCCGAGACCAAAGATCCTGATCGTGCTGCATCAGGAGCATTCGAGCCCCGGACGGGTCGGCCATATGCTTATCGAGGAAGGCTTCGACCTCGACATCCGCCGACCGCCGCTCGGCGAGGCCTTGCCGCAGACGCTGGATGGCCATGCCGGCGCCGTGGTGTTCGGCGGGCCGATGAGCGCCAATGACGGCGACGAGTTCGTCCGCCGCGAGACCGACTGGCTCAAAATTCCGCTCAACGAGAACCGACCGCTGCTTGGCATCTGCCTCGGCGCGCAAATGCTGGTCAAGCATCTTGGCGGCAGGGTCGAGGGCCATGGCGAGGGCCTCGTCGAAATCGGCTGGTATCCGCTGAAGGCGACCGAAGCGGGCAGCAGGCTGATGCATTGGCCGGAGATGGTCTATCAATTCCATCGCGAGGGCTTTTCGCTGCCGAAGGACGCGACGCTTTTGGCGACGGCCGAAACCTATCCCAACCAGGCCTTCCGCTATGGCGACAATGCCTGGGGCATCCAGTTCCATGGCGAATTGACCCGGGCGATGATGCAGCGCTGGGTGGTGCGCGGCGCGCACCGCTTCGAACTGCCCGGCGCGCAGCCCGGCCGCGACCATCTCGGCGGCCGGCTGATCTGGGACATGCACCTCAAGCGCTGGCTCGGCGAGTTCCTGCCGATGATTTTCGGCAAGCCGGCGCTGCCGTAATCAGTTTCGCCCTCTGAGATGACGCACCTTGCGCAGCTGCGGGAACAGCACCGCCCATAGGCCGGCAACAGCGATCGCCCCGACACCCCCGACCACCACGGCCGGAACCGTGCCGATCAACGCCGCCATGGTACCGGCACGGAATTCGCCGAGCTCATTGGAAGCGCCGACAAACACCTGGTTGACAGCGTTGACGCGGCCGCGAACGTCGTCCGGCGTCCACAGCTGGATCAGCGTCTCGCGGATATAGACGCTGAACATGTCGGTGGCGCCGAGCAGCGCAAGGGCCGCAATCGACAGCCAGGTGATGGTCGAGAGGCCGAACACAACCGTGAACGCGCCGAACAGCGCGACGAAGCCGAGCATCACAAGGCCGGCATGGTTGCGGATCGGGTGTCCGGCCAGCCAGATGGCGACGCAGATGGCGCCGACGCCGGGCGCCGAGCGCAACAGGCCGAGCCCCCATGGGCCGAGTTCGAGGATATCGCGCGCGTAGACCGGCAGCAGCGCCGAGGCGCCGGACAGGAGCACCGCAAACAGATCGAGCGAAATCGCGCCGAGCACGATCTTTTCGCTCCAGATGTAGCCGAAGCCGGCGAACAGGGTCTGTACCGTCGGCCTGTCGGTCCGGCTGCGCTGGGCAGGCTTCGGGATGGTGAAGATCAGCACGGCGGCAACCAGCATCAGCACGGCGGCGGTGGTGTAGGCGGCTTCGGCGGAAAGCCCGTAGAGCAGGCCGCCGGCGACCGGCCCGACGATGGTTGCCGTCTGCCAGGCGGACGAGTTCCAGGCGATGGCGTTGGCGAAATCCTCGGGCGGCACCAGATTGGCGAACAGCGATGAGGAGGCCGGCCCGAAGAAGGCGCGCGCGATGCCGAACATGGCGAGCACGATGAAGACCGGCATCGGCCCGGAGAGGCCGCGTAGCGTCAGCAGCAGCAGGGCCAAGGCGCAGCCCGCCTCGACCAGCACCGCCAGCGCCATGATCAGACGGCGCCCGAAACGATCGGCAACGTCGCCGGTGACCAGCACCAGCAGCAGCGAAGGCAGGAACTGGACGATGCCGACAAGGCCGAGGTCGAACGGGTCGCGGGTCAGATCGTAGATCTGCCAGCCGACGGCGACCGACACGATCTGGGTGGAGAATGTCGAAAGGAAGCGCGCCGCCCAGTAGCTCAGGAACGGCCGATGGCGAAAGGCGGCATAGCGCTGGTCGGATGGTACTTGGGATTCTGTGGTCATGGAATAAGGCCCCGTGGCGGCTATGTCGGCCGGCGGGGCACTTCCTCGATGGGCGCTGGTCCGGCCAAAAAAGCCTTTAGCGCAGTTCGGCGCAGGGCGCGCGCAAAAATCCGGCGTGGCTCCAGCTTTTTTCAGGCTGCCATACCAATTGCAGGCGGCAACCACGCTCGGCGGAGATGGAGAGGGTTATTTGGCGCGCAGGTCGAGTTCCTTCGCCCCCCCTCTGTCCTGCCGGACATCTCCCCCTCAAGGGGGGAGATTGGACGTCGCGACGTCCTTCGCCAGTCTCCGGCTTCGAAGGCAATTTGTACGTTCAAAGATTTGTACGTTTAAAGCGTAGCGCCATCGGCGAGGCAGCTGATCTCCCCCCTTGAGGGGGAGATGTCCGGCAGGACAGAGGGGGGCGCTGTCCCGCCAATCTTCGAGGCTTGCGTTTGCAGGGCTTCGAACGATGCTTTAGGCCGTCGCCTTGGCCTTCCTGCCCCTACCCTTGACGGGCGTGGGCGCGGGCGGGGCTTTGCGGCCGAGGCCGATCGCCTTGGCCAGTTGCGAACGCGAGGCCGCGTAGTTGGGGGCGACCATCGGGTAGTCCGACGGCAGGCCCCATTTGGCGCGATAGGCGTCGGGCGTCAGCCCGAAATGAACGCCGATATGGCGCTTCAAGGATTTGAACTTCTTGCCGTCCTCGAGACAGATGATGTAGTCCGGCGTCACCGATTTCTTGGGATTGACGGCAGGCGTCAGCGGCGCGGCGACCGGCACTGCCGGTTGCCCGAGCCCGCCTATGGAAGCGCTGACGCTGGCGATGAGATCGCCGAGGCCGGAAGCCGGCAAGCGGTTCTTCTCGACATAGGCGGACACGATATGGGCGGTCAGCTCGAGCAGGTCGATATTTTTGCGAGCGTTGTTGTTGTCGTCGGTCAATCTATCTCTCCGTCCATGGGGGTCGCAGAAATTCCTAGTCGGCAAATCTGCGCAATGCAATGACGCCGCACCACGTCACACATTATTTTGAATAATAATACTAACGGCAGCGCGGGATTAACAACCCTGAGCCGGTGCTCGATAATATCAGACAATCAGCAATATCAAATAATCAGGGATTTGTCGCGCCATAGTCGAAATCCGCCCTCGAAGGCGCGTGTGTTGTCGCCGCGTCTGCAATCGGCGGGCAAGTCGGTGAGTTCGTCGACATTGCCGCCGCCGATGACCACGTAGTCCGGCTGCATGGCGGCGCGAAGCCGGTCGACCACGTCGAAGACGTGTTTGCGCCATTTCTTCTTGCCGCGCTTTTGCAGGCCGCGTTCGCCGACATAGTCTTCGAAACTGCCGCGCTTCTTGTAGGGAAGATGGGCAAGCTCCATCGGCTGGGCAACGTTATCGACGATCATCGCGGCCCCAAGGCCGGTGCCGAGGCCAAGGAACAGCATGCGGCCGCCCTCATAACTGCCGATGGCCTGCATGAGCGCATCGTTAACGACCTTGACCGGTTTGCCGAACTCGGCGGCGAAATCGCAGCCGACCCAGCCCTTGCCGAGATTGGCGGGTTCGGTCAGCGGCCGGTTGTGGTGCACCGGGCCCGGATAGCCCATCGAGACGACATCGTAGCGCAGCCCTTCGGCGAGCGTCTTCACCGCCGCGACCATCTGCTGCGGCGTAAGCTCCGGTCCGGAAGCGGTCTTGCGCTCGTCGCCGCCGGCACTGGTGCGGATCTTGACGTGCGAGCCGCCGATATCGATCGCAAGCACGATCTTTTCTTCCTCCGATGCCGGTTGCTTCACCGCCTTGGCCATCGCTTTCACCTTCCAGAAATCATTTCGCTGGATTGATCCAGCCGTTCGGCGGCCCGAATCCAGCCATGGCTTCGGCCGGCCCCCACGTCTTTGGCGCGTAGACAGGGGGCGGCGTGGTGTCGCCGAGCACCGGGCCGACGATGCGCCAGGCGAGCTCGCTGGCGTCCTGGCGGGTGAAAAGCTGGCCGTTGCCGTTCATGGCGTCGCCGATCAACCGCTCGTACGGCGGCATGTCGCCCTTCGAATCGTCCAGCGCGGTGAGCTCGACCTGCTCACCGACCATGTCATCGCCGGGCGCCTTGCGACGGGCGCCGATCGAGATCGCCACCTGGGGATCGATGCGGAAGCGCACGTGATTGCAGTCGCCGGTCTTGATCGGATCGAAGACGTCGAGCGGCGGCCGCTTCAGCCGCACGATGACCTCGGTGGCGTGCACCGGCAGGGATTTGCCGGCGCGAATGAAGAACGGCACATCCTGCCAGCGCCAGGTATCGACGAAAAAGCGCACCGCCGCGAAGGTCTCGACCGGCGAGTTCGGCGCCACGCCCGGCTCGTTGAGATAGCCGTCGAACTGGCCGCGCACCACATCGTCCCTGGTCAGCGTCCGGATCGCCCGCAGGACCTGCACCTTCTCGTCGATGAGATCGTCGGCCGAGCGGCCGACCGGCGGTTCCATGGCGAGCAGCAAGAGGATGTTGAGCAGATGGTTTTCGACGACGTCGCGAATGCAGCCGACCTCGTCATAGAAGCGGCCGCGGCCCTCGACGCCGAAATCCTCGGCCATGGTGATCTGCACGCTCTCGACGTAATTGCGGTTCCAGATCGGCTCGAGGAAGGAATTGGCGAAGCGGAAATAGAGCAGGTTCTGGATCGCCTCCTTGCCGAGATAATGGTCGATGCGGAAGATCGACTTTTCGTCGAAGACCAGATGCAGCACCCGGTTCAGCCAGCGCGCCGATTGCAGATCGTGGCCGAATGGCTTTTCCACCATCAGGCGCGCGCCCTGGGCGGCGCCCGACTGCTCCAGCCCCTGGACGACCACCTCGAACATCGCCGGCGGCACCGCCAGATAGTGCAGCGGCCGCTCAGCGCTGCCGAGCGCGGTCTTCAGCTTCTCGAAGGTCGCAGGCGCCCGATAGTCGCCGCTGACATAGCGCAGCAGCGATGCAAGCCTGGCAAAGATCTTGTCGTCGATGCTGCCCAAGGCGTTGACGATGCCGTCGCGGGCGCGCGCCTGCAGCTTGGCGAGGTCCCAGGGATCGAAGGCGACGCCGATCACCGGCTCGTTCAGCGTCCCTTTGGCCACCATGGCGTAAAGGGCGGGGAAGATCTTCTTGTGGGCGAGATCGCCGGTGGCGCCGAAAAGCACCAGCGTGTCCGATCGTTCCTGGCTCATGGGCGTGCCTCCCTGTCGCCCGTCACGAACCGGCCTTGGGTTTTTCGACATGGCCGCCAAAGGCATAGCGCATGGCGGACAGAAGCTTGTCGGCGAATTCGGATTCGCCTTGCGAGGAGAACCTGTCGAACAGCGCCGAGGACAGCACCGGCGCCGGCACGCCGGTGTCGATCGCCGCCTTCAGCGTCCAGCGGCCTTCGCCGGAATCCGAGACCCGCCCGCCGAACTGCGTCAACGACGAATCGGCCTTCAGTACGCCGGCCGTCAGGTCGAGCAGCCACGAGCCGATGACGCTGCCGTGCCGCCAGACCTCGGCCACTTCAGCGATGTCGATGTCGAACTGGTAATATTGCGGGTTTTCCAGCGGGCTGGTTTCCGCATCGGCGGTGCGCTGCCGTTTGCCGGCATTCGCCGATTTCAGGATGTTCATGCCTTCGGCATAGGCGGCCATGACGCCATATTCGATGCCGTTATGGATCATCTTGACGAAATGGCCGGCGCCGCTTGGTCCGCAGTGGAGATAGCCGAAGGGCGAGGTTCCGGCATCCTTGGCAGGGGCGGGCGAAGCGGCGTCGGCGCCTGGCGCCAGCGTTGCGAAGACCGGATCGAGATGCTGGACCGCGCTGTCGGGGCCGCCGATCATCAGGCAGTAGCCGCGCTCGAGGCCCCAGACGCCGCCGCTGGTGCCGACATCGACATAGCTCAAGCCTTTCAAGGCGAGGCGCGCGGCGTGGTCGACGGCCTCGTGATAATAGGAATTGCCGCCGTCTATGATGATGTCGCCCGGCTCCATCAGGGCAGCCACCTGGTCGACGATCTTGCCGGTGATCGCCGCAGGCAGCATCAGCCAGGCGCTGCGCGGCTTCGCCAGCTTGCCGACGAACTCCTCCATCGAGGCGGCTCCGACCGCGCCGGCGCTCACAAGCGCGGCGACGCTCGCCGGGTTAATATCGTAGACGACGCATTCGTGGCCATCGCGCAGCAGGCGCCGAACCATGTTGGCGCCCATCCGGCCCAGTCCCATCATTCCTATCTGCATGGTCTCGTCCTGCCTTACTTGAGGGATCGATGATCTAGTGGCGCTGTGATTGAAGCATGATCTTTTCCAAAAACCGGTCTCCACTCTGCGGGATCATGTTCTATCCGGTATCGCCGATGCCGACAGAAAAGTCAGCATTCTCCCAATGGCCGCTGTCGGGCCAGAAGAAAGTGAAGACAATGCTATTGCCCGGGCTATTGCCCGGAGCAATCTCGGCAACCTGCAATTCCGCAAGATGGATGCCGAAAGCATTCGCGGTGGTCTCGGTGTCATGGACGGTTGCCCAATTGTCGCTGCTCCAATGAACCACCGCCCGGGCCAGAAGTTCGATGCGCAGCGCCTTGCCTGCCGGGATGGTACGGATCTTGTGGTTGAAACGCCATGCCCTGAAGCGCGACACCGTCCTGCCCTCGATATAGCGCTTGACCCCTTGCGGCGGCATGTCGAACACCGTGCCGTCGCGCAGCGACCGCAGCAGCTTGATGTGCTCGGAATGCGCCCAGACCAGCGGCTTGGCGCTGCCGGAGGGCCCGCCATGCCGCAATTCGCGCTCCGGCATGTCGGGACCGTCCCAGACCTGCTCCGGTAGCAGGCCGCCCGGTCCGGCAGAGTTCTCGAACGTCCTGAGCAGGCTTGCCGCACTATCCCTGCGGCCTGCCGCCAACTCGTAATGAGCGCGCTCGCCGACCAGCAGCGGCCAGGGCCGGCCCCGGCCGGTTCCATCGAAGGGCGCGCCGTCGGCATGCTCGCCATAGCCGTCGCCATTGTAGCGGTACCAGAGCGGGCCCTGCGGCAGCTCGCAGCGCAATTGCGCGTCGATGACCTTGACCGTGTCGAGGATGCGCGGATCGTCGGCCGCCCTGAGGCCGAAGCGGACCAGCGCCAGCGCATCCGGGCTGACGATCGCCTTGGCCGGCCGGTCCGTATCGGCCGGCGGGCGGTTCTTGATCGGGACGTAGCCGTCTTTCGGCGATGCCGCGCCGGCTTTGTCGGGCGGCGCGATGCGGACATAGTAGCCTTCGACGCTGGCTTGCTCGCATGCGGCGGTGCCGGCGACGTAGGTCCAGCGCTCGATCTGATCGTTCCAGACATCGGCGGTTTCGCGCAGATAGTTTGCCGGCTCTGTTTTGCCGGCGGTATCGAAGATGTCGGCAGCCGCCAGCAATGCGGCGATCTCGACGGCAAGCGTGAACGGGCTGTAGCCGGCGTCTTCTTCCCAGCGGTCCTCGCCGGTGACCGGGCCGTTGCGCACGACATAGGCGGCAGCGCGCTCGATCATCGGCATGAAGGAGGAGAGTGCGGCAGGCGGCAAATGGCCGGCGCGGCGCAGTGCGTCGGCAAGCAGCAGCGGGAAGGCGCATTCGTCCATCTGGATGCCCGGCCAATAGGCCGATCCGTCGAGCCAGGCGTTCTGCGGCCAATGGCCGTCCGGCTGCTGGATCGAGCGCAGATAGCCAAGGATGCGCAAGGCTTCCGCCGGGTCGCCGGCAGCGAGGAAGCCGCCGGCGGTTTCGACCAGATCGCGCGGCCAGACCAGGTGATAGCCGCCGAGATCGTCGTCGCCCTTGTTGAAGCCCCACGGGATCGACAGGCTGGCAACGGCTGCTCCGGCGGACGACCGGTGTGTCGCCAGCACCGCCGTGCTGAGGCGGTAGCTGTTGAGGCCGGACGCCGCATGCCGGTCCAGCGGCAGCAAACCGGCCTGCCATTGGCGCCATTTGTCGACGTAGGATCCGGCTGCGGGCTCAAAACCTTGCCTCAGGCTGGCGAAAGCGGTTTCCGCCGCCTGTTGCGGCGTCGTGCCGAAGCCGAGCGCCAGCAATATTTTTGGGTTTGCGGCCGAAAAGGCGATCTCGCCGGTCAGCGCGACATTGCCATCCTCGGCCCTGCGGCAGGCCGGATCGAGCCGGCCGCCTTGACCAAGCTGCTGCCAGCCGTCGGAGACGCCGACATAGCCGGCCGAGCACGCCTTCCACGGCAACGACGAGGCGAGCGCCAGGCAGGTGCCGCGTCCCGATGCAAACAGGACAGGCTGTCCTTCATGGTCGTCGATCCAGGCGGTGTTGCCCATGCCGGCGTTGACGAGGTGCGGTGCCAGCAGCGCGTAGACGCGGTAGTCGGCGGCCGCGCCTTTGAGCGGCGTGAACATGATCTCCTGCAGCAAGACGGGACGTTCCGGATCCGTCAGGATGCGCTTTTCGATCCTGTAGGTTCCATCGCTTGCGGTGTTGACCAGCCGGTAGGCAGGCACCCCGTCCGCCAGGGGTTCGATACTGTGTTCGGCGTCGCGTTTTTCTTCCGAGAAATAGCCGTCGCGTCCGGTGACGATCAGCCCCAGATCGCGGGTGCAGGCGCTATCGAGGCGCGGGTAGTAGATCTCGTTGAGGATACCGTGGCTGATGGTGAACCAGATCGGGCAGGCCGGTGAGAGCGCGGTGCCGACGCCGCTCTTGGCGCTCGACGTCCAGCGTGCCGGAATGCCGGGTGCACCCGGGGCAAGGTTCGTTGCCATTCAATCGGTCTCCAGTGCCATCCCTAGACCAGGAGTCGAACCGGTTTCAATGATTGCACCGCAAGTTGATCGCCGGCCATGGTTTGATGTTGACAGCTTGCCGCCTATCTGCATTTGTCTGATAATAGATAAAAAACAAGATTGTGAGCGTATCAACCAATACCCACCAGCCAGCCATTAACCACCAGTAAGACAGCAACTCACGGGAGGAGTATGACATGAGGAAAATATTCGCTTTGGGGGCTCTTGCGGCGATGCTCGCCGCAGGTACCGCGCTTGCCGATACCAGCGGCAAGAAAATCGCCTTCTCCAACAATTACGCCGGCAATTCCTGGCGGCAGGCGATGCTGGACAGCTACGCCATCGTTACCAAGAAGGCGGTTGCCGACAAGGTGGTCGGCGCCGCGGACGTCTTCACGACGGCCGACAAGGAAGTGCCGACGCAAGCAGCCCAGGTGCAGAACCTGATCCTGCAGGGCTATGACGCGATCGTCATCAACGCGGCGTCTCCGGATGCGCTCAACGGCGCCATCAAGCAGGCCTGCGACGCCGGCATCGTCGTCGTCTCCTTCGACGGTATCGTCACCGAACCCTGCGCCTACCGCGTCGTCGTCGACTTCAAGGACATGGGCAAGCAGGAAGTCGAGCAGATGGCCAAGTTCCAGCCCAAGGGCGGCAACCTGCTGGAAATCCGCGGCCTCGCCGGCACCTCGATCGACGATGCCATCCATGCCGGCATCCTCGAAGGCGTCGCTGCCCATCCCGAGTTCAAGATCGTCGGCTCGGTGACCGGCGACTGGGACCAGACCACGGCACAGAAAGCCGTAGCGACGATCCTGCCTTCGCTGCCGGATGTTGTCGGGGTCGTCGACCAGGGCGGTGACGGCTACGGCGCGGCGCAGGCTTTCGCCGCCGCCGGCAAGCCACGCCCGACCATCATCATGGGCAATCGCCAGGACGAGTTGCAGTGGTGGAAGGAGCAGAAGGAAAAGGACGGTTACAAGACCTGGTCGGCATCGATCGCACCGGGCGTATCGACGCTTGCCTTCTGGGTGGCGCAGCAGGTGCTCGACGGCCGCACCGACGTGCCGCACGACCTGCTGGTGCCCTATCTTGCCTTCACCCAGGACGATTTCGAGGCCGCGCTGCCGAAGATTCCGAAGGGCGGCGTCGCCAGCCACGAATACACGCAGGAAGACGCCATCGCGGCGATCAAGGCCAACATCAAGTGAGCATGGCACTATTGTTGCCGCCACGGATAACCGGGTATCGTTGAGGGATGCCGGAGGCCAATGCAGACATCATCAGGCCGGACGGCGCCGAAAAGCTTTTCGGCGCCGTCAGTTTGGACATCATAAGACTGGTCGGAGCCGAAAAACATTTCGGCGCCGTCAGGGCGCTCGCCGGTGTCGATTTCAGCGTTCGTGCCGGAGAATGCGTCGGTCTCGTCGGCCATAACGGCGCCGGAAAATCGACGCTCATGCATATGGTGGCGGGCACGCTTGCCCCCGACAGCGGGCAGATCGCGGTCCGCGGCGGTGTCGAGGCAAGTTATTCGGTGCCGCGCGCGCAGCAGCTCGGCATACGCTGTGTGTTCCAGGAGCTGTCGCTCTGCCCGAACCTCAGCGTCGCCGAGAACACGCGGATCAACCACGCGTCGCTGCATGGCTTCGGCTGGCGGCGCAAGGCGGCCGATCTGATCGCCGCCAAGCTCGACGAGATCTTCCCCGGCCACAGCATCTCGGCATCCGACATCGTCGGTGATCTTTCCATCACCAGCCGGCAGATGGTGGAGGTGGCGCGCGCCTTCACGGTCACGCAGGAGCCGCTCGAGCTGGTTATCCTCGACGAGCCGACATCCTCGCTCGACGCGCATACCGCCGGCCAGCTGCTGGCGTTCGTGCGCCGCTTCATCGCCGCCGGCAAGAGCTGCATCCTGATCTCGCATGTGTTGGGCGAAGTGCTCGGAAATGCCGACCGCATCGTGGTGATGCGCGACGGCAAGGTGGCCGCCGCCGGGCAGGCCGACGCCTTCGACCGCGACAGGCTGATGACGGCGATGGGCGGAGCGGAGGCGCGCGAGAAGACCGCCGCAGAGATTGCGAGCGGCAAGCCGGAGCCCGGCCCGCTGCGGGTCCGGGCGCGTCCGGCGCGACAGCAGGACGGCAACGAGCTTGTCGCCCGTGCAGGTGAAATCATCGGCCTTGCCGGACTTGCCGGGCATGGGCAGACCGATCTTTTGCTGGCTATCTTTGCTGCAGCTTCCCGTGCCAAGACCGGCATCGAGGTCACCGCGCCGGTGGCGCTGGTTGCCGGCGACCGCCAGTCGGACGGGATTTTTCCGCAATGGTCGATTGCCGAGAACATTGGCATCCGTTCGCTGGCGCGATTGCGCAACGGCCTCTTGATCTCGCCGCAGCGCGAAGCCGAGCTCGCCGAGTTGTGGCAGCGGAAAATCGGCATCCGTACGCCCGACATGAACAACAACATCTTCTCGCTGTCCGGCGGCAACCAGCAGAAGGCGCTGTTCGCGCGGGCGCTCGGCTCCGACGCCAAGATCGTGCTGATGGACGATCCGATGCGCGGCGTCGACATTGGCACCAAGCTTGAAGTCTACGACCTGGTGCGCGAGGAGGCTCGCCATGGCCGCACTTTCCTATGGTACACCACCGAAACCGAAGAGCTCGACAATTGCGACCACATCTATGTGTTCAAGAACGGCCGGATCGTCGCCAACCTTCGTCGCGACGAACTGACGGAGGAAAAGATCATCCAGTCGTCGTTCGGCGATGCGGCCTGAGATGACAGCGGTATCCGTCGAGAATGGGCTAAAATCTTCGGCTCGCGCCACCAGGCGGGCGCGCATGCTGCGCAGCCTGCTGCCGGCACTGTCGCTGGCGCTGGTGCTCATCGCCATCGCCTGGCTCAACCCGCGCGCCATCAGCTATTTCGGTTTCAGCCTGATGCTCAATCTGGCGATCCCGATCGCTCTGGCGACGATCGCGCAGATGTTCGTCATCGCCGGCAACGAGCTCGATCTGTCGATCGGCACCTTTGTCGGCTTCGTCGGCTGCGTGACGGCGACATGGCTGAAGGACGCGCCGCTGCTCGGCGTCGTGATCCTGCTCGGGTCGATCGGCGTCTACGCGCTGCTCGGCGCGCTGATCCATCTGCGCAACCTGCCCTCTATCGTGGTGACGCTCGGCATGAGTTTTGTCTGGCAGGGCATGGCCATCCTCATCCTGCCCAAGCCCGGCGGCAAGGCGCCGGACTGGCTGCTGGCGCTGATGGCCTTCAAGCCACCCTTCATTCCGTTCCCGATCATCGCGGCATTGCTGATCGCAGCCGTCGTCCACTTTGGCCTGATGCGTACCTCCTACGGCGTCATCCTGCGTGGATCGGGCGGCAATTCAGCCGCACTCAAGCGCGCCGGCTGGTCGCTGCTGCGCACCAAGATCGCGCTGTTTGCGCTGACCGGCCTGTTCGGCGTTTTGTCCGGCATGGCGCTGATCGGCATCACCACCTCGGCCGATGCCAATATCGGCAATGGCTACACGCTGCTTTCGATCGCCGGCGTCATCCTCGGCGGCGGCGAGTTCGTCGGCGGCCGGGTGTCGCCGATCGGCGCCGTCATCGGCGCGCTGACGCTGGCGCTGGCGGCATCGCCCCTCTTGACGTTCATGCACATTCCGCCCGACTGGCAGGTCGCCGCCAACGGCGCCATCCTGATCATCGTGCTGGCGGCGCGGGTGCTGATCAGCCGCAGGGAGAGGTGAGCATGGCATCGCTGCGGGCACTGCTCGCCAGACCCTGGATCTGGTCGTTCTTCGGGGCGCTGCTGGTGTGGCTGGCAACCATCGCCTTCACCGGCGGCTATGGCGGCGGCGGCATGATCACGGCGGCGCTGTCGCTCGCCGTCTTCACCGTCATCGTCGGCGTCGGGCAGATGTTCGTCATCACGCTCGGGCCGGGCAATGTCGACCTGTCGCTGCCGGCCAATATCGGCCTTGCCAGCGCCGTCGCCATGAAGGTCATGGACGGCAATGATGCGATGATCGCGGTCGGGCTGCTGGCCGCGCTGGCCTGCGGCATGGCGATCGGCGCCGTCAACTATCTGCTGATCTGGGCGCTGCGCATTCCGCCGATCATCGCGACGCTGTCGGCCAGCTTCGTCATCCAGTCGGTCGATATCAGCTATGGGCGGGGCCTGCAGATCAAGCCGCCGCCGGGCTTTGCCGACTTCACCAACTGGCAGGTGTTCGGCATCCCGGTGCTGGCGATCCTCACCGTGCTGTTCACCATCGGCGCCGGCATCGTTTTGCAGCGCATGATCTACGGACGCTCGGTGCTGGCGATCGGCCAGAACATCCGCGCTGCCTGGCTGGCCGGCGTCAATGTCGGCCGCACCCGCTTCCTCACCTACACGCTGTCGGGCGCGCTCGGCGGCCTCGACGGCGCACTGCTCGCCGGCTATTTCCGCGGCGCCAATGTCGATATCGGCAATGAGTATCTGCTGGCCTCGATCGCCGTCGTCGTCATCGGCGGCACGTCGGTGGCGGGCGGCAAGGCTAATGTGCCGGGGGTCTGGGGCGCGGCGCTGTTCCTGGTGCTGCTGTTGACCATGCTCAACACGTTCGGCGTCAGCGTCGGCGTCCGCCTGGTGCTGACCGGGCTGATCATCGTCGGCGTCATCACCGCCGCCGGTGGGCAGAAGGCGCTGCGCTAAGGCAAGGCCACCCGGCGGCGAGGGGATATCGATGCGGCCCGCAAAACACGTGGTTCCCATCCGCATGCCAGCGCTGTAAATCCCGTCGCGCTATTGGCCAACATCATTGCGTGAGGTTTGCGTGTCCGATTTCGTCAGCACTACAAGGCACGGCAACGTCGCGGTGGTGAGCATCGACAATCCGCCGGTCAACGCGCTGAGCTTCCATGTGCGCGAGCCGCTGATGCAGGCGCTCTTTTCCCTGCGCGACGAGCCGTCGGTCGGAGCAATCGTGATAGCATGCGCCGGGCGGACCTTCGTCGCCGGCGCCGACATCACCGAATTCGGCAAGCCGGCGCGGCAACCGGACCTGGGCGCCCTAGTCGCCATGCTGGAAACCATCGCCAAGCCGACGGTCGCGGCCATTCACGGCACTGCGCTCGGCGGCGGCCTGGAACTGGCGCTCGGCTGCCATTTCCGTGTTGCCGACCGAACGGCAAGGCTCGGCCTGCCGGAAGTCAAGCTCGGCCTGCTGCCGGGCGGCGGCGGCACGGTTCGCCTGCCGCGCCTGGTTGGTCCGCTGAAGGCACTCAACATGATCGTTTCGGGAACGCCTATCGGTGCGGCCGAGGCGCTCGCCGCCGGCCTGGTGGATGCCGTCTTCGATGGCGACCTGACCGCGCAAGCGGTGAGTTTCGCCAACGAAACGGCCGCGAAAGGCGGTCCGTTCACGCCGGTGCGCGACCGCAATGATCGCCTCGACCAGGCCGACTTGCCGGCGTTCGACAAGGAAGCGGCAGTGCTTGCCGGCAAAGCACGCGGCCTCGAGGCGCCGATCGCCTGTGCGCAGTCGGTTCGCAACGCCCTGACGCTGCCCTTCGACGAAGCGCTGGCGGCGGAGCGCGACCTGTTCGTCAAACTTGTCGCCGGGGACCAATCACGCGCGCAGCGGCATTTGTTCTTCGCTGAACGTGAGGCGGCAAAGATTGCCGGCAAGGACGTCGTCAGGCGCAAGATCGCCCGGGTCGGCGTCATCGGCGCCGGCACGATGGGCGGCGGCATCGCCATGGCGTTCGCCAACGGCGGCGTCGCCGTGACCTTGCTGGAAGCGACACACGAGGCCTTGCAGCGCGGGCTGGCGACGATCAACAAGAATTATGCCGTTTCCGTCATCCGCGGCTCGCTGAGCGAAGACGCCAAGCGCCAACGGCTTGGGTTGTTCAAGGGTTCCACCGACTATGCCGATCTTGCCGATTGCGACCTGATCGTCGAGGCCGTGTTCGAGGAGATGGCGGTCAAGAAGGATGTCTTCGGCAGGCTCGATGCCGTGGCCAAACCGGGCGCGATCCTCGCCACCAACACTTCCTATCTCGATGTCAACGAAATCGCCGCTTCGACGTCGCGGCCGCAAGATCTCCTCGGCATGCATTTCTTTTCGCCGGCTAACGTCATGAAGCTTTTGGAAATCGTCCGCGCCGACAAGACTTCGCCCGACGTGCTGGCGACCATCGTCGATCTGGCACGGCGGATCGGCAAGGTGCCGGTCGTCGTCGGCGTCTGCCACGGCTTCGTCGGCAACCGCATGCTGGCGGCGCGCGGTGCGGAACTGGAGACGCTTCTGCTGGAAGGCGCAATGCCGCGCCAGGTCGACCAGGTGTTCACCGATTTCGGCTGGCCGATGGGGCCGTTCGAGATGAGCGATCTCGCCGGCCTCGACATAGGCTGGCGCAACCGCAAGGCGAGTGGCCAGACGGCCGTGATCGCCGATGCGTTGTGCGAACAGGGACATTTCGGCCAGAAGACCGGCAGCGGCTTCTATCGCTACGAAGGCGGTTCGCGCACGCCGCTGCCCGATCCCGATGTCGAGGCGCTGATCCGCAACAAGGCTGCCGAGCGCGGTATTGCACCGCGCGCGATCGGCGCCGAGGAGATCATCGAGCGGACGCTCTATCCGATGATCAACGAGGGCGCCAAAATCCTCAAGGAAAAGATTGCCGCCCGCGCCTCCGATATCGACGTCGTCTGGGTCAACGGCTACGGCTTCCCGGTCGGCAAGGGCGGGCCGATGTTCTGGGCGAGCCTCGAAGGCGTGGACAAGATCATCCAGCGGCTGGATCACTGGCACCAGCAGACCGGCAAGGATGTCTTTCGAGTGGCACCCCGGCTCAGGCAAATGGCCGAAACCGGTTCCTGGGACGGCGCTGCCGGCTGAACTTGGGACTACCGAATCCGTGCGTCCATGATCTCGACAAAACGCGCGAACAGACCCGCCTGCGACTTTATCTTGAGCTTGCGGTAAATGTTGCGGCGATGAACTTTTACGGTTCCCGGCACGATGCGCATCGCCCTGGCAATCGATTCCGTGGAATGGCCCTGAAGCACCAGATCGACGACATGCTGTTCGCGCGGCGTGAGCGAAAGGCTCTTCCAGATGTGAGCACGTTCGAACTCACTGACCGGAGTAATCGCCTCGTCTTGCTTCGTCCCAACCGGTCCGTCAGCCGGAAGGGTAGGCCAGCGTAGCCTGACGAGGCTGATCACCGCAGGCGCCATGTCGCGCAGCAACCTGGCATCGGCGGTTCCGAACGGCCCCGAAGCGCGCAATCGCATTAGCGAGACCACCAGCGCGTCCTTTCCCGGCAGCGGCACGAAAAAGCCGACCTCCTCCGCAAGCCTGGTCTGGCTGTAATAGGAGCGGTAATATTCGCTGGCATAGAAGCGATCCGGCGCCAATTCGCGCATGCGCCAAAAGCCTTCCTTGCGCTCGACTGCCGCATGGTGGAACGGATCGAGCAGATAAGGCCCTTCCTGATAGAGCGCAACGAAGACGTGGCTTTCGGCCGGCGAGAATGTCTCGAACAGCAGCGGCGGGCGTGAGGCGCCGCGATAGCCGAAGATCACGCAATGATCGAAGCTGACATGCTGGCGGAGCCAGGCGACCATCGCCTTGCCGAAAAGCTCGCCGCTCGTCTCCCGCGTCGCTGCGATGAGCGCAGCGAGCCGGCTGTATTCATCGCTGCGTGAAACGCCCAATTCATACCCCTCCATACGAGAAAATAGACGAAATATACCACCTGGGAGGTATATACTAGCCGCCATTGGCTCTGATAGCGTTTCGAGACCAACTAGCCGCTGGAGCCCGCAGCTTTGACCGCAGTGCCCGACATCGAGTTTCGCGGGGTCACCAAACGCTACGGCAGCGTGATCGCGGTCAGCGGCATCGATCTTGCCATCCCGCCGTCTGCCTTTGTCGCGTTGCTCGGGCCGTCCGGCTGCGGCAAGACAACCTGTTTGCGCATGATCGGCGGTTTCGAACAGCCAAGCGAAGGTGTGGTATTCATCCGTGGCCGCGACATGGCCGGCACGCCGCCCTATCGGCGGCCGGTCAACATGGTGTTCCAGCAATATGCGTTGTTTCCGCATCTGGATGTGGCGGACAACGTCGCCTATGGCCTACGCCAGGCGCGGCCGCGCCTGTCGTCGCGGGAGATCAGCCTGAAGGCAGGCGAGGCGCTCGCCATGGTTCGGCTTGCGGGCTATGGACGCCGCAAGATCCATGAGCTTTCCGGCGGCCAGCAGCAGCGTGTCGCCCTGGCGCGGGCGCTGGTCAACAAGCCGGCGGTGCTGCTGCTCGACGAGCCCCTGGCGGCGCTCGACAAGAAGCTGCGCACCGACATGCAGATAGAGCTGCAGAACCTGCAGCGCGAGATCGGCATCACCTTCGTCCTGGTCACCCACGATCAGGAAGAGGCACTGTCGATGAGCGATTTCGTCTGCGTCATGAATGGCGGGCGCATCGTCCAGCTTGGGCAGCCGAGCGAAATCTACGACGAACCCGCCGACCTCTTCGTCGCCGATTTCGTCGGCAAGACCAATCTCTTGAGCGGCAAGGTCGTCGGGCTCTCGGGCAAGCTCGTCGAGATAGCGCTTGCCGACGGCACCGTCATCGCCGCGCGCAAGCGCACTTCGCTAGCCCAGGGCGAAGCCGTCTCGGTCAGCCTGCGTCCTGAATCCTTAAGTCTCGGCGCGCCCGGAAGCGGCCGGCTGAACGGGCTTGTCCGCAACCGGATCTTTCTCGGTTCCACCGCGGAATATGCAATCGAGGTCCAAGGCATCGGGACACTGCTCGCCAAGGCCGATCATCTGGTTGGCGGTGGAAATCTCTTCAAGCCGGGTGAACCCGTCGCCGTCGGCTTTACAGCCGGAACGCCGCTGGCGTTTCCGGAGAATAACGGGACCAACCAGAGGGAAAACAAAAATGTCGAAATCGTATCGTGACGGACTGCCGATAAGCCCTGAAAAATTCGTCGACCAGTTGATGCGCCTCAAGCGCGGTTCCATCGGCCGCCGCGAGTTCCTTGGCCTCACCGGCCTAGGCATCGCAACGGCAGTAATGGCCCGCGAACTCGGCATCATGCCGTCGCCAGCCTTCGCCCAGGAGGGGCTTGGCGACCGCATGTCGATTGCCACCTGGCCCAATTATCACGACCCGGCGACGTTCGAGAATTTCAAGGCCGAAACCGGCGTTGCCGTCGAGGTGAACGTGTTCGGGTCAAACGAGGAGATGCTGGCCAAGCTGCAGGCCGGCGCCTCGGGCTGGAGCCTTTTCGTTCCGACCAACTACACGATCTCGACTTACAAGAAGCTTGGCATCATCGAGGCGCTGGATATGGCCAAGCTTGCCAATTATGACGGCTCGCAAGAAGACCCGCGCTTCACTGGGGAAGGCACGATCGATGGCGTGACCTACGCGGTGCCGAAGAATTGGGGCACCACCGGCTTTGCCGTCAACACCAAGAAACTGACCAAGCCGATGACAAGCTGGAAGGAATTCTGGGACACGGCCATGGCGGAGGGCGACGGCCGGACCATGGTTCATGATTACCAGCTGACCACGATCGGCAACGCGCTGAAATATTTCGGCTTCTCGTTCAACTCGCTGAAGCCGGACGAACTCGCCAAGGCGGAGGAATTGCTGCTGAAGGTCAAGCCGCATCTGTTCGCGGTCTCCAGCGACTACCAGCCGTCGATGCGTGCCGGCGACGCCTGGATGACGATGTGCTGGACCAATGACGGGGCGCAGCTCCACCGCGACATCCCCGAAATCGCCTACGTGCTTGGCAAGGAAGGCGGCGAGATCTGGACCGACTTCTACGCAATACCCAAGGATGCGCCGAACAAGCCTGCCGGCTATGCCTTGCTCAACTATTTGATGAACCCGAAAGTCGCGGTCAAGGAGCACCTGGCCAACGGCGCGCCTTCCACCGATGCGCGGGTCAACGCGCTGCTGCCCAAGGAGGTGCTGGACAATCCGATCCTCTATCCGGCGGCGGATCTGCTGAAGCCGCTCGAATTCGGTGCGGCCGCAACGCTAACCGATCCGGGCCGGGCCGAATTGATGGCACGCTTCAAGTCGGCTTGAACCTGGCAGGCTACAGGCTCGATGCAGGCAACTCCCCGGCGGACAGATGTCCGCCGGCACCGGGGCGGTTTTTTCAATGCGCAGCAATGTCCTTCGTCACAATCTCCTGACCGCCCTGCTGCTCGGTCCAGCAACTGCGTGGCTGGTGGTGTTTTTAGTTTTGCCGTTCGTGGCGATTGCCGTTTTCAGCGTCGGCGAGCGGGCGCCGGAAGGCGGCTATCAGGCCGCTTTCACCTTGGCGCAGTTTGCCAATCTTCCGGCGCGGGCGACCGCCTTCTGGAACACCATGGTGCTGGCGCCGGCGGGCGCACTGGCCTGTCTTCTCGTTGCCTATCCGGTCGCCTATTACCTCGCTTTGCGCGCGCCGGAACGGTGGCGGCTGATCCTGCTGGCGCTTGTCGTCATCCCGTTCTGGACCAGCCTGCTGATGCGAACCTATGCCTGGATGTATGTGCTTGGCGGGCGCGGCATCCCAGCTCTCCTGGCCTATGTCGGGATGGAGGACGTGCGGCTGATCAACACGCCGGGAGCGGTTCTGCTCGGCATCGTCTATGGTTATCTGCCGCTGATGATCCTGCCGATCTATGTCAGCCTCGAGCGGCTCGACCGCCGGCTGCTGGAGGCCTCCGCCGATCTCGGCGCGACGCCGATCTCGACATTCCTCGGCGTGACGCTGCGGCTGTCGCTGCCAGGTGTGATGACCGGCTTCTCGCTGGTCATGATCCTGCTGCTCGGCGAATATCTGATCCCGACGCTACTCGGCGGCGGCAAGGTCTTCTTCATCGGCAACGCGCTGGTCGATCTGTTCCTGCAATCGCGCAATTGGCCATTCGGATCGGCAATCGCCATCACACTTGTGGCGGTTTCAGTGGTCGTGCTGCTTGCCGCGAACCGCATTTCGATCCGGCTTTCGGGTGCCCGCCGGGTGGACCTGATCTGATGCGTGCCTTCGTCGTTGCGGTCTTTGCCTTTCTCTACCTGCCGATCGCGCTGGTAGTGCTGTTTTCGTTCAACGCCGGCCACCACGCCAGCGAGTTCATTGGCTTCTCGGTGCAATGGTACGGCAAGGCACTAGCAAACCCGTTCCTGGTCGAAGCGCTGAAGAACAGCCTGTTCATCGCCACGACCAGCGCCTTGCTGGCGGCGCTGTGCGGCACGGCCGCCGCGGTTGGCCTGGCGCGTGTCGGGGCGCGGACGCGAGCCGTGTTCGATGCGCTTTTGGGTGCTGCGATCGTCGTTCCTGGTGTCGTCATCGGCATCTCGACGCTGGTCGCGCTGGTCCAGCTATTCGGGGTGGTCAACCCGTTTGTCGCTTCGCTGTGGCCGAACGACCAGCCACCGCGCCTGGCGCTCGGCTATGGCTCGATCATCGCCGCGCACGGGCTGTTTTCGATGGCGCTGGTGGCGATGATTGTCGGCACGCGCCTCGGCAGCCTCGACCGCAATCTGGTCGAGGCCTCGAGCGATCTTTACGCCACCCCGCTGACGACGTTCCGCAGCATCGTGTTGCCGCAGATCATGCCGGCGGTGATCGCCGGCTTCCTGCTCGCCTTCACATTCTCCTTCGACGATTTCATCGTCGCGTTCTTCGTCGCCGGCGCACAGACGACGTTGCCGATCTATGTCTTCGCCTCGATCCGGCGCGGGGTCACGCCGGAGATCAATGCCATCGCGACGATCGTGCTCGTCGCCTCCGTTCTGCTCGTGGTGCTTGCCCAATGGCAACTGCGGCAACGAAAACCATCACACTGAAAGATAAAAAACATGATTCTGAGAGATCGCATCGCCGTGGTGACGGGTGCCGGGTCGGGGATCGGGCGTGCCGGCGCCATGATGATGGCCAGGGAAGGTGCGCTCGTGGTGATCGCCGACAGGGACCAGGCGGCGGGGGAAGCAACCGCCTCCGACATTCGTGCGGCGGGCGGTCGGGCCGAGGCCGTCGCCACCGACGTCGGCGAGGATGCGGCGGTCGAGCAGCTCATTGCGAGAACGCTGGGCCGGCATCGGCGGATCGACATCCTGCACAATCATGCCGGGATCCAGGTCGGCGGCACGCTGACCGAAGTCGGCGCCGACGGCATGGATGCCTCCTGGCGGATCAATGTGCGGGCGCAGTTCCTGGCGGCCAGGCTGGTCATGCCGTCGATGATCGCGCAAGGCGGCGGGGTGATCCTGAATACCGCCTCAAATTCGGGTGTGTTCTACGACCGCGAAATGATCGCCTACGCAACGTCAAAACATGCAGTGGTGGCGATGACCCGGCAGATGTCGCTCGACTATGCCAAACACAATGTCCGCATCAACGCGCTGTGCCCCGGCTGGGTCGATACGCCCTTCAACGAGCCGTTCATCGCGCAGATGGGCGGGCGGGCGGCGATCGAGAACTATGTCCGCACCAAAATTCCCATGCAGCGCTGGGCCAGCGCGGAGGAAATCGCCGAAGCGATCCTGTTCCTCGTCTCCGACCGCTCGTCCTTCATGACCGGCCAGGCGCTGGTGATCGACGGTGGAGAAAGCATCGGCTGATCCGCCGCTCCCGGCGGGCGGCAGCTGAAATTCTCTTTGGCCTAACGGCCGGCGGCGAGATGTGCTTTCGTCTCAAGGAGAATGCGGCCAACATGGCTGGGTCGGGAGCAGAAATCATCAGCGCAACCGGGAAGGCTGTATAATGGCCGAGGCCTATATCTGCGACTACATCCGCACGCCGATCGGACGCTTCGGCGGTTCGTTGTCGGCGGTCCGTGCCGACGATCTCGGCGCTATACCTCTGAAGGCGCTGGTCGAGCGCAATCCAAACATCGACTGGGCTGCCATCGACGACATCGTCTATGGCTGCGCCAACCAGGCCGGCGAGGACAACCGCAATGTGGCGCGCATGGCGCTGCTGCTGGCCGGCCTGCCGAAGGAGGTTTCGGGCTCGACCGTCAACCGTCTCTGCGGTTCGGGCATGGATGCGGTGATGATTGCTGCCCGCGCCATCAAGGCCGGCGAGGCGGAGCTGATGATATCAGGCGGCGTCGAATCGATGAGCCGCGCTCCGTTCGTGCTGCCGAAGGCAGAGACCGCCTTTTCGCGCAATGCCGAGATTTACGACACCACGATCGGCTGGCGCTTCATCAATCCGCTGATGAAGAAGCAATACGGCGTCGATTCGATGCCGGAGACCGGCGAGAACGTGGCGGAAGAGTTCGCTGTCTCCCGCGCCGACCAGGACGCATTTGCCGTGCGCAGCCAGGACAAGGCTGTAGCCGCACAAGCCAATGGCCGGCTGGCAAAGGAAATCACGCCGGTGACGATCGCGCAGCGCAAGGGCGATCCGGTCGTTGTCGACAGAGATGAGCATCCCCGCGGGGGCACGTCGATCGAAGCGTTGGCCAAGTTGCCGACGCCGTTCCGGCAAGGCGGCACGGTTACGGCCGGCAATGCCTCGGGCGTCAATGACGGCGCCGCGGCGCTGATCGTCGCCTCGGAAGCAGCCGCGAAAAGATACGGGTTGACGCCGATCGCCCGTATCCTCGGCGGTGCCACCGCCGGCGTCGCTCCGCGCATCATGGGCATCGGTCCGGTGCCGGCCACGCAGAAGCTGTGTGCCCGGCTCGGCCTGAAGCCACAACAGTTCGATGTCGTCGAGCTCAACGAGGCCTTCGCCTCGCAAGGCATCGCCGTGCTGCGCCAGCTCGGCATTGCCGAGGATGCGGAGCACGTCAACCCGAATGGCGGTGCCATCGCGCTCGGTCATCCGCTCGGCATGTCCGGCGCGCGCATCACCGGCACGGCGGCGCTGGAGCTGCGCGAACGCAGCGCCCGCTATGCACTTGCCACCATGTGCATCGGCGTTGGCCAGGGCATCGCCGTGGCGCTGGAGCGATTGTGAGCAAGCGTCGATTTGCCGGGCCATTTAATGGCGCGTTCCGCCCACTCAAATTTGACCATGTGGACAAAAGCCGGGCACCGTTCCATAGTTCCTTCGCCGATATTCCAGAGAAGAGAGCCGGCTCGACACGGCGCCAATCAGAGGGGCATGCAATGGACAACGGGAAGAGCAGAATCCAATCGAAACGCGAAGAGCTTTCGCGCCGCAACGTGCTGGAGCTGGGCGCGCTCGGCCTGGCGGCGGCGATGCTGCCGGGCAGCGCCTTTGCCAAGACCAAGAAGCTGAAAGTGGCGGCGATCTTCGCCACGCCGATCGAGGAGCCGTGGGACAACCAGATCCATGTTGCCCTGCAGAAGGCCGAGAAGGAACTCGGCATCGAATACAAATGGTCGGAGAAGGTGCAGACGGCCGATTTCAGCCGCGTCATGCGCGAATATGCGCAGGGCGGCTATGAGCTGGTGCTGGGCGATGCCTTCGCCGCCGAGCGCGAATCGCGCAGGACCGCCAAGCAGTTCCCGAAGACCGCCTTCCTGTTCGGCTCCGGCGCCGGGCCGGCCGAGCCGAATTTCGGCGTCTTCGACAACTGGATTCACGAGCCGGCCTATCTGTCCGGGATGATCGCCGGAAAAATGTCGAAATCGGGCACGGTCGGCGCCGTCGCGGCGATGGGCATTCCGGAAGTGAACCGGCTGGTCAACGCCTTCTTTGCCGGCGCCAGGGAGGTCAATCCCGACATCAAGAAGAAGGTCGCCTTCATCGGCTCGTTCTTCGATCCGCCAAAAGCAAAGGAAGCGGCCGTCGCCCAGATCGACGCCGGCGTCGACGTCATCTATGCCGAGCGCTTCGGCGTCATCGAAGCGGCGGCGGAGAAGAAGATCCTCGCCATCTCCAACATGTCGGACCAGTCGAGCCTCGGCCCCGACACCGTGATCACCGGGCCGGTCTGGGACATGTATCCGACCGTCGAGCAGGCGATCAAGCTGGTCAAGGCCGGCGTCTTCACCGCGCAGGATTACGGCGATTTCTCGCGCATGGCCAAGGGCGGCTCGTACCTCGCGCCCTACCACAAGTTCGACAAGACGCTGCCGGCCGAGGTCAAGGAACTGGTCGAGAAGAAGAAGGCGGAGATCCTCGACGGCAATTTCCGCGTCGACGTCGATGAGAATACGCCGGTCTCGGACTGAGCGCTGTCTTTTGGGGGTCTGGCGCTTGTCGCACCCCCCTCTGGCCTGCCGGCCATCTCCCCCTCAAGGGGGGAGATTAGCAGCTTCGCCGACAGCACCTCTTCTTCAGCGCTGACGATTTGCGAAAGCCGAAGTGACATCCGATCTCCCCCTTGAGGGGGAGATGGCCGGCAGGCCAGAGGGGGGTGCAGCGCATTCCCGTCGATCAAAGCTGAACCGTAAAGCCAATTCCGATCGGGAGCACCCTTGTCAACGCCTGCCCCTCTTATTGAAATGCGCGGCATCTCCAAGAGCTTTGGCGCCGTCAAGGCGAACGAGGCCGTCGATCTCAGCGTCGCGCCGGGTGAAATCCTCGGGCTGCTCGGCGAAAACGGCGCCGGCAAGACGACGCTGATGAACGTGCTGTTCGGCGCCTATGCGCCCGATGCCGGCGAGATCCTGGTGCAGGGCCGGTCGGTGGCGATCAACAGTTCGGCCGATGCGCTGGCCGTCGGCATCGGCATGGTGCACCAGCATTTTCATCTCGCACCACGGCTTTCGGTGCTGGAGAACCTCTTGATCGGCATTCCCGGCAGATCGGGCCGGATCGACCGCGCCGGCGGGCTGGCGCGGCTCGCCGAGATCGGCCGCCAGCACGGGCTGACGCTCGACCCGGACCTCCCCGTCTCGGCGCTGTCGGTCGGCGAGCAACAGCGGCTCGAAATCGTCAAGGCGCTGTTTCGCGGCGCAAGGCTGCTGATCCTCGACGAGCCGACGGCGGTGTTGGCACCAACCGAGGTCGACGGGCTGTTTTCGGCGCTGCGCTCGATGGCGGCACAAGGGCTCGGCATCATTTTCATCTCGCATAAGCTCAACGAGGTGCGAGCGCTGACGCATCGCTGCGTCGTGCTCCGGCATGGGCGCGTTGCCGGCCGCGTCGATGCGCCGGCCAGCACCACGTCCTCGGAGATGGCGCGGCTGATGTGCGGCCACGAGATCGTGCCTCCGGCCAGAGGACCGTCGATGCCGGGTGCGGCCGTGCTGACCCTCGACGGTATCTCGACATCGCATCATTCCGGCATGGCGCTGCGCGATGTTTCGCTGTCGGTTCGTGGCGGCGAGATCCTCGGCATCGCCGGCGTCTCCGGCAATGGCCAGCGCGCGCTTGCCGAGGTCATCTCCGGCGTGCGTGCGCCCGATGCCGGGAAGATGACCATAGCCGGCAAAACGGTTTCGCGGTTCTCGCCGAGCACAGTGCAGGCGCTCGGCCTCGGCCGCATCCCGGAAGACCGTATGACGACAGGGCTGGTCACCAATCTGCCGCTCGCCGATTCGATGGTGCTGCCGCGCATCGGCACGGCGGCGTTCAGCCGCAACGGCCTGCTCAAGCCGGATGGGATCCGCGCCTTCGCCGAGGCACAGATCAAAGCCTACGATATACGTTGCCCCGGGCCGATGACGCGCGCCGGGGCGCTTTCCGGCGGCAATCTGCAGAAGGCGCTTTTGGCGCGCGAACTCGCCTTCGATCCGAAGGTGCTGATCGTTTCGCAGCCGACTCGCGGCCTCGACATCGGCGCCGCGCGCTTCATCCACGAAAAATTCCTCGACATGCGCGCCAAGGGCTGCGGCATCATCGTCATCGGCGAGGATCTGGAAGAGTTGCTGATGCTCTCGGATCGTATCGCGGTGATGTATGAAGGCCGCATCGTCGGCACGCTGAACAGCGCCGACGCCAGCATCGCCAGACTCGGGTTGATGATGACCGGAGCGGAGGGCCATGCCTGATGTTCCGTCTCGAGGCCCGCACCTCAACGCCCGCCTGGTTCAATCTGGCGCTGCCGCTGCTCGCTATCGGCGCGACGCTGATCCTGTGCAGCGGCCTCATCGCACTGGCCGGCGCCGGCGTCGTCGAGGCTTATGGCGTTATGTTTTCGGCGTCTTTGGGCGACAGCTACGCCATCACCGAAACGCTGGTGCGTGCCGCGCCGATGATCTTCACCGGGCTGGCCGTGGCAGTCGCCTTCCGCGCCAAATTCTGGAACATCGGCGCCGAAGGGCAATTGCTGGCTGGTGCGGCGGCGAGCTGTGCCGTCGGTGCAATCCCGATGCCGGGGCCGCTCGCCATGCTGCTGATGGCGCTGGCGGGCGCTGCCGCCGGCGCGGCCGTCGCCCTGATCCCCGCCACGCTGAGGGTAAAATTCAGGGTCGATGACGTGGTCAGCTCACTGCTGCTCAACTCGGTCATTTTCTATGCACTGATGGCGCTGATCGAGGGGCCATGGAAGGACAGTTTCAGCGGCTACCCGATCTCGCCGCCGATCGAGGATACGGCCAATTTTCCGGTGCTGCTCGAAGGCACACGGCTGCATCTCGGCGTCGTCGCGGCGCTGGTCGCGGCACCGGTCATCTGGTTCGTGGTCGCGCGCACCACGCTCGGCTTCCGCATCAGGGTCACCGGCGAAAACCCGGAAGCGGCGCGCTATGGCGGCATCAATGTCGAGCGGGTGCTGATTTCGACGGCGCTGCTGTCTGGCGCATTGGCCGGCCTTGCCGGCGTCGGCGAGGTCGGCGGCGTGCATTTCCAGGTGATGAGCGACATCTCGCCGGGCTATGGCTATTCCGGCATCGTCGTCGCCATGCTGGCGAGGCTCAATCCGCTCGGCGTGGTGCCGGCGGCGATCTTCCTTGCCGCCGTCATGACCGGCGCCGAGGCGATGTCGAGGGCCACCGGCGTTCCGGCCTTCCTCAGCGATGTTATTCAGGGAACCGCATTGCTTGCCATGCTGGTGGCGCTGCTGTTCACCGCCTATCGCCTCCGTCGCGTGGGAATAGCCAAATGAGCGTGGTGCTGGAGCAGATATTCCAGGTCGGCTTCCTGGCCGCCATCATCCGCATCGCCACGCCCCTGGCCTTCGCAACGCTGGGCGAAATGTTCTCCGAGCGCGCCGGGGTGCTCAATCTCGGCATCGAAGGCATCATGCTTTTGTCGGCGATGACCGGCTTCACCGCGGCGAGCCTCAGCGGCAGCCTTTGGCTTGGCGTGCTCGCGGCGGTGCTGACCGGGGCGCTGATGGGCGCCGTGCACGCGCTGTTCACTGTAGCGCTCGGCCTCAGCCAGCATGTCTGCGGCATCGGCGTGACGCTGTTCTCGTCGGGCCTTGCCTATTTCCTCTACCGGCTGATCTTCGGACAGCAATCGGTGCCACCGAACATCAAGGGGTTCGAGACGCTGCCGATCCCGATCCTGTCCGACATACCGGTGCTTGGGCCGGCGGTGTTCAACCAGTTTTCGCTGGTCTACATGGCGATGCTGGCCATACCGCTGGCCGCCTTCGTGCTCTACCGCACGCCTTGGGGCCTAGCGGTGCGCATGGTCGGCGAAAACCCGCGTGCCGCCGATTCTGCCGGCGTCAGCGTCATTGCAACACGCTTCCAGGCGGTGATCCTCGGCGGTGCCTTGATGGGACTGGCCGGTGCCTTCCTGTCGATGGCGCAATTCAACGCCTTCACCTTCGGCGTGGTTTCGGGGCGTGGCTGGGTGGCAATCGCGCTCGTCGTTTTCGGCCGCTGGGATCCGTGGCGATCGGCAGGCGCGGCACTGCTGTTTGCCTTCGTTGACGCCTTGCAGTTGCGTATGCAGGCGAGCGGGCTTGGCCATATCCCCTACGAGGCCTTCCTGATGCTGCCGTTCATCTTCACCATCGTCGCTATGGCGGTGATGTCGCGCAATGCGGTGGCCCCGTCGGCGCTGCTCAAGCCGTTCCGGCGCGAAGAGCGGTAGCGGCGCTTCGCCTTTCATATCGCGGTGAAGCCGTTATCGACGAACAGATGGGCGCCGTTGACGAAGCTGGCCTCGTCGCTGGCCAGGAACAGGGCTGCCTTCGCGACCTCTTCCGGCTCGCCGATCCGCCCTTGCTGCGCCGCCATTGCCGCGTCGGAGACATCGACGCCGAGTTTGTCGAGATCGGCGACCTCGCGCAGGCCATGCGGTGTCCTGATGAAGCCTGGACAGACCGCATTGCAGCGGATGTTGCGGTCGCGGAACTCGACGGCGATGGCACGCGCGAACATATGGCAGGCGCCCTTGGTGGTGTCGTAAAGCACCTCCATCGGCGTCGCCGCCACCGCGGAGATCGACGAGGTGCAGACGATGGACCCGCCGCCGGCGGCGATCATGCCGGGCAACACAGCACGCGTCATCAGGAACATCGAACGCACATTGACGGCATGCAGCCAGTCCCATTCCTGCAGCGTGGTCTCCAGGAAGGGTTTGATGACGAGGGTGCCGGCGTGGTTGAACAGAACCGTGACCGGGCCGAATTTTTCCGTCGCGCCCTTCACCGCCGCTTCGACCTGCGCCTCATCCGATACGTCGGCGACCCAGTGTTCGGCGACATGGCCGCGTTGCCTGATTGCCGCTGCGGTGGCCGCCGCCGCTTCGCCGTTGCGGTCGACGATCGCCACCTTGGCGCCCTCGGCCGCGAAAAGCTCCGAGGCCGCACCGCCCATTCCTGTCGCGCCACCCGAAATGATGGCGACCTTGCCGGCCAGTCTTGTCCCCATGGTTTGCTCCCTGCTGCCTTGCCGTGACGTCGCGGCTTTCCGCTGAAGCGATGCTATCCCTCATCCATTGGATGGCCAAGGAGCCACAGACACATGGACCTGACGTTTCCTGCCGTCACCCCGGCATGCCGCAAAAGGCAGCGCTAAGCAGTAAAAGCACTAACTTGTCCGCCGTTTGGAGAAAATTGTTCTAAGGATCGCGCGAAAATAGCACTCGACAAAGTCTACTGATTTTATAGATTAAGCGCCGAGACGGAGGTCGATATGTCCTATAGCCAGAACGCTCAGACTGCCCGCAAAGGCCAAAGGCTGGGTTCCGACCAGGTGTGGCGGCCGGCCTATGCCGGTGCTTTCGCCTATCTCGTCTTTGCCCTTGCGTTTGTATTCACCGGGGCAGTGGTACTGGGGCTGATCCCCTGATTGTCAAGGCTCTGATCATCGAGGCTTCCTCGGGATAGCGGCCTGCCGTTTGCAGAAATTCCGGAGTTGATGAACCGAATGCCGGTGTGCATTTGCGCGCCCTGATTCCAACGTGATGGAGGAGATGGCAATGCCGATCGAGTTCACGCATGTTCCCGGTAAGATCCACGCTGCCGACGCCAGCTTTTTCTATGACTTTGTCGAGACCGCGACGAAGCTGTCACTGATCGAGGATGCTGGATTCCAGAGGATCGTCATCGACGACCAGGCCGGGCTGCTGACCAATATGGACCTTGCCGCCCAGACGCTGGACCGGACCTCGTCCCTGGAGGTCGTGCTCACGCATTGGGCAGGCGTGATCGAACCAACCGTGGCGGCGCGACAACTCGCTGCCCTCGACGCGAGAAGCGGTGGCCGGCTGTCGCTCAGGATGCTCAGCGAGCCGCTGAGCGACGACGATGCCGAGGCACGTCCGGCCGGCCACACAGTGGTCTGGCAACGCATTGATGAATATCTGGTGCTGCTGAAGCGGTTGTGGTCGAACGACAGGCCGTTCGACCATGAAGGCACCTTTTACAGCATCAAAGGCGGCTATGTGCCGCGCAAGGGGCCGCATGGTGCCGATGTGACCATCCGCATGGGCGGGCAGTCGGGCACTGCGCTCAGGGTCGCGGGCAGGCATGCGGACGTGTTCGAGCTGGCGCCTGGCTCGCTTGCAGAAATTCACCAGTCAATGGAGCGCGTACGCGGCGCTGCTGCCGAACACGGCCGGGCCGGCAAGCTGCGTTTCGCGCTTCCCGTCCGAATCCGTTCGGAAGACAAATCGGCCGCTTCCTGCCAGAAGGCGCTCGAACTTGCCGGGCCGCCGGCGCAGGTCGCGCTGTCGCTGCTTTCCTACGCCGCTTTGGGGATCAAGGAGTTCATGATCGTCGGCGTCGACAGGCCACGCGAGATTGCGACCGCCGGCCGCGAGGCGATCGCGCTCTTGCGCAATTCACTGGCACGGCGCGAGGCCGATGTCCCTCAGCCGGGGGCGTTTGTGTCACGCGCGACACAGGGCGCGCGAGCCGGCTGCTGAACCGTCGTCCCGCGCCTTGGTGACGGGTCTACCACCATTCCTGGAAAGCCGCGTGAGCCGCCCTGGCCAGCGTCGGTATTTCCTGATCGGGAACGGAGCTGTAGGGCCAGAGCAATCGCGGCCCGAGCGGCGCCCAGCCGCCAGCCGCCGCCATCGCCTTATCGAGTGCTGCATCACCGACATTGTAACGGGTGCGAAACGGTAGGACATGTACGGCCAGGAAGGCCTGTATGCGGGCCTCGAGTTCGGCAGCTGTGGCCATGTCGGTGCGGATCATCTGCCACCACTGCACCGCGCCCTTCGGGTTGAGGCAGGCAACGTTGGAGTAGCTGCCATGGGCTCCCCCGGCATAGCCTGTTGCCAGCGTGTGGCCGGGGACGAAGACGGAAAATCCGTCCAGTCTGCGGCGCGTGTCGGCATACCAGCCGGCGTCGCCGCCCGGCAGCTTGGCGCCGACCAGCGATGGCACGGCCGCACGCAGACTGGCGATGCCGTCGAGCGTCAGGCGGCGCTTGGCGTGCGGCGGGTTGTAGAGCACCAGCGGCGTTTCGGGCGCGGCCTCGCAGAGGCCGCCGGCAAAACGCATGATCTCGTCGTCACTGGGCGGCCACCAGTCGGGCAAGGTGAATTGAGCCGCCGTCGGGCGAAGTCCGGCGACCCGCGTCAGTCGCTCCAGCGCGACGCGCGGATTGGACTGGCTGATGCCGATCTGGAAAGGAAGGCGCGCGCGGCCGGCTATGGTTGCGACCAACTCACAAAGCCGGTCGAATTCGGGCTCGGTCTGGCAATGGAATTCGCAGGCCGTGCCATTGGAATAGACGCCGTCGACGCCTGAGGCGCAGAGCCGGGCGATCGTCTCTTCCGTCGCCTGCCAGTCGATCGCTCCGCGATCGTCGATGGCCAGCATCACCGCGCCCCAGATGCCGCGCGGTGCGTGTGCGGGCAAGCGGGCCAGATGGTCGTCGAGGTCAGCGTCCACCGGCGATCTCGTGTTCGCGGCGGGTTTCGTTCGACGCGAAGCCAGCCTCGATAATGGCGATGATCTTGCGCGCATAGATGCCGTCGACCGGCACCGGCGTGTCATCGGCAATGGCATCGCGCATTGCGCTCCATTCGCGCACCAGCGCGTTATGCATCCAGTTCGGCTCAAAGGACCCGGGCAGCTCGGTCCAGACCGTCTCGCGGCCAAGCATGGTGCCGCGGTCCATGTCGATGCGCAGCGTTCCCCGCTCGCAGACCAGATCCATGGCATAGGTGGTGGCGCCGGTGCGATAGCCGACGCTCTGCACCTGGCCGATGCCGCCGCCGGCGAAGCGCAATCCGAGCAGAGCGCTGTCGTCTGCTTCCTGGTCATGGAACTTGGCGCCGAGCATGCCGCTCACCGACACGACATCGTCATCCATCAGCCAGACCAGGCGATCGACCGCGTGGATGCCGGCCGTCAACAGCATGCCGCCGCCGGTCGCCTTGCGCAGATGCCAGTCGCGGCGATTGTGCTCCATCCACAGCTTGATGATCCAGCTCGATCCGGCGAGCGGCCGGCCGAGCTCGCCTTCCTCCAGAATTTGCCTGGCCGCCATGCAGGGCGGGGCGAAATGCATGAGGTGGGCGACCATCAGCTTGACGCCACCCTTGGCCACGGCGGCGTTGATCGCATCGCAGGCAGCCACCGTCGGCGCCATCGGTTTTTCGAGCAGGATATGCTTGCCGGCCTTTGCCGCGCCGATGGCCATTTCGGCATGGAGATGGTGCGGGCTGGCAATGAGGACCGCATCGACCTCCTTGTCGTCCAGCAGCCTTCGCCAGTCCGCGTAGCCGCGGCCGCCATGTTCAGCGGTGAATTGCTGCAGTGCGTCGGCATTTCCTCGAGAGGCGGCGGCGAGGCGAATACCGCCAACCTCACGGATTGCCCGCGCATGGGCTGCGCCGAAATCGCCGGCGCCGATAATTCCTATTCCAATCATGGTCCTGCCTTTTGATAAGCGGCGTCGATCAGCGACATCGCCGCAACATAATCCTCGATGGACACCGGCGGAGGCGCCTTTCTGGCCAGCCGGTCAAGCGTATCGCGCATGAACAGACGATAGCGCGTTGCCGGCAGTTCGACCGGCAAGTCGACGATTGCCGCGTCGTCGAGCGTTGCGCAGATAACATGGTCGCCATGATCGATGAGGGTGGCATTGGCACTGACGATGCGCCACTCGAAGTCACCGCCGGGGCGCATCGAAGCAAAGGTGTAACCGGCCTCGACGATGAACAGCGCGCCGGCCTCGTCTTCCAGCACCAGAAGTGCGTGATCCTCGACCGGGCCGGGATGGATGCGGTTCGCGATCGAAACGCCTTTCAGGCCGAGCTTGCCGGTTGCGAGGCTGAGTGCCGCGTCGACGCCGTGTATGCCGAGATTCCTCAACGCACCCCCGCCACCAACCGCCGGGTCGAGCACCCAGGCGACACCGTCGGCGATGTAGCGTTGCGGCGGGCCGTTGATCAGCCGGAACTGGCAATGCGCCACGGGGCCGGCGCGACCTTGCCGGCGCAGCCGTTCAAGGCCGGCAACGGCCGGCCCGAAACGGTTGGGCAGGGGAACAGCGACAAAAGCCTGGTACTGCCTGGCGAGGTCGCGCAGCGCCATCAGTTCCCTCGTATGGCTGGCCGCCGGCTTCTCCAGGATCAGCGGTATCCTTGCCGCGATGATCGCACGTGCCCGCGCCGGCACCATCGAAGGCTGCCCCATCAACAGGATCACATCCGGCCGGCTGGAGAGTATCTCCTTGAAATCTTCGATAAACGGCAGGTCGTGGTGCGCGGCGAACGCATGCGCTTGGCCAGGATTCTCGTCCCAGATACCGGCGATCTCCGCACCGTGAAAGCGTGCGGCGTCGAGGTGCATTTCGGCGTGCCAGTGGCTCGAGCCGGCGAGGATTATCTTCATTCGGAGGCAGCACGTTTGCTATGGGCTTGCAGGATATCCTACAAGTGGCTATACGACAAGCGGCGGGCAAGCTTCAGCGGATGATGAAAGCAGTGGGATGGCGGAACTGAAGTCGATCGAACCGTTGAGCAGACCACCGCTGCTGCACGTCACCGTGCAGGAAAGCCTCCGGGCCTATATCGAAAGCAACCAGCTCAAGGCCGGCGATCCCTTGCCGCCGGAGACGTTCCTGGCGCAGCGGCTCGGCGTCGGCCGCAACTCCGTGCGGGAGGCCATCAAGGCGCTGGAATCGATCGGCATCCTGGAGACGCGGCGCGGCATCGGCGTGTTCGTCAAGGAGTTCTCGTTCAAGCCGCTGCTGGATAATCTTGCCTACGGCTTGCAAGATTCGCTGCGCGATGTCGAAGAGCTGCGCGAAATCCGCCGCGTGCTGGAAACCGGCCTCATCGCCAAGACGATCGAGATGATCAGCGCCGAAGATATCGAAGCGCTGCGCCAGTTGACCGAGCGCATGCGGCAACGTGCCGAGCGCCATGAGAGCTTCGCCGAAGAGGACCAGCAATTCCATCAGCTGCTGTTCCGCTGCCAGAACAATCGCATGCTGAGCGCGCTGATCGACATCTTCTGGATGGCGTTCAACAAGGCCTCGAATTTCACCAATCTCGACAATCCGACGCCGCTGGCGACATGGCGCGACCATCACGAGATCGTCGAGGCTGTCGCCGCCAAGGATGTCGACCAGGCGCGTCGGCGGCTCGATGACCATTACCGGGGGATCCAGCAGGTTATCGCCAAAAACCGAGCAAGCTGAAGAACAACCTGACTATGCCAAGGGAGGAAACCATGCGCATCAGGACCATCGCATTCTCAGTCGCCGGGCTGCTGCTCGCCAGCATTGCCCCATTGACCAGTGTCCAGGCACAAAGCGCCAAGACCATTGCGGGCGGCTTCGACGTCGGTCCCGGCGGTTTTCCCAAGAACTTCAACCCGCTGGTGGCGACCGGCGGCTACACCTGGCTCAGCACCTATTTTGAACCGCTGGTCATCTACAATGCCGGGCTGGCCGATATCGAAGGCGACCTCGCCAAGGACTACAAGATCAGCGACGACCAGCTGAGCTATACGTTCAACCTGGTCAACGAGACCTGGCATGACGGCAAACCGTTCACCTCGAAGGACGTCAAGTTCACCCTCGAGCTTGCCAAGAACAAGGCCTCCGGCAGCCTGTTTGCGGCCCGCCTCGCCAACATCGCCTCGGTCGATGCCCCGGATGACCACACCGCAGTGGTGAAGCTATCGAAACCGAACGGCTCGTTTCTATCCATCCTCTCGCAGCTGATGATCCTGCCGGAGCATGCCCTGGCCGCTCTGCCGCCGGAATCGCTGGCGACAAGCACCTGGTGGTCGACCACTCCGGTCGGCACCGGCCCGTTCAAGTTCAAGCGCTACGTGACCGACCAATATGTCGAACTGGCAGCCGATGACGATTATCGCGGCGGCAAGCCGAAGGTAGACGTGCTCATCAACCGCTATTTCGAGTCGCCGGCGGCGGCCGTTGCCGCGCTCCGTGCCGGCGAAATCCAGTTCACTTATGTCGAGCCCGACGATGCGGCATCGTTCAAGAGCGACAGCAATTTCAAGGTGATCGAAGGTGCCTCGTACGTGGTCAACTATATCGGCCTGAACCAGAAGGTCGACCTGTTTAGGGATATCCGTGTCCGCCAGGCGATCATGTACGCGATCGATCGCAACGCCATCATCGACAGCCTCTACGGCGGTGCCGCCGAGCCAGCCAATTGCGGCTATGTCGCGCCGCATCTCGTTCCCGCAGGCCTCGAACCCTATGCCTACGATCCGGCAAAGGCCAAGGCGCTGCTGAGCGAGGCCGGCTGGGACAAGATCAACGGCGACAAGCCGATCACCTTGCTGACCTATTACGGCTCGCCGCAAGCGGCCAATGTGATGGCCGCTGTCCAGTCGATGCTGGCCGAGGTCGGCATCAATGTGGTGCCGCGGGTCGTCGATACGCCGACCTACAACGGCATCGTCTACAAGCAAGGCACGCCGGACTGGAACGCCTTTCCGATGGTCTATGCCGGCCTGCAGAACGGCCCCAACCCGGCCGGCCTCAATCCCGGCCTCAACAAGTCGCAGATCCCGCCGGCAGGCTTCAACACCATGCGCATCGAGTTCGACGATCTGAGCACCGCATTGGACGCCGCGCTAGGCCAAACCGATCCGGCCAAGCTCGATCAATCCTGGCAGGGGGTCTGCAAGGTCATGAACAAGGAGCTACCCTGGGCGACGTTGTGGGTGGCCAACCGCTATGGCGTAGCCTCCAACAAGCTGCATGACTTCGTCTGGACGCCGGCGCCGGGCGGCGGCCCCTACGCAGCTCACCCCGAGCGCTGGGACATCCAGTAAGAAACCCGCAACCAAGCGAGCAGGCGGGACCACTTTGGCGCCGCCTGCCACCGCCACGGAAAGCCCATGTTGAGCTTCATCGCCCGCCGCAGCGCCACAGGATTGCTGATGCTGGTCGCGCTCAGCGTCCTCATCTTCATCCTGTTGCGGCTGGCGCCGGGCGATCCGATCGACGCCTATATCAACCCATCGGTCCCCATGTCGGCTTCCGACCTCGAGGGCCTGCGCGAACGGCTCGGGCTCGATCGGCCGCTTCCCGTGCAATATCTCGCCTGGCTGCGCGCGGCGCTGAGCGGTGACTTCGGCTATTCGATCCAGCGCAGCGGCGTTGCCGTGCTGCCACTGGTCATGGAACGCATCGGCCCGACGGCGCTGCTGATGGGTACGGGCCTGGCGATCGCCATCGTGCTCGGCATTTCCGCCGGCATTTTCAGCGCGGTGCGCCGTAACGAACCATCCGACATCGCGCTGTCGGTGCTGTCGTTTATCGGTATCTCCAGCCCGGCTTTTCTGACAGCGCTGCTCGGTCTCTATTTCTTCTCGGTGCTGCTGCGCTGGGCGCCGTCCGGCGGCATGCAGACCGCGGGTGCGCCGTTCTCGGCGACGGATGTGCTTGCGCACCTCGTCCTGCCCGCCTGCCTGCTGTCCGTCGGCCATGCCGCGCTGATCATGCGTTACATGCGCGCCTCGCTGCTGGAAGTGCTCAACCAGGATTACGTGCGGACGGCGCGTGCCAAGGGCGTGCGCGAGTTCTGGGTTATCATCAAGCATGCAACCCGCAATGCGCTCTTGCCGGTCATTACCTTGATCGGCTCGACTGTCGGCATCGCCATCGGCGGCGCCATCTTCCTGGAAAGCGTGTTCAACTGGCCGGGCATGGGACTGCTTCTGGTCAACGCCGTCGGCACCCGCGATTACCCGGTGATCATGGGCGCTACCCTGGTGATCGGCGTTTGCGTCATCCTGGTCAACCTCTTGACCGACGTCGTTTATGCCGTCGTCGACCCGCGCATTCAGGTGGCATGATGGCAATCACGGCGCCAGATCCTACAGTTGACCCGACAGCCGTGCCGCAAACCAAAGGCCCGCTTCGCCGCGCGCTCGACCGCTTTTTTGAAAACCGCGCGGCGCGTGCCGGGCTTTTGATCGTCATCCCGATCCTGCTGGCGGTTTCGACGTATCCTTTGTGGTGGCCGTTCGGTCCTAACACCATCGACCTCCGAGCAATGAACAAGGCGCCGTCGGCCATTCATTGGCTGGGCAGCGACGGCGTCGGGCGCGACGTCATGGCCCGGCTGCTGCAAGGCGGACGGATCTCACTGCTGGTCGCCGTCTGCTCGGTCGCCATATCGACCGTCATCGGCTTCCTGGTCGGCGCCGTCGCCAGCTTTGGCGGGCGTCTTGTCGACGGCACGGTGATGCGCCTGGTCGACCTGGCGATGACGCTGCCGCCGGTGATCTTCCTGCTGGTGCTGGCTTCGATCGCCGGCACCGGCATCGCCCCGACCATCCTGGTGATCTCGCTGCTCTCCTGGCCGGTGCTGTCGCGCATGGTGCGCGCCCGGCTGCTCGAACTGCGCGAGCGCGATTTCGTCGTTGCCGCCCGCGGCATGGGCGCGGGGCTGCCGCATCTGCTGTTCCGGCATGGCCTGCCCAATTGCATCGATATCCTGGTCGTCTACGCCACCTTGCAGATCGCCAACGCCATCCTGCTCGAGGCCGGCCTGTCCTTCCTCGGCCTCGGCATCGCACCGCCCGAAGCCAGCTGGGGCAACATGCTCAATCTCGCCCGCTCCACCGTGGTGCTTGAAAATTACCCCTGGCAATGGATGTTCCCGGGCGCCGCACTGGTGCTCACCGTGCTCGCCATCAATTTCATCGGCGACGGCCTGCGCGACGCATTCGACCCCCGCTCCGATCTCAACTGACCTCAAAGGTTTATCAAAATGCCCCTGTTTACCGGCGTCGTGCCACCTGTCGTCACCCCGCTCAATGCCGATTTCAGCATCGACTTTCCGTCGTTCACCCGCACCATCGAGAACCTGCTCGACGGCGGTGTTCACGGGCTGTTCGTGCTCGGTTCGACCAGCGAGGTGGTCTTCCACGACGAGGCGGGCCGCAGGGCCGTCCTCGAGCACGCGGTCAAGGTCAATAACGGCCGGGTTCCGATCTTCGCCGGGGTCATCGACCCGACGACCGACCGCGTCATCAACCACGCCCGGATCGCCAGATCGGCCGGCGCCGACGCCATCGTCGTCACCGCGCCGTTTTATACCCGCACCAGCCAGCCGGAGATCGGCGACCACTTCCGCTATATCAAGGATGCGATCGACATTCCGGTCATCGCCTACGACATCCCGGTCTGTGTCCACGTCAAGCTGGAGCGCAAGACCATGGTCGGTCTCGCCAGGGAAGGCGCCATTGCGGGTATCAAGGATTCCAGCGGCGATGACGGCAATCTGCGTTACGTGCTCAAGGACATGGCCGACGATCCCAGTTTTTTCGGCATGACCGGTTCCGAGATCCTGGTCGACAGTGTGCTGGCGATGGGTGCGCATGGCGTCGTGCCGGGCCTCGCCAATGTCGACCCGCATGGTTATGTCAGGCTGTGGAAGCTGACGCAGGCGGGCCAGCATGCCGAAGCCCGCCTGGAGCAGGAGCGATTGTTGAAACTGTTCGAGATCGTCTGGATCTCGCTCGGCAGGACTAGCGCCGGCTCGGCCGGCGTCGGCGCCTTCAAGGCGGCGATGAAGAGCCTCGGCATCATCGCCTCGAACACCATGGCGCGGCCGCAACGCAGCCTGAACGAGGAAGAAACCGCGAAGGTCGACATGATCCTTCGCGACGTGGGGCTGCTCCGCTGAGTGTCGCGCCGATCCTCTCGATTTCCGGCCTGCGCGCGGTGTTCCGCATCGCGGGGCGCGACATCGCGGCGGTAACGGATGTCGACCTGACGATCGGCTCCGGCGAGACGGTGGCGCTCGTCGGCGAATCCGGGTCCGGTAAGTCCGTCACCAGCCTGTCGATCATCGGCCTGTTGCCGAAAAGGGTCGGACATATCGCCGAGGGGTCGATCGCGCTGCGGCGCAAGAACGGCACGGTCACCGAATTGACCAGCCTCGATGCCGAATCGCTGCGCAAGATACGCGGCAATGAGATCGGCATGGTGTTCCAGGAGCCGATGACCAGCCTCAACCCGGTCTACACGATCGGCGAGCAGATCGCCGAACCGATCCGCATCCATCTCGGCAAATCGCACCGCGAGGCAGAAGCAGATGCGGTGCGGCTGCTGGAACAGGTCGGCATTCCCGATCCGAAGCGGCGGGCGCGGCAATATCCGCACGAACTTTCGGGCGGGATGCGCCAGCGTGCCACCATTGCCATGGCCCTGTCCTGCGATCCTGGTTTGCTGATCGCCGACGAGCCGACAACCGCATTGGACGTCACCATCCAGGCCCAGATCCTCGATCTTTTGGCCGACCTGCAGGCGCAGCGCGGCATGGGCATCCTGTTCGTCACCCACAATCTCGGAGTCGTCGCCGAAATCGCCGACCGGGTGGCGGTGATGTATGCCGGGCGTATCGTCGAATCGGGTCCGGTGAGCGAGGTGTTCACCCGTCCGCGCCATCCCTATACGGCAGGGTTGATGCGCTCGGTGCCGCGGCTCGGCCAGGCCACGGCGCTGAAGGCGGCGGGAACGCCGCTGCCGACCATTGCCGGAAATGTTCCGTCGCTCGCCTTGCTGCCCATGGGCTGTTCCTTCGCGCCGCGTTGCCCGATGGCTATCCCTGCCTGCCGCGCCGCGGTCCCTCCATTGTTTGCGGCGACGCCGACCCAGCAAAGCCGCTGCCTGCGCTGGGAGGAACTCTGATGGCCGACGCCCCTTTCCTCGCTGTCAAAAACCTGACCAAGCATTTTGCGCCGACAGCGTTCTCGCGCGGACCCGTCGTAAGGGCGTTGGAGGATATTTCTTTCGATATCGGGCGTGGCCAGGTGGTCGGCCTGGTCGGCGAATCCGGCTCCGGCAAGACGACGATCGGCCGCTCGGTGCTGCGTCTTATCGAGCCGACATCCGGCCAAATCAACTATGACGGCACCGACATCACCAGGCTGGGTGCCGCCCAGTTGCGCCGCCAGCGCCGCAAGATGCAGTATATTTTCCAGGATCCCTTCGCCAGCCTGTCGCCGCGCATGACAATCGGGCAGATCCTCACCGAAGGCCTGGACATTCAAGGCATCGGCAAGAAGTCCGAGCGGCGGGCGAAGGCCGAGAAGGCACTTGCCGCGGTCGAGTTGCCGGTCGACGCCTATGACCGTTACGCCCATGAATTTTCGGGCGGCCAGCGCCAGCGCATCGGCATCGCCCGGGCGCTGACGCTCGAGCCGGAATTCATCGTTGCCGACGAGCCGGTCTCGGCACTCGACGTCTCGATCCAGGCGCAAATCATCAATCTGTTGCGCGACCTGCAGCTCCGGCTCGGCCTGACCATGCTGTTCATTTCGCACGATCTGGCTGTCGTCGAGTACATCTGCGACACGGTCATCGTGCTCTATCTCGGGCGCATCATGGAGGTTGCGCCGGCGGCCGAGCTTTATGCCCGGCCGCAGCATCCCTACACGCGCGCGCTGCTGTCAGCCATTCCGTCGCTCGATCCGCTGGCCAGGCAAAGCCGGCAGGTGCTCAAAGGCGATATTCCAAGCCCGGCAAACCCGCCGTCGGGCTGCGTTTTCCGAACCCGTTGCCCGTTCGCGCTGGAAGCTTGCGCCGGGGCTGTACCGCCGCTGAGGGCGACAGCCGAGGGCCATCTGAACGCCTGCATTCGCGACGACATCGCTTAGGTTTTCTGCCCTCGGCCTACGGGAGAACTTGGGCGAGATGGACAAGGTCGTCGGCCACAAAGTCCCAGCTCTCAAGAGGCGAGAGATCGGTCGTCTGCGCCGGGCCATGCTCTTTTGGCCGAGCAACAAAGGCGGTTCCGATACCGCACCTTCGTGCCGCGGCCAGGTCGTCATTGTGCGCGGCGATTAACACGGCCTCCGCAGGTCGCACCCCCAGGATCTCCACTGCGCGGAGATAAGCCTGCGGCGCAGGCTTGTAGGTGCCGAACACATCCGAGCCAAGGACGGTGTCCCAAGGCAGGCCGGCGCGCTTGGCCATATCCAGCAACAGCCGGGTATTGGCCCCTGATAAGGGCACGATGATGAAGCGTTCCTTTAGCCTCGCAAGGCCTTTCAGCGAATCGGGCCACGGCTCCAGCCGGTGCCAGGCGAGGTTGAGTTCCTCAAGTTCGGCGGTCGGCAGCTCGGATGGGGCCAGCCCGAACTGGACGAGGGTGGCGTCCAGATTCTCCCTGTTGATTACGTCAAGTGACACGAAAGGCCGCTGCCCCGTCCGCACCGCCTCGGTCGAGGCGTCATAGCGCGACGCCCACGCATCGGCGAATTCACCGGGATCGACCTGCTCTGCACCAACTCGCGCGAGGAAGGCGCCGGCCTCCCTTGCGATACCGCTGCGCCAATCAACGACGGTTCCCAGAACATCGAAGAATAGGACTCGAGTAGTGGTCATTGAGCTTTCCTCCGACCTCATTGAAACGTCGCCGACGCCAACCCATATGCAATGCGCGTCGGATGTTTCCTCCCATTCGTCCGGCGCGTTCCCCTCTGAAGGTTTTCGACCTTCACATCTGGCCGGGCTTTGCAGCCCGGCCTTTTTTTGCGGGTAAGTGAGCCAGCCGAGATCATGGCGCAGGTGTGCCCAGCGTATCGATGCGTTTCGCCAGCGCCGCGGGATCGCCAAGCACGCGCAGCGTCTTCAGCCGAGCTGTGCCGCCGGCAGCGATCGAGACGCCCGATGCCGGCACGCCAAGCGCCTTGGCTACCAGCCTTTCCAGCGCTCGATTGGCGGCTCCGTTTTCCGGCACGGCGCGGACGCGAGCCTTCAGATGGCTTCGTCCATCCGCCGATGTTTCGATGCCTTCCAGCCTGTCCATCGCTGATTTCGGCGTCAGCCGGACAAACAGGTCGATGCCGTCGGCGCGCGTGCGGAACGGCGCACTCATCGACGCCCTGGGCTCAGACGACCAGCGAAAGCACGGTGGTGAGCAGGAACTGCCGGATGAAGAACAGGATCAGCAGCAGGATGATCGGCGAGATGTCGATGCCGCCGAGGTCGGGCATGAAGCGGCGGATCGGCCGCAGCGCCGGCTCGGTCAGCCGATAGAGCATGTTGCTGATGGTGTCGACGAACTGGTTGCGGGAGTTGACGACGTTGAAGGCGTAGAGCCAGGAAAATATCGCCGAGGCGATGATGATCCACCAGTAAAGGTCAAGCGCCATGACAATGGTCTGAATGAGGGCGATCATGCCGGTCTCCGATTGTTGCCGACATGTAGCCACTGTAGGTGAAAGCGGCAAGAGCCGCCTTCTGCCGCATGGGCGAGGGCGCACGAACGGCCGAGCGGCATTTCGGCAGCAAGCGCAGCCTTGACAGGAAACCGCAGCGGCCGATAAAAGCCCCATCCGCTGGACGGGGCTGTAGCTCAGCTGGGAGAGCGCGTCGTTCGCAATGACGAGGTCAGGAGTTCGATCCTCCTCAGCTCCACCAGCGGATTTTTTCGGACCCTTTGCCTGGATGAATTCCAAGGAAATCCTCCTTGGATTCGCGGCGTCTCTCAGACGAAGCTCGCGAACGCATTGCAGGCCTCTGCCGGCTTGGCACTTATCGTTGCCGGGTGGATTCACATCGGCGACGTAAAGACCCTCTACACCAGTAGCGTATGCGGCCTATTGCCACTGCGCCTCGTCCTTGCCAGACTTGGTCCGTCTTCAAAACCGAGGGGAATTCACCATGACCAGCACGACAAGGCGTGATTTTGTAGGTCTTACAGGAATGGCAGCGACTACCCTGGCCGGTGCTGTTGCAACACGAGCTACCGCTGCGGAAAGCGACGTATCGCCATCGTTCGATGAGGTTCTTCAAGAGTACAATCAAAACAACACAGAAAGGACTAGATCAAAGCTGGCGATCTATGTGGTGCTTTCTCACCTGCACGCCAGTCTCGAGGAGGAATTTAGCGACCTTGGGCTAGAGCTGCCTTTAGGGAAAAAGGCCTTGCCATCGAACCTGCCGGCCAATTTCGCCGACGCGCAGGTTGCACCCCTTCCTTGGCTCTTCAAGCCCTCGGAAGTTACCGACCACGAACGAAACGGCTATGCGACGATTGCAATGCGAATGAACGCAGTGATGGCAAGACACACCGCCGACGTAAGTGTCGGGGTTTCGCATATCATGTCGCACAAGGGATAACCGCGACCTTGCCGGCGAGAACGGCACGTCAGGCGAGCACAACGCCGGCCGGCGATTTGTTGTTGCGGGCGAACCGATTACCTGTTTTGGCGAGGCGACTGCGCTGCGAGAGTCCTCACAATGGATAAATACTTCCGGGACGCGCCGCGCGAGATAGCAAAGCTCTCGGCACCCCGGCCAGTGGGAATTGTCAGCCGTCCGCGCGTAGTGGCGCTGCTTTCGCAGGCCCTCGACAGCGGTGCATGCTGGCTGGCGGCGCCTGGTGGATACGGCAAGACGACCGCGGTGATCGACTTTCTGGAACACGGCGGGCTGGAACAAGGCGGCCTGAAGCAAGGCGAATCGGCGTACAAGTGGTATCGGGTCGACACCGAGGACCAGGACGTTGCGCGCCTTTTCCACTATCTGACGCTGTCGCTCGACGGCAGGCATGCCGGCATGCCGGTCTTTGGTCCGGAATATGCCGACAATTCCGACGATTTCGCGCGGCTGTTCTTCCGCACCTATTTCTCGCGGCTTGATCCGGGCACGATCCTGGTCCTCGACGATCTGCATCGTGCCGATGCGCCAGGCTTTCGCCGGACGCTGGCGATCCTGTTGCGCGAACGCCCCAACACTGTCCGCTGCATCTGCACATCGCGGATGCTGCCTGAGGGCGACGTCGCCGACCTCGTGCTGTCGGGACAGTTGCCGGTGCTCAACCAAACGCTGCTGGAGTTTTCGCCTGGGGAGGCTCGCAACCTCGTCACCGCCCGCTCGCAATCGCCGTCCGAGGTCGGCGACATTTCGGAGGCGCGCGGCTGGGCGGTGGGCCTTCTCCTGCTGGCCAACGCCGGAATGTACTACCCGCTTTCGCAGACCGGCCTTGCCGGGGGCGCCGGCCTTCGGGAGATTGTCGGACGTTATTTCCTGCGCGACATCGCGCCGGAGGACCAGGATCTGCTTATCAGGCTCAACGTTCTGCCGGAGATCAGCACGGAGCTTGCCGATGCGTTTCTGGGCTCGCCGCAGGCTGCTCGCCTGCTGGTGCGGCTGCAGCATCGCCAGCTGCTGATCACGCGCGACGGTCCGGGCGGCGCCGCCTTCCAGCTGCATGACTTGTTGCGCGAATACCTTGCCGGCCTACTGGACCGGCGCGTGACGGAAGCGGACCGTTCCAGGCTGCGCGAGCAGGCAGCAAAGGTCCTGCACGAGGCAGACAAAACCGACGCGGCAATCGTGCTGGCGTTGCAGGCGGGCGCCTGGCCGCTGGCACGCCAGCTCATTCTGGAGTGCGCTAACGGCGTTCTCACGCAAGGGCGCAGGGCCAGCTTCGTCGAATGGTGCAACAGGCTGCCCCCCGAGCAGATGGACGGGTGGGTCCATTATTGGCTGGGCGTCGCCTTCGCATCGGACGATGCGAAGGCCGAACCGCACTTCTCCAAGGCATGGCAAGCATTCGAGAACACCGACATGCGCGGCCAATGCCTGACGGTCGCGCGAGCGGTCGTAGTCAAGACCGCCAGTTGGCGTACGCATGAGGGGCTGGCGGATTGGACGCGCCGAGCCTCACAGCTTCTTGCCAGGGGATTGCCGGAGTTGGATCCGGAGGAACTCATGATGGTCAGGCTCGGCATCCTGCGGGCCGTCGATTTCGCCGAACCTGGCGAATTCGACGCCCATGACGCGAAGCGCCTCGTGAATGATATCCAGCAGCGCCTGACACATCTGCCGATCGAGGATTCGGTCGAGTTGCGCCTGCTGGCAAGCGAAGCGCTCATCGACTACGCGACCTCGTCGGGGCAGCGCGACATTTTTGCCAATGCCGTGGACAGCGTTGCCGCCGATCTCGAACATCCGGATATCCCGCCGCTGGTGCTCGGCATGTGGCTGGTGTCCTTTGGCTCGGCCAGCGGCCGTTACTTCCCCTATTCGCGGCGCGGTTTTGTCTATGCCTCGGCCGAGGATGCGTTGCGACGCGCAACGGCGATAGGCGAGCAGCACGCCTTACGGGGCGTCGAGTTCAGCGCGCTCTATCAGCTTCAATTGCTGATGAAGCTTCACAACAGGTTCTCGGAATTCAATGCGCTCGTCTCCCGGCTGGGCGAGATCGCGGACAGCAGGTTCACAACCCAGGTCGCTGTAGTCGCCGACTGCCACGCGGCGATGCACACGCGCAACGGCGACTTCGTCAAGGCTTATCTCGACTGCGATGCCTTCATGGATGCGATCGAGCGGGCGAATGAGCCGATGATCGAACGCTGGCCGCATTACGTCACCAAATACCAGGTCCTGCTGGCCGATCGGCGTCCAGCGGAGGCCATTGCGCTACTCCAGGAGATCGTCGAAAGGCTGAGCGGCGGCCCTCGCCAGCGGGTCGAACTCAACATTCTGGCCGCTCGGGCCCTGGAGCAGAAGTGGAAAGGCGGCGCGTCCTATGGCACTCGTCTGGCTGAATTCATGGAGGTGTTGCGCCAGGTCAACCCCTCCGCAATCCTGCTCAACCTGCCGGACCTATTGGCCGATCTGGTCGCCGATGCGCTGGAGCGAAAGATCGACGTCGATCTCTGCCGCCGCGTCGTTCGGGCGCGATATCTGGTCCCGCCCGCTGGCCGACCCGTCCAGTGGCCTTGGCCGCTCAGGATCCACTTGATGGGAGGCTTCCGCCTCGAGATCGATGGTGCCGAGGTCGCGCCCGGTGCCAAACCTACCCGCGCTCTCGACATATTGCGCATTATCTGCCTGTCGAGGGATCAGGTCTGTTCGGTGGAAACCCTGCAGGATTGGCTCTGGCCCGACCTCGACGGCGACCAGGCCAAAGCGGCCTTGGAGCAGGCGCTGCATCGTCTGCGCAAATTGCTCGGGCAAGGCGAGCTCGTAACGCTGAGAGAGGGCCGTTTGCGGCTCGCTGCCGACAAGGTCTGGATCGATCTGCAGGATTGGGAAGACCGGCTGAAACCCGTTCTGTCGGGCCAAAGAGACAGCGCAATCGAGGAGCAGGAGAGACTGCTGGAAGGCTTTGTCGGCCCGCTTTTCTCGAATGGCCCGACGCCCGCCTGGTCGAACGCCGCGGCCGACCGGGTGCGGGACGGGTTGGTCGAGCTTGCCGTGCGGGTCGCCAAACACTGGCAGAGCCAAGGCAACGCAGATCGGGCACGCCAGGCGTGCCGGCGTGCGCTCGATTTCTACCCGGAATCGGCCAAACTCCATGGCACGCTCATCCAGGAGAGCCTCTCCAGAAACGACCATGCCGGCGCCATCGAGGATTACCGGCGCTATGAACGCGCGCTCGCTTCGACCGGCGATGACGAGCCCTCGCCTTTGCTGCGTTCGCTCGTGCGCCCGTTTCTCTAGACCGGTCATCGTTTCACCGAAACGCCGAACCGCTCTATCTCTTTATTTTTATTTTTGCGCAATTCCGGACGGAAAACCGTTCCACACTTTTCCTGGAATTGCTCTGGCGCAGCTCGGAACTCTGTAAGCCGTCCGTAAGTCGCGGTCTGGGAACCTCGGCTCGTCGATCAAAACCGATCGCCGGAGGCCTGAAGCCCCCGATACCAACACTCACAGGAAGGAAAAGGTCATGCCGTATACTGCCAGAGCAACTTCGAGAGTGCGTGCCGGTACCATCCGGGCTGGAGCCACAAGACTTTCCGACCAGCTCAGGATCGGGCCTTGGTCGCTCCTCTCGCCCGAAGCTGTCATACAGCAAAAGTACAACTCCCTTGGAGGCGCCGGCTTCGCCGAGATCGACAGGAAGGACACTGGAAAAGCCTGGTATCTCAAGAACGGCTCATGCATTTGTTACAACGATGCCATGCACGACGCCTTTGAGATCCATGGCGAAATCTACAGGAAGTGGATTGCGCTTGGCGGTCTCGCGTGGGGCATTCCCTGCACCGACGAAACCGGAACTCCCGACGGCGTCGGCCGATACAATCACTTCAACAACAATACCGCTTCGATCTACTGGACACCGAATACCGGTGCTCAAGCGATTTGGGGGGCAATTCGCGGCAAATGGGCAGCAATGGGCTGGGAGCGCTCGGTTCTCGGCTATCCGGTCACCGACGAAACCGGAACTCCCGACGGCGTCGGGCGCTACAACCATTTTGCCAATGCCGGCTCGATCTACTGGACACCGAACACAGGAGCCAACGTGGTGTACGGTGACATCCGCAAGAAGTGGGAGAGCCTGGGCTGGGAACAGTCATATCTGGGATATCCCACGACCGACGAGACCGAATTTGCCGATGGTGGCCGTGCCAATCTGTTTGAAAACGGCGGCATATACTGGTGGCCCGACACCGGCGCGATCGACCTTCGAGATGTCGTCGTCCACTATACCGGCCTCCATTGCTTCGGCGAGACCGACTGGGATCAGGGATCGAGTGCGGACGAACCCTATGTCATCGTCAGCGTGACAACGCCGCAGATCGCCGACACCAAGCGCAGCCAGGTCTATGGCGACGTCGATGCCGGAGATACAAGACCCGACCTTATGGAAATCTATCGAGGCAAGCCTTACGGCATCAATATCGGCACGGTGCTGATGGAAAACGATTTTGGCGACCCCAACAAATACAAGGACGAGGTGCAGAAGATCGTCATGGGCGTCCATACGGCGGGCACGCTCGCTTTGGGCCTCATTCCGGTGGCAGGACCTATCATTGCCGCGATAGCCGGCCCGGCCCTGGGATCCTTGATGCCATCGATCGGCGGCGCCATCAGCGATCTCTTCGATTGGGGCGATGACAGGATCGGGAGCGCGACAGTAACCATCTCCGCAAAACAGATGGTGTTGCTCGCGGCACGCACGAACAATACCACCTTCAGCGGGATTGGGTTCAAGGTGGAAACGCCCCTGATTTCCGGCGATGGGGCTTCCTACAAAGCCTATTTTGGCTTTGTGCCTGCCTAGGCCAATCGCCCTGGCAAAAAAGCTTGCCGGGACAATCAACTTACCAGCCCCGCCTTCCGTTGGCGGGGCTGCCAGTTCGCGACAGAGAGTTTCCGTAGCGGTCGTCGCAAGGTGCGGTCCGGATGCGGCAGCGGCCGATCAGCATAGCGGGCAAGCTGTCGTTGCCTAACCCCGCACAGCCCGTAGCGCCGCCATGAACGCGGCTCCTTCGGCCGGAACGATGGAGACCGCATTAAGTGCGGTCACCTCAACGACGCGGCCGCAGCCAACGAGGCCGAACGGGACCGGCGGAAACCGGATCAGGCGGTGCGCAACCCGCCGCCATGACAGCCGAGATCAATCAGGATGGAAAGAGAACGGTGACAAGAGCGGGCATGCATCACACCAGCCCGCGCTTGGCCATCATCGCTTCCGGGGAAGGCATCTTGCCGCGGAAGGCGGTGTAGAGTTCTTCCGGGTCCTTTGAACCGCCGGCGGCGTAGATGTTCTTGCGCAGCCGCTCGGCCAGCGCCGGATTGAAGGGATCGCCTGTTTCCTCGAAGGCGGCGAACGCGTCGGCGTCGAGCACTTCCGACCACATGTAGGAGTAATAGCCGGCAGAATAGCCATCGCCGGCGAAGATATGGCCGAAATGCGGGGTGCGGTGACGCATGGCAATGGTGTCAGGCATGTCGAGCTTTTCGAGCGTCTCGGCTTCGAAACGAAGCGCCTGTTCCGGTGCATCCGGCCGGGCGTGGTAGGCCATGTCGACCAACGCCGAGGCGGTGAACTCGACGGTGGCGAAGCCGGCGCCGAAGGTGCGTGCCGCCAGCATCTTGTCGACCAGCGCCTTTGGCATCGGCTTGCCGGTCTTAATATGCAGCGCATGCTTTTCCAGCACCGCCGGCACCGTCAGCCAGTGTTCATAGAGCTGCGACGGCAGCTCGACGAAATCGCGGCTGACCGAGGTGCCAGCGACCGATGGCCAGGTAACGTCGGTCAGCATGCCGTGCAGCGCGTGACCGAATTCGTGGAACAGGGTCTTGGCCTCGTCGACCGACAGCAAGGCTGCCTCGCCGGCCGGCGGCTTGGCGAAATTCATGATGTTGTAGATGACCGGCTTGGAGCCAGGACCAAGCTTGTAGCCGGATTTCAGCGCGCTCATCCATGCGCCGGAGCGCTTCGAGGGTCGCGCGAAATAATCGGCGAGGAACAGGCCGCGCTCGCTGCCGTCGGCATTCTTCACCACGAAAACACGGGCGTCCGGATGCCAGGTGGCAATGCCCTTCTTTTCTTCGAAAGAAATGCCGAACAATCGTGTTGCCACGTCGAAACAGGCGTCGATGATGCGGTCTAGCTGCAGATACGGCTTCAGCTCGGCCTCGTCGAAGGCGAATTTCTCTGCGCGCAGCTTCTCCTGATAGAAGCGCCAGTCCCAGGCAGCGAATTTCTCGTTGCTGCCGGCCTCGGCCGCCAGCCGCTGCAATTCGGCCTGGTCGCTTGCGGCCTTTTCCACCGCCTTTTCCCAGACCGGATCGAGCAGCGCGTGCACCGCCTCCGGCGTCTTGGCCATGGTATCGTCGAGCTTCAATGCGGCATAGGAAGGATAGCCGAGCAGCTTCGCCTTCTCGGCGCGCAGGCGCAGCATGTCGCGCACCACTTCCGTGTTGTCGGTAGCGCCGCCATTCTGGCCTCGCATGATGAAGGCGCGGAACGCTGTCTCGCGCAGGTCGCGGCGTTCTGAGAAGGTCGAGAACGGCTCGTAGATCGAACGCGACAAAGTGACGGCGTAGTGGCCCTTCTGGCCGCGCATCTCGGCGGCTTCCGCCATCGAGCTTTTCAGGAATTCCGGCAGGCCGGCAAGATCGGCCTCGTCGAGGAACAGCGCCCAGTCGCGCTCGTCGGCAAGCACGTTCTGGCCGAAATTGGTGCCGAGCGACGACAATTCCTCGTTGATCGAGGCGAGCCGCTTCTTGCCTTCGGCGTCGAGCCTGGCGCCGGAGCGGACGAAGTTTTTCCAGGTCTTTTCCAGTACGCGCAGCGTTTCGGCATCGAGCTTCAGAGTCTCGCGGCGTTGATAGAGATCGTCGATGCGGGCAAAGAGGCGCTCGTTCATCGAGATCGCCGAGAAATGCCGCGACATCTTCGGCGAAATGTCGCGCTCCAGCGCCTGGATTGCCTCGTTGGTGTGGGCGCCAGCGCGGCACCAGAAGATCGACGAGACATGGTCGAGAGCCTCGCCGGCGAGTTCGAGCGCGGCAAGTGTATTGTCGATGGTCGGCGTCCCGGTGTTGCCGGCAATCGCCTCGATCTCGGCCTCATGCGCCTTCAGGGCCGCGTCGAAGACCGGAGAAAAATCGCCGTCGCCGATGCGCGTGAAATCGGGCAGGCCGAGCGGCCCTTGCCATGCGGTCAGCGGATGGGCGGCGAGGTCGACGGTGGACGGCATGGGCAAACTTTCGCTGAGTGGCGGGAGAAGCGGATCGTCACCGATGTAAGGCGCCGGCCGGTTGCGCGCAACAGCGGGTCCCGTTCATGGTTCCGTCAGTAGCCGTCGCAGTTTTCGGCGATCGCGGCTTGCGAACTGGCGGTGATCTGGTCGTTGGCGACTGCAAAGGTCTCCTGCATCAGCATGTCGTTGCTGGGAAAATCATAGCAGGCGATCACAGTGGTGACGCCGCCCTCCGTCTTCTCGATCCGGTGGCGGATTTCGGCCCCGGCGACGGCGCCCTGCCACTCGGCGATCGAGGCGATGAATTCCTGCTTGCTTTGCACGACGCCGAGGTCGTCGAGCTTGATGCGGACGTTGTCGGCGAGCAGGTCCGACAATTCGGTGCGGTCGGCGATCAGTAGTGCCGAATACCAGCGGTCGATGATCGCGCTATCATCGGCGCGGGCGACAGTTATCGGGCACAGCAGTGCCGCCGCCGCGAACGCGATCCGAGCTCGCACCATGCCTCGTCTCCTACTCCGTCTCCGGCCGCTCGAAATCGCCGGTTTCCTTGTTCATCACCCAAAGCTCGCCGGTCGAAATATCGAACCAGGCACCGTGCAGCGACAGTCGCCCCTTGCCTTCGAGGATCGAAACACAAGGGAAGGTACGCAGATTGGCGATGGAATACCGGATCGAGATGCGCTCCAGCGCCGTCTGGCGCTCGGTCGCGGTCATGAAGGTGCTGGACGATACGGTCTCGGCCGCGGGCGCGATCAGGCTCATCCACTTGCCGATGAAATCGCCCGGCGACAAGGGTGCGGCCGTGGTGTCGAGTGCCGCGCGGATGCCGCCGCAGCGGCCGTGGCCCATCACCACGATGTTCTTGACCTTGAGGCTCTGCACGGCAAATTCGAGCGCCGCCGATGTCGAGTGGAACTGATCGTCTGGCGCATAGGGTGGCACCAGATTGCCGACATTGCGCAGCACGAACAGCTCGCCCGGCCCGGCATCGAAGATCGCTTCGGGCGCGGCCCGCGAATCGCAGCAGGCGACGATCATCGTTTCCGGTGCCTGGCCCTCTCGCGCCAGCGAGCGATAACGGCCGCTTTCGGTGAGATAGCGGCCGCTCATGAAACTGCGGTAGCCGGTGAGAAGATGCTCGGGAAGATGGGGCATGGGCAGCGGTGGGAGCCTTTCCGGGTTGAAGGCAGCTCGGTTCAATCCCGAAAGGCTCTAGCGCATCGGCCCGAAAATCGGAACCGATTTTCGGAAAGCGGGATGGCGTGGTTTCGACGTGCCAGCCCGTGTTTTGACACGGGTGAACGAACGCCGCCATTAATCGGCCTCAGAACCGCAGATTGGCGGTTCGACTATTCCGCGATGTCCAGCAGGGTCGATATCAGCAGCCGGCGCTCTTCGGCGGAGAGAATGTCCGAATCGAACAGGTTCATGCTGCGAAGCCCTTCGATGGCGAGATAGCAGACCAGTAGCGCTTTGAGGTTCGGCGTCTCCTGCTTCAGCCGCTCGAACAGCTGCCGCCTGAACGATTTTATCGGCGTCAGGAAATCGGGATCCTCGGCAATCGCCGAAAATATCCAGGATGCCGACGGTTTCGATTCCTCGGCATGCTCGGCCGACAGCTTGATGTAAGTTGCAAGCGGGCTTTCGCCGTTGACGCCGGCCGTGCGGGCGGACTCCAGGGCCTGCTCGAAGGCGCGCAGGTAATCCTCCACCAGCGCCTGCATCAATTTCGCCTTGGTCGGGAAATTGTAGAGAAGACCGCCCTTCGACACGCCGGCACGGCTGGCGACCGCATCCAGCGACAGGCTGCCAGGACCCGTCTCGCGCGCCACGGCGGCGGCGGCGGCGAGGATCTTCTCGCGCGAATTTGCTCTGCGGGCCTTCATCAAGCGTTCCCCATTCATTAGCTTAGGCGGAATTGACAAGACCGTCCAGACGGTACAGTAAGATCGCCGTCATTTGAAATTGGGACCAGGCACAGGTATGTGTTCCGGTCATCCGACCGTTATGCTGGGCCGTGGCCGAGGGACTGTTCGTGATCAAGCGCTTCATCATCGCCTTCATTCTGCTCGTGCTGGTGTGCGGCGGCATCGTCGGCTTCAACCTGTTTCGCGACAATGCGATCAAACAGTTCTTCGCCACCATGAAGCCGCCGGCCGCGACGGTGTCGACGGTCATCGTCAAACCGATGTCCTGGACGCCCGGCATCGAGGCGATCGGCACTGTCAGTGCCGTACGCGGTGTCGACCTCACGGTCGAAACCGCGGGCATCGTCAAGGACATCCTGTTCCATGCCAATCAGAAGGTCGCCGCCAACGCCGTGCTGCTGCAACTCGACGATGAAGTCGAGCGAGCCGACCTCGTCGCATCGAAGGCGCAAGCCACATCCGACCAGACCACGCTGATGCGCGCACTTGAGCTGCAGAAGCGCGGGGTGGGCACCGATGCTACGCTCGACACGGCGCAGGCAGCAGCATCGGTCTCCGCAGCGCAGGTAAACAAGCTGCAAGCGGTGCTCGACCAAAAGCAGTTGACGGCCCCTTTCAAGGGTACCGTCGGTATTCCGAAAATCGACCTTGGCCAGTATCTCACACCCGGCACCGCCGTGGTGACCTTGCAGGACATGGATACGATGCGTGTCGATTTCACCGTACCGGAGCAGCAGCTTCCGCAGCTGAAGATCGGACAGACGGTGCGGTTGGGCGTCGGCGGCGGCGACATGCCGTTCACCGGCAGCATCCGCGGCATCGATCCGAAGATCGACCCGACCAGCCGGCTGGTGACCGTGAGGGCGGAGGTCGGCAATCCCGAAGGCAAGCTGACGCCCGGCCAGTTCGTCCAGGTGCGCGTCGAACTGCCCGAGGAGAACGACGTGCTGGCGCTGCCGCAGACAGCGCTGACTTCCAGCCTGTACGGCGACTTCGTCTTCGTGGTGCGCCCGGCCAAATCCGCCGAAGCCAACGGCGCGGCGCCCGAGGCAAAGCCGGAAGAAAAGCCGGCTGCAGATGGTGCCAAGCCCGCGGCCGAAGCACCCGCGGCAAAACCCGACGAAAAGCCGGCTGCTACCCCAGCCAAACCGGCAGAGGAAGCCAAGCCGGCAGCGGAAGAACAGAAGCCGCAGCTCGTGCTCGCCCAGGTGTTCGTCAAGCCAGGCCGCCGCAACGCCGGCCTGGTCGAGATCCTGGAGGGCATCGCGCCCGGCGACCAAGTCGTTACCGCCGGCCAGAACCGGCTCTCCAACGGCATGTCCGTTGCCGTCGACAACACGATCGATCCGAGCAAGCCGGGCAACCAGCAGGCAGCCCAGCAATGAGCTTTTCCGACCTCTTCATCCGCCGCCCGGTCCTTTCGACCGTGCTTGCCTGCATGATCCTGCTTCTGGGTTTTCAGGGCATCTTCAACCTTTCGATCCGGCAGTATCCAGAGGTTGAAGAAACGGCCATCACCATCACCACGGCCTATCCCGGCGCCAGTGCCGACCTGATCCAGGGGTTCATTTCCGCGCCGATCGCGCGTGCCGTCGCGTCGACCGAAAACATCGATTATGTCACGTCGTCGAGCCGGCCGTCATCCAGCACCGTGACAGTGCAGATGAAGCTCGGCTCCGACCCCGACGTCGCGCTGAACGAAGTCTTGTCGAAGGTTCAGAGCGTTCGCGGCGATCTGCCGGACGAAACCAAAGACCCGGTGATCGTCAAGGGCACCGGCCAGCAGTTCGCGATGATGTACATCTCGATGCAGAACCCGAACATGACGCCGGAACAGCTCACCGAATATATCGAGCGCGTCGTACGGCCGCGTATCTCGACGGTCGAAGGTGTTGCCGACGTGCAGATTTTCGGCGCCGCCGAATATTCGATGCGCGTCTGGATCGACCCGATCAAACTGGCGGCGCGCGGCGTGACCGCGGCGGAAGTGCTGGCCGCCATCAACGAATCGAATTTCCTTTCCGCGCCCGGCGACACCGAAAACGAATATGTGGTTTCTTCGATCACCGTTCGCTCTACGCTGCAGACCCCGGAGGCTTTCGCCGCCCTTCCACTCCGGTCGAAGGACGGCAATGTGGTGAGATTGCGCGACGTGGCCCGCGTCGAACTCGCCGCGGCGAACACCGACACCAGGGTCAGCTTCAACGGCAAGCCCGGCATCTTTCTCGCTATCTTTCCGACGCCGGCCGCCAATCCGCTGACCACCGCGGCGGCAATCCACAAGATTGTGCCGACCATCCAGGAGACGCTGCCGCTCGGCATGACGATGGAGATCGTCTACGATTCAACCGAGCAGATCAGTGCGTCGATCGAGGAGGTGTTCAAGACCATCGGCGAGGCGGTCGCCATCGTCATCGTTGTTATCCTGCTCTTCCTCGGCTCGTTCCGCTCGGTGCTGATGCCGATCGTGACCATTCCGCTGTCGCTGATCGGCGTCTGTTTCCTGCTGTTTTCGGTGGGCTATTCGATCAATCTTTTGTCGCTGCTGGCCATGGTGCTGGCGATCGGACTTGTCGTCGACGATGCCATCGTGGTGGTGGAAAACATCCACCGCCACATGGAGGAAGACGGCTTGTCGCCGATGCAGGCGGCGTTCAACGGCATGCGCGAGATCTCGTCCGCCGTCGTCGCCATGACGATAACATTGGCCGCCGTGTTCGCGCCGCTGGCCTTCACCGGCGGCCTGACAGGCGCACTATTTCGCGAATTCGCGGTGACGCTTGCCGGCTCGGTGGTGCTTTCGGGTGTCGTCGCCCTCACCATCACACCGATGATGTCGGCACGTATCCTGAGGTCCGGCTCGCACAGCCGCTTCCAGCGCATTGTCGACAATACGTTCGGGCGCGTCGAACACATCTATGAGCGGCTCGTCACCGGTTCGTTGAACTATCGCCCGGTGACGCTGATGATCGTCCTCGCGCTGGTCGCCACGACCGGTTTCATGTTCACCAAGACCGCGAGCGAACTGGCGCCGGAAGAGGACCAGGGTTTCCTGCTTTCGCTGGTGACCGCGCCGCGGTACGCGACGTCGGACTATACCGAAACCTACGTCAATCAGATACTCGGCCTGGTCAAGGATCTGCCTGAGACGCGGGCACAGTTCTCGGCGGTCGCCTTCGGTGGTGGCCAGACGAACAGCGCTTTCGTCGGCTTTGCGTTCAAGGACTGGGCTGACCGCACGCGCAACTCGAAGGAAATCCAGCAAGACATTACGGGCCGCCTGAGCAAGGTGGCGGGCGTCGAAGCTTTCGTCTTCGCGCCGCCGACGCTGCCCGGCTCCGGCGGCGGCCTGCCGATAACGATGGTCGTGCGCTCGACCGGCGACGCCTCGCAGGTGTACGAGGCGGCCGAAGACATCAAGAACAAGGCGCAGGCCTCCGGCCGCTTCATCGTCGTGCAGAATTCGATGACCTTCGACGCGCCGCAAGTGACGGTGACGATCGACCGCGACCGCGCCGCCGCGCTCAACCTGCCGATAGCCGACATCGGCCGGACGCTGACGCTCCTGGTCGGTGGCGCCGAAGTGGCGCAATTCGACCGCGAATCCAACAGCTACGACATCATCCCGCAGGTGCCGCAGAGCTTTCGCGACAACCCTGAAAAACTGGGCGAGTATTTCGTGCGCAGCGTATCGGGCGAGATGGTGCCGCTCTCGGCGGTGGTGAAGATCTCGACCAACGCGTCGCCGGCCGCCATCGAGCAGTTCAACCAGCTCAACTCGGCGACGATCTCTGCCTTGCCGCGGCCCGGCATCACCACCGGGGATGGGCTACAGGCGATCGAGGACATTGCCAAGCAAAGCCTGCCCGACACCTTCTTCATCGACTATACCGGTCAATCGCGGCAGGAGAAGGAACAGGGCTACACGATCATCATCGCCTTCGCGGCGGCGGTGCTCGTCATCTATCTGGTGCTGGCGGCGCAATTCGAAAGTTTCCGCGATCCGCTGATCATCATGATGGCGGTGCCGCTGTCGATCTTCGGCGCGATCGTGCCGCTTAATGTCGGGCTCGGCACGCTCAACATCTACACCCAGGTCGGCTTGATCACGCTGATCGGCCTGATCACCAAGCACGGCATCCTTCTGGTCGAGTTCGCCAACCAGCAGCGTGAAATGCACGGCATGCGGCGGCGCGATGCGATCATCGCGTCGGCCAGGGTGCGGCTGCGGCCGATCCTGATGACGACGGCGGCGATGGCGCTCGGCGTGGTGCCGCTGATCATCTCCAGCGGCGCGGGTGCCGCGGCACGCTATTCGATGGGCCTGGTGATCTTCACCGGCATCCTGGTCGGAACCATGTTCACGCTGTTCGTGGTGCCGATGTTCTACACCTTCATCGCCAGCAAGGACCTGCCGCATCACGCCGAAAAGCCGGATCCGAAGCTGATGCCGGTAATGCCGGATTAGGCTGCGCTAATTTCCGGCCTTTTTTGAGAGCGACGAGAGCAGCATCGCTCATTTAACGATGACGATGCTGGTGTTGGCTGGGCCGAAGACCTCGACGAGCTGGTAGAAATCGGCGGCGTTGTCCGGATGCAGACGCACGCAGCCATGCGAGGCTGGCTGGCCGAGGCGCTTGATGGCGCTTGTCGCATGTACGGCGTAGCCGCCGCTGAAGAACACCGAATGCGGCATCGGGGCGTTGTCGTATTTCTTCGAATACCAAATTTCATGCATGCGGGTCGGCTTGAACGAACCGGTCGGCGTGACGTGCGTCCTGTCGCCGGTCGAGACCTTCCAGGCGAATGTCGGCCGGCCGTCGACCAGGATTTCCATGGTCTGCTGTGACAGTGATACCCGCGCGACGATCTTGTTGGCGGCGGCGTGGGCTGCGCCGTTGCCGGCACTGACAAGCAAGGCAGTACCGGTGATGACGGCGGCGGCGATGTTGATGAGCTTGGCGGAAATGGCAGTGCACATGATGTCTCCCCTATTCTGCCGGTCGGGACCGGCTCAATTCGATGACCGGCTTATCGGGGCGTCATGTTTCAAGCCGATTTCGCTAGATGCTCGTTTGTGTTTCGATTCTGTTTCCCCTGGTTAACAGAAAAGGTCCGCGCAAAGCAGCTTGCAGTTGCACGACGTCGTCATGACGGTGGCGTGTTTGCCTAGGCGGATCGGCCAAACCGCGGCGCGAATACGCGATTGCCTTTCGTTTGATAGGAAGTCACCTGACTCCGAAACCGAGCTGCAACAAAGCGCAGCCTCGGCGGCATGATCCGGATACAGCGAACAGGCAAAGTTGACCTAACGAAAACAGCGGTCAACGAACGATCGGAAGCCAACACTGTTTTCGCTACGGTCTGGATTGGTCTGGACAGTTTCCAGCCTGCGCGTCGACCGGCTCAAGCCCCTCTGGCGGGGGCGGCTTAGGGCCGTTGAGGATGCGCGGCGCCTCCGGCAACTTGCAGCCGAGAGGACCGAAGGCCCGCGCCGCAACGGGGGGCTCCGCTGGCGGCGCGGGCGCTTCGGGGGTTCCCCTGAAGTGCCCGTAAATTCCAATTTTGAGGAACGAACAGGATGAAAACGAAATTCGCCGCTTCCGTGCTTTCCGCCCTGCTCTACGTGCAGGGGCTGCTCGGCATTGCCGGCCTCGCCACCGTGCTGCTGAAGGAACGTGCCCATGCCGGCGAGGTCACCACGAACAGTGACATGCCGTCCGGCCCGTCGCTTCTCGTGGTGCGCTGAAGAGCATCGGACCCCAAAGTGGAAACCGGTTTTGGGAAAATCCGATGCTCAAGACAAAAGGGTGGCCGTTCTGCCTTCAATCGGCGAATTGCGTGGGCGGATCGAACCGGTAGCCCGCACCCCGTATGGTGGTGATGGTTTCGGTATCGAGCTTGCGGCGCAGCCGCACGATGCGCGAATCGATCGACCGATCGAAGGCTTCGGCATTTTCGGCGGGCGCGGCGGCGATGATGTCGTCCCGCGTCAGCACCTTGCGCGGGCTGGCCAGGAACAGCCTGAGCAGCGCCACCTGCCCGGGGGACAGCTGTTCTTCCGTGCCCGAGCGGTGCATGACGATGGCCGATCGGAGATCGACGGTCGCGTTCTCCAGCACGATCAGTTCCCCGGCGCTCCTGCCGCGCCGAGCCAGAAGGCCGCCGACGCGAGCGGCAAGCTCCCTGACATTGAGCGGGCTTTCGACGACGTCGGCGGCGCCGAGTTCGAGCGCCAGAACCTTGTCGACCAGATCGGCCGGGCGGCAGATCAGGATGAAATCCGGTCCACCTTCGCCGCCATGTCGCCTGAGCAGGTCGCGCCCCTCTGCCTGGCTGACGCTGTCGCCGACAACCACGACATCGATACCCTTTTCCGAAAGCAGCGATTCGGCCTCCCACGGCTGTCGCGCCGCGCGGACGTCATGACCGCGCCGCTCGAGATGATCGGCGAGATCGGTCGCAATTACTTCAGCGACGGAAACAAGCGCGATAACGGATCGTGCAGCCATGTTTTTCTACCCCGCATACGGCAACCCCAGAAGAGTGCTGGACATCATGTTTATACCCAATCTACTTTCCACTGAAAGCGGGAGCGAAAGCATCGTGCGGGCACGAATTGTCATTGTCGAGGACGAGCCCGACCTGAGGGATGCGGTCGCCGAGTATCTCGGCGCCAGCGGCTATGATGTGGCCACGGCCGAAAGTGCGGCGGCGGCGCGCGACCTTTTGGAAACCCAGTCCTTCCATCTGGCCATTCTCGACATCGCCATGCCGGGCGAGGACGGCCTGTCGCTCGGCCGCTGGATGCGGTCGAAAATGCCGATCGGCATCATCTATGCGACGGCCGCCGGTACCGCGCTCGACCGCATCGTCGGACTGGAGCTCGGCGCTGACGATTACATCGTCAAGCCTTACGAATTGCGCGAAGTGCTGGCCAGGGTGCGCAGCGTGCTGCGTCGCGTTCCTGAGCCGACCGAGCCACAAAAGGCCAAGACTGAAACATCCGGCGGCCGCCGGTCCGTGAGCTTCGGACCCTTTCACGCCGATCTCGACGGCAGGCTCGTCACCGGCGCCAACGGCGCGGTCATCGACATGGCCAAGAGCGAGTTCGACGTGCTGGAGGTGTTCCTGACGCGCGCCAACCGGCTGTTGACGCGGGCGGCGATCTCCGAGGCGATCGGTTTCGTCGAGGACCCGGAATCGTCCCGCGCGGTCGACATCCGCATCATGCGGCTGAGAAAGAAGATCGAAGCGGACCCGGCCAACCCGAAATTCCTGCGCACGGTGCGCGGCGAAGGCTATATCTTCTCGCTGCCGGCCGGTGAAAATAACTGAGGCCTGGCGGCTTGAGCAAGCCAAGGCCAGGAAATGACCATGACGGCTGAAACAGCACGCGCGGACACGCAGGGCGCCAGGCAGGGCGCGGCGATGGTGGCCGTGCATGTGGTTCGCCGCTTGCGCGAAGCCGGCGATTGGCAGCGCGAGATGGAAGGTATCCTCCAGACGCTTTGCGAAGCCATGGATTGTCACCGCGGCATCCTGTTTCGCCTGCGCGAACTGCCCGGCCAGGGTTTCGCCCAGTCGGTCGCCGCTTATTGGATCGCCCCCCGGTTTGGCGGTGAGCTGGCGTCACCTACCGTCATCGTGCAGTCGGTCGTCGATTCGGACCCATTGCTGGAACGGCTGGCGGAGGACGAGCGTCAAGGCAAGATCTTCGCCGGGCACACACGCGATCTCGAAGGCTTTCTGCGGACCGATTTCGAAAAGCAGAACATCAAGTCGTTCCTGTCGGTGTCGGTCTTTTCGCACGGCAATTTGTGGGGCACGCTGGCGGTCAACGATTGCGTCAACGAACGCGAATGGACCGACCAGGAAGAGGCGGCGCTGCACATGGTGGCACTCGCCATCGGCGATGCCATCGAACGATCGCCCTCCGACGCGCATGCCAGCGACGTCATTCGCCGCACCATGCTGCAGGCCTCGCTCGACGCCATCATCGTCATCGACGAGACCGGGTCGATCATCGAATTCAATCCGGCCGCCGAGAAGATGTTCGGCTATCGGCGCAGCGATATCCTCGGCAAGGACCTGCTCGACACGGTCGTGCCGGAATATTACCGCAAGGGCTATGCGTCCGGCGCCGAATATATGTCGGGCCGCGGCGCGCCGATGGTCGGCCAGCGGCTCGAAACGGTCACCCAGAACGCCGCCGGCGAGGTTTTTCCGATCGAGCTGACGGCAACCGAGATGCGGGTCGCCGATCGCCAGCTGATCTTCGGCTCTATCCGCGACCTGCGCGACAGATTGCGCGCCGAGGAGGAAATCAACCGCCAGCGCGAAAAACTGCACCAGAACGAGAAGATGGCGGCGATGGGCTCGCTGCTTGCCGGCGTTTCGCACGAGCTCAACAACCCGCTGGCCGTGGTCGTCGCCCAGTCGACGCTGCTGCATGAATTCGCCGCCGATCCGCAGACAAAGGTGCGCGCCGAAAAGGTGCGCGCCGCTGCCGAGCGCTGCGGCCGTATCGTCAAGAGCTTCCTGTCGATGGTCCGCCTGCACCCGGCCGCACAGGCCGAAACCGACCTCAACCAGGTGATCCGCGCCGCACTCGAAGTGACCGCCTATGGCGCACGGTCGAGCGGCATCATCATCGACACCGATTTCGCCAGCGGCCCGTTGCTGGCCATGGCAGATGCCGACCACGTGACGCAAGTGGCCGCCAACTTCCTCATCAACAGTCAGCACGCCTTGGCCGGCGTTGCCGGCGACCGCCGGATCAAGGTCCGGACGTTTCGCAGCGACCGCGGCAATCCCGGATTCTCGGTCGAGGACAACGGACCAGGCGTGCCGGAAGCGATACGCTCACGCATATTCGAATCCTATTTCACCACCAAGCCGGTCGGTGTCGGTACCGGCATCGGCCTGTCGATCTCGAAATCGATCATCGAGCGGCACAATGGCAATATCTGGTTCGAGGAGGTTTCGCCGAGAGGTGTGCGTTTTGTCGTGCACATGCCGGCGATCGCTGCTGGCGCCGCCGCCGCTAGCGACAGTCCGTCGCGGTCGAGCGGCTTGCGTCACGCGCTGATCATAGACGATGAGCCGGATGTCGCGGCGTCGCTGTCCGACATTCTGGAGTTGATGGGCATCAAGTCAAGGATCGTGCCGGCCTGGGTCTCGGCCGCCGCGACGCTGAGCGGCCATATCCCGCCGGACATCGTGTTTTCCGATTTGCGCATGCCCGGCACCAGCGGCATAGCCGCCTATCGCGAGCTACTCGCCGAAATGCCGGGTCTGGCGCGGCGCTTCGTGCTTGTCACCGGCGATCTGATCGGCGCGAAAGGCGAGATCGAGGCGCTGCCGGCGCCGCAGCGGCCGCCAATCCTCGAAAAACCGTTCAGCACGCTGGATGTGCGCGGCGTGCTCTCGGCCATTGCCGAGCAGGCGGCTCTGGGCGGCTAGACTCCGAGATCTCTCCCGGAAGAAAAAGGCTCCCGGCCGACATTGCGGCGGGAGCCTGACTGGAGTGCTGGAGGGCGCTCGCAAAAAGTCAAAAAACGTTCGGCGTATCGGCCAGTGGTGCGGCGTTGGCGATCATGCGGACCGGCCGTGCCTTGCCCGACTGGGCGGCGATGACGCGCAGGCAGTCCAGGCTCTCGGCGCCCCAGGCCTGCCCCTTGCAGGCAAAATCGATCTCCGGCGCCGGCAGGCGCGCCGTCTTGGTGGTGGTCGTCGCGCCATCGATGAGGTTGGCCGGCGGGTTCAGTGAGGCGAAGGCCGGACCGACGGTCGGCGTCAACGCCATGCCGGCAAATGCGGCAGCCGCCAGCAGCATGAACATCGCCATTGGATGATCACTGGCGCGCTGGCGCAGCGCCAGCTTCGGGCGCCGGTGGTTACGCTGGGAACCCTGCTGGCGAAGGTCGGTATCGGTGATCTGGATTTTCGTACGCATCGTCGTTTCCTTCGGTCTTCTTCTTTTCTCTGTTGAAACGAACCTAATCGCACCTTGTAACCGGCCAACGATGATGAATTAACGATTGTGTAACCGGCATGAAACCAAGCCCGCGGCCATTCCTGGGCAAACCGATCCGGCGTAGCTGGCAGCACCGGTGGCATTCTCTGCTCGTTTTCCGCTACCCACGGCACCAGATCCACGTCGCCTTTCCAGGCCCACGGAGCGTCGGGCGCTCAACAAGTGTAAGGGGATTAACGTCTGGAATTCCCGGGATTTTCCCGGCTTCGATCGTTCGGACTGGGCTCTCGAATCCCGTTCGATTTCCCGTCAAGACTTCGCCCCATTTTTCCAAGCCATTGCATTTCAATGGAAAATATGCTTTTATTGAACGACCATTCAATAAATAAAGAGCCTTTATGAACCCGCATCTGCGTGACGTGGCAATCCCCAACGATTGGGATCGGCGGGGGCTGCCGGGCTGGAGCTATCATTCCGACGCCTTGCTCGAACTCGAGAAAGAGCACGTCTTCCGCAACCATTGGCAGATCGCCGGCCATGTCTGCGACGTGCCGAACGCCGGCGACTATCTGACGATGGATGTGGTCGGCGAGCGGGCGCTGATCGTGCGCGGCAAGGATGGCGTTGTGCGCGCCTTCAACAATATGTGCCGCCACCGCGGCAGTCGCGTCGTTGCCGACAGCCAGGGCACTTGCAAGAATGCGCTGGTCTGCCCCTTTCATGGCTGGGTCTACAATCTCGACGGCACGCTGCGCGGTGCTGCCCGCCCCCGTTCATTCCCCGACCTCGACAAGACCGATTTCGGCCTGATGCCGCTCGAGCTCGAAATCTGGATGGGCTTCATCTTCATCCGTTTCCGCAAGGGTGGGCCGCAGCCATCGGTGGCCGAGCTGTTGAAGCCGATCGAAGCCGAGATTGCCCATTACGGCGTCGCCGAGATGGTGCCATCCTGGGGCATCTGGACCCAAAGGACGCCGGTCAACTGGAAGTCGGTGCGCGATGTCGACAATGAAGGCTACCACGTCGCCATGGCGCATCCGGCGCTGCAGGACCTTTACGGTGCGACATATTTCGACGAGCCGTTCGTCAACGGCGTGTCGCGCTCGTTCGCCACCTACAATCCGCATGCCGGACGGCGCTGGAGCGTCGCGCAGTACATCAAGCTCGCACCCGAGGCGAAGCACCTGCCGGAACACCTGCGCAAGGCCTGGATCTACTACGGCATCTTCCCGAACAACGTGCTGTCGATCATGCCGGAATCGGTGCAGTTCTATCAGGAATTTCCGCTGTCGACGGGTGAGACGCTGCTGCGCGGCGCCATCTACCGCTATCGCGACGAGACCAGGGAACAGGCGGCAGCCCGCTACCTATCCTACCGCATCGACCGCGACACGCTGGCCGAGGACGTGCAGCTTTCGATATGGTCCAACGAATCCATGCTGTCCGAAGCCTTCGGAGGTTTTTACCTCTCCGATCTCGAATATGGCGTGCGCACCCACCACGACCATTTGCGTAAGCAAGTTCCCGTGCTCGGATTGGAGACCGCGCCCGAGGAGAAGGATATGTGGGCACTCAACGAGGCGCTCAGATCACGCTCCTGACGCCCCGGTCCTCAGGCCCAAATGGCGACCGGAATGCCGAAACGATCGGCGAGCGGCGGATCCGGAAACGGCATTGCCTCGCCTCTGACGATGCGTCCGGCAACCGCCATCATCGCCGCGGCGTCGAGGAAATCGTCGGCGGCCGCGCCGCGCGGCGGCGTCTGGTCGAGAAAATCCTGGCTATAACCATGCTGGGCAAGCAGCGCCTTGCGTTCGGCCATGCCGGCCGGATTGATGTTGCCCCTGATCTTCTTCGGCAAGCGCATAGCGCGGTCGCCGTTCAGTTTGCAGAAGGCAACTTCCGGATGCGATTCGAAGACACGGCTGCGCAGTTCGGGCCGCGCGATCAGCAGCGAATCGATCTCGCGGATCTTGGCGAAGATGCCGAAGGCCTGGATCGAGACGCCGCGCGGCGGATCTGAGGTCGTCCTGGCCACCTCGCTTGCCTTGCGATGTGCGGCGTACCAGGCATCGACCGTGGTGAAGGCTTCGACCTCCGCGTAGAGCGCGGCGCGGGAGGGAATGGCAAAGACACTGGACTGCCGGGCCCCGAGCAGCGGCCGCACCAGCGCCTCCGGGCCGCGACCGCCTCGTTGCGAGAAATCGGGCAGGCCGATTGGCATATCGACCGCTACCAACGAGTCGGCGGGCAGTCGGTCGAGCAACGCCGCGAAGCTTGGGAAAACGGCTGTCGACGGTGCCGCATCGGGATCGCGGCGGACGGCTATCCAGCCGGCCTTGCAACCGTCGACGCCGACAAGCACAACGTTCTCGGGCACAACATGGTCGGGCGCAACATCCTTGGGCGCATCATCCTGGGGCACGGCGTCTTCGGCCTGCGTCACGCCCGGCGGTCCCGTTCCGGATGCAGCAGATGGCGAAGCTGCACCATCGCCATCGGGTGCGACAGGCTCTGGGCATCGGTCTCGAGCTGCAACTCGTCGCCGCCGCGCTTGGCGGTCCGCGCCAGGATCTCGTAGACCGCCGCCGTGGTCGATTGCAGCGCCTTGGCGGCCGGCTGGCCGGACAGGATCCGCGCCAGGTAGACGGCAGCCGTCAGGTCGCCGAGCCCATTCGGCGGCTTGTCGATAAGCCGGTGTTCGGCAAGCAGTGCCTCTCTGCCGGCGAGCAGCAAATTGCCGGTGCCGCCGGCCATCATCGCCGGCGCCGATGTGACCAGCATGGCCGGTGGGCCGGCCTGCAGGGCTGCAGCCATTGCCGATTTCAAGTCGGGCAGCGGCGCTCCGGCCATCCATTCCAGCTCGTAGCGGTTGGGCGTGGCGATATCGGCGATCGGCATCAGCCGGTCGCGCATGGCGATTGCGGTCGGCTCAGGTACGTAGAGCCCGCCCGAATCGCCCATCACCGGATCGCAGATATAGAGGGCGTCCGGCGTCTTCGCCTTGACCGCGCCGACCAGCGAAGCGACGGCTTCGGCCTGGCCAGCCTCGCCGAGATAGCCGGACAGCACGGCGCCGACCTCGCCCAGCCACGGCGCGCGCTCGAGGTCGGCCATCAGCGCCTTGAACTGGTCCAGCGGCGGCACGATGCGGGTGGCCCGGCCATGGCCCGGATGCCAGGGCAGGATGACGGTCGGTACCGCCCAAACCGGAAAGCCGAGCGTCTCCAGCGCAAAGACAGCGGCACGGTTGCCGACCGAGCCACGGGCGACATGACTGGAGACGACGATGACCGCGCGCGGCGCGTCGGTTTTTTCGGCACTCATTGATTTTTCCTAACTGCCCCTGGTGACGAAAAGCACGAGCCAGATCAACAGGCCGATGGCAATAAGCAAGCCCGCTGCCCGACCGATGCGGGTGCCCCAATATTCAATCGGGTCCGACCGGTCGGCATCGGCCGCAGTGACGTGGTCGCGCGCGCCTTTAGTCGTTCGTGCAAGGAACGAGGTGCCCCCCGGGTCGGTCTCGCGCGCCACCCGTTCGATGATGCGGCGCGATTCCGCGTCGCTGTCGTGGCGTTTCGCCATGGTGATGTCCCGTTTTATGCCGAGCTTAACCCGTTCGCCTCGTCTGTCACAGGGCCCGACGGCGAATGGCAGAAACCAGTAACACTTCTCGGCCGAAGTCATTTTCTTACGCAAGGATTGTGCTAATGCTTCGCCTGCCAATGCTATCGAGGGGACTTATCATGCTTGCCCAGCGCCTTTCTTCGCCGCCAATCTTTCGTAATTTAGCTGCGTTCCTGGTCATGGCCGTCATGCTGCCGCTGCTTGCCGGCTGCGGCTACAACACCATTCCAACAGCTGAGGAAAACGCCAAGGCCGCATGGAGCGAGGTGTTGAATCAATACCAGCGCCGCGCCGATCTCATCCCCAATCTGGTCAACACGGTCAAGGGCTACGCCGCGCACGAGAAGGACACGCTCGATGCCGTGGTCGAAGCGCGCGCCAAGGCGACGCAGGTGACCGTGACGCCGGAAACGCTGAATAATCCGGAAGCCTTCAAGAAATTCCAGGACAGCCAGGCCGGCCTGACCAGCGCGCTGTCGCGCCTGCTGGCGGTGGTGGAGAACTATCCCGATCTCAAGGCCAACCAGAACTTTCTGGCGCTGCAAGCACAACTCGAAGGCACCGAGAACCGGATCACGGTCGCCCGCCGCGACTATATCCAGGCAGTGAGAGAGTACAATCTGACGCTGAGGACCTTCCCGTCGGTGATCTGGGCGACCTTGTGGTTCCGCGGCAACCAGCCGTTTGCGAATTTCACCATCGAGGAGGATAAGATGCAGCCGCCGAAGGTCGATTTCGGCACCAACACCACGCAAGGCGGGTGAAGAACAGCCGGTGAGCGTGGTCCCTATTGGCCTTGCACTCCGTAGCGCCCCCCTCTGCCCTACCGGGCATCTCCCCCTCAAGGGGGAGATTGGCAGCTTTGGCCTCACCGCCCATCCTGCAACGTTGGAGATTGGCGAAAACAGCCGTGACAGCCGATCTCCCCCCTTGAGGGGGAGATGTCCGGCAGGACAGAGGGGGGCGCGACAGAACGCCAGCCTGGCCTTCCTGCTCGTCTTCCAAAGCCTTCTCCTCCTCCCTCTCATCGCCTTCGCCGCCGACCTGCCAACCCTCACCGGACGGGTCGTCGACGATGCCGGCATCATCGATGCCGCGACCGAGGCGGCGCTGACGCAGAAGCTTGCCGAGTTCGAGACCAAAGGGTCCGACCAGATCGTCGTCGCGACCATCCCCAGCCTCGACGGCGAGGAGATCGAGCCTTACGCCAACCGGCTATTCCGCGCCTGGAAACTGGGCCAGGCGAAGGAGAACAACGGCGTGCTTTTGCTGGTGGCGCCGAACGACCGCAAGATGCGCATCGAGGTCGGCTATGGGCTGGAAGGCACGCTGACCGACCTGCATACCAAGCTGATCATCGAAAACGACATGGTGCCGGCCTTCCGTGCCGGCGATTTCTCAGGCGGCATCAGCAAGGCCGTCGACGACATGATCATGGTGCTGGAAGGCAATCCCGAAGAGCTGGAGGCGCGCGGCGAACGCAACCAGCAGCCGCCGTTCAACAGCGACGATCTGTTCTTCACGATCTTCATAGCCATCTGGGCAATCATCTTTTTCGGCGGCCTCGCAGCCTCCATCCTGCCGCCGATCTTCGGCCAGAAGATCGGTCCCGGCCGCTATCGCTGGCTGGGCATGACCTTCGAGCCAAACCGGCGGTCGTCCGGCGGCTGGGAGGGAGGTTCCGGCGGGGGATGGTCGTCGGGTTCAAGCGGTGGCGGGTTTTCCGGCGGCGGCGGTTCGTCCGGCGGCGGCGGCTCCTCGGGAAGTTGGTGACGAGATGACAAGACACGCCGTCAGCCCGGTGGAATCCGGCCGTTTCACCAAAACGATCGGCACCGCGCTGTTGGCCATGGTGGTGCTGCTGGTCGGCTTCGCGGCCTTCGCCGCCGCACTGCCGGCGCTGACCGGACGGGTCGTCGACAATGCCGGCATCATCGATGCCGCGACCGAGGCGGCGCTGACGCAGAAGCTTGCCGCTTTCGAGACCAAGGGTTCCGACCAGATCGTCGTCGCGACCATTCCCAGCCTCGACGGCGAGGAGATCGAGCCTTACGCCAACCGGCTGTTTCGCGCCTGGAGACTCGGCCAGGCGAAGGAGAACAACGGCGTCCTGCTTCTGGTGGCGCCGAACGACCGCAAGATGCGCATCGAAGTCGGCTATGGGCTTGAAGGCACGCTGACCGACCTGCACACCAAGCTGATCATCGAAAACGACATGGTGCCGGCCTTCCGTGCCGGCGATTTCTCCGGCGGCATCAGCAAGGCCGTCGACGACATGATCATGGTGCTGGAAGGCAATCCCGAAGAGCTGGAGGCGCGCGGCAAGCGCAATCCGGCGAATGACAATCCTGTCGATCCCATCTTCATGCTGTTCATCGTCCTGTGGGCGACGATGTTCTTCGGCGGCTTGGCAATGGCGTTCCTGCCGCCGATCTTCGGCACGAAACTGTCGCCGGGCGTGTACAAGTGGCTGGGCATGACGTTCCGCTACGGCCGTGGGCCAGCTTCGTCATCTTCCGGCGGCGGTAGCTGGACGTCCGGGACCTCGTCAGGCAGTGGCTGGTCGTCTGGAAGTTCCGGCAGCGGTTGGTCGTCCGGAAGTTCGGGCGGCGGGTTTTCAGGCGGCGGCGGCTCGTCCGGCGGCGGCGGTTCTTCAGGAAGCTGGTGAGACATCAATCATGGCAACACGACCGATCAGCCCCGAGGATCATGAGCGCATCGCCGATGCGATCCGCGCTGCCGAATCAAAGACCGACGGCGAGATCTACTGCGTCGTGGCGCATGCCAGCGACAGCTATTTCTTCCCGGCCGCTTTCATGGCGATGCTCAGCATGCTCGTCGTCAGCCTCGCCGTCGGTTACGGGCTGGAAGCCTGGTGGCTGTCGATCCGCTTGCCGCATTTCGTCATCGCCGAGCTTCTGGCGCTTGCCAGTGTGCTCATCCTGTTGTGGGCATTGCCGGCATTGCGCATCCATTTGGTGCCGAGGCGGCTGCGCTACCAGGCCGCCCACGCCAATGCGATGAAGCAGTTCCTCGCCCGCAACGTCCACCGCACCACGGCGCGCACTGGCGTGCTGGTGTTCGTCTCGATTGCCGAGCGCTACGCCGAGGTGGTCGCCGACAGCGGCATCGATTCTCGTGTCGGCCAGCATGTCTGGGACGGTGTCGTCCGCGACCTTACGGCGCATGCCGGCGACGATCGGCTTGCCGAGGGGTTCGTCAAGGCGATCCAAGCAGTCGGTGGGGTACTGGCCGAGCATTTTCCGGTCTCGACCGGCGACAACAACGAACTGGACGACCATCTGGTCGAGATTTGATCTCGCCAAAAGCGGTTTCGCAGCGTCTCAAGGACGCACCGTCCGGCTGTGTGAAAGCATCGCGGCGGTTGACCGGACTCTTGCAATCGGGCGCGGCGGGTTTATGGTTAACCAATCATGAATACGCTGAGCATCGACATCAGGAAAGCCGAACCGCGCGATGCAGCCGCCATCGCCGACGTGCATCTCGAGGCCTGGCGCGGCGCCTATTCGGGCATCATCCCGCACCGCACGCTGACATCGATGATCAACCGCCGCGGCGCCGACTGGTGGGCGAATGCCATTCGCCGCGCTGCCACCGTCCTGGTCGTCGAAATCGGCGGCAAAATTGCCGGCTATGCGACGATCGGCAAGAACCGCGCCCGCGAACTCAGGCAGCAGGGCGAGATCTACGAACTTTACCTGCGGCCGGAATATCAAGGCATCGGGCTCGGCAGCCGGCTGTTCTCGGCCGCGCGGGCACGGCTGGCCGACCATGGCCTGAAAGGCATGGTGGTCTGGGCGCTGGAAGACAATCAGAACGCACTTGCCTTCTATGCCGGCGCCGGTGGCCGCGATGTTGCCGAAGGCGTCGAGATCTTCGAGCAGAAGGCGCTGAAGAAGGTCGCTTTCGTCTGGGAATGACGGCCAGCGCATGATCCGGCCGGTTTTCGGTTCGGACGATCTCCCCGTACCATTCGCCGCATTGCACCATTCGCCGTCGCCCGCTATCGATCTGCAATCGAGAGAGGGATAAAGCGATGCGTATCGAAGCGATTGCCAGCGGAAAGAACCCGCCCGAGGACGTCAACGTCATAATCGAGGTGCCGATCGGCGGCGAGCCGATCAAGTACGAGATGGACAAGGAGGCCGGCACGCTGTTCGTCGACCGCTTCCTGCACACTTCGATGCGCTATCCCGGCAATTACGGTTTCGTACCACACACGCTGTCGGGCGACGGTGACCCGATCGACGTATTGGTCTGCAACACGCGCGCGCTGGTGCCAGGCTGCGTCATCAATGTCCGGCCGATCGGCGTGCTGGTGATGGAGGACAATGCCGGCCAGGACGAGAAGGTGATCGCGGTGCCTTCGCCCAAGCTGACCTTGCGCTACGAGGACGTCCACGAATACACGCAATTGCCCGACATCACCCGCCAGCAAGTGCAGCACTTTTTCGAGCACTACAAGGATCTCGAACCCGGCAAATGGGTCAAGATCGAAGGCTGGTACGATGCGGCCTATGCCAAGAAGATGATCGTCGAGGCAATCGAGCGGGCCAGGCGCAAGTAATTATCGGGCGCAAATAATCAGTTGTCGACGCGGCCGAAAGCGGGCGCGTCGCCCAGCACCTCACGCTTGTCCTTGCCGCAGGCGAAGGTGCGTGCCTTCTCGTCGGCAAGCTTGCGCGCCTGATCGTTGGCGGCGGGATTGCCGGTGGCGAGCACAAGGCCGATCGTGCAGCCTTCGTGGGCGTCAGGCTGGGCAACCTTGGCCACAATCAGCACTTCCGTCGACTTGTTCTCGCCCTCGCTATCGCTGATCGAGCGACGATGAATGACGGCGAACGGAATGGCAGTTTTGCCGTTGGTTTCGATCCGCCACTCGACCTTGGGTCCAGCCGAATTGAGGCCGGAAAAGCTTTCCCAGACCGTGGTCATATCGCCAGGTGGAAAGCCGTAGAACAGCGATTCCCGCGCATCGTCGTAGGAAACCAGCACCGGGTAGCCGCGGTAGCCCGAACAGGCGAGATCGGCCCAGTCCCCGTTGCCTTCTTCCGCTTGGGCATAGGTGACGCAGTCCTTCTCCCAATCGAGATCGGTATAGACGCTGGATATGTCGCCGGCCCGGGCCGCCTGGCAGAAACCGGCGAGGGCAAGCGGGATCAAGAGAGCGCGCATGGCGGAACAACTCAGTTCGGGGGGCGCAGCGTACCGTCAAATTTAGCGGCAGCCTAGAGGAAGTCAGGCTGCGCACAGTGGTCTTGTAAAACGGACCACTATTTCTTCAAGCTTGCCTCTATCAGAAGATCGGCGTTGCGGGCCACCGACTTCGCCGGCCCGCCGGCACCGAACAGCTGGCCGCTAATATAGGCGCCCTCGATCAGGAGCAGCAGCCCGTCGCCCAGCGTCTCGGCGTCGCCGGCGCCCATCGCCGCCGCCATGGCGCGCAGGCGGCGGCGCAGTTCCTGCTTGTTGGCCTCACTCACGACGCGGGCCGGATGGCCATGTTCGGGATATTCGACCGCGGCATTGGTCATGCCGCAGCCGCGATAGTCGGGCCTTTGCGTACGCTTGCCGACACGCGTCAGGAAGGCGACGATCTGCGCGCGCGGATCGCCGGGATGGGCATTCACCGCCTCGTCGAAACGCTCCCAGAATTCGAGATCATAGTGCCGGAGGTAGGATGCGGCCAGCTCATCCTTGGACGGAAAGCTGCGGTAGAGGCTGGGCTTGGTGACGCCGGCACGCCGCACGATCTCGTCGACGCCGATCGCCCTGATGCCTTGCCGGTAGAACAGGTCTCGCGCCACCTGGAGAATCCGTTCGGCGGCGCGAGGCGGCGGTGCGTCATTGGCCTTGATCGTTGGTTCAATGCTTTTCATGCCTGGCCTGCCGATTAGCTGGTTGACAATGTTACCGGTCGGTACGTATGTTTCGCGCTCCTGCAACGTACCGGTCAGTAACATGATAACTCAATCCCGCCCGTTTGGCCAGCGCTACGCTTTCGTCGTGGGCGCCGTCATCTTCCTTTGCCTGCTGATCGCAGCGGGCCTGCGTTCGGCGCCGGCAGTCATGATGCTGCCGCTGGAGAACAGTTTCGGCTGGCGGCGCGACGTGGTGTCGCTGGCGGCGGCCACCGGCATCTTCCTCTATGGCCTGACCGGGCCGTTTGCCGCGGCGCTGATGGAGCGGATCGGGCTGCGCCGCACCTTGCTTGCCGCGCTGCTCTTGATGTCGGGATCGACCGCGCTCAGCCTGTTGATGACCAAACCGTGGCATCTGCTCCTCACCTGGGGCGTGTTTTCCGGCGTCAGCTCGGGCGCCGTCGCCACCGTGCTCGGCGCGACCATCGTCAACCGCTGGTTCAAGACCAATCGCGGCTTGGTGATGGGACTGATGTCGGCGTCCAGTGCCACCGGGCTGCTGGTCTTCCTGCCGCTGCTCGCCTCGCTCGCCCAGTCGGGCGGCTGGAAGCCGGTCGCCATCGCCATTGCCGTGGCCACCGCCTGCCTGGTGCCGCTGGTCTATATGCTGGTGCCGGAGCGCCCGGCGTCGATCGGCATGGTCCGCTATGGCGCCGATGCCGACGACGTGCCGCCGGTGCCGCCAGCCTCGCAAGGCAATTTCCTTTCGCATACATTGAGCACGCTGCGCCGCGCCGCCGGCACGCGCGTGTTCTGGTATCTGTTCGCCACCTTCTTCGTTTGCGGCTTCACCACCAACGGGTTGGTCGGCACGCATCTGATCGCCTTTTGCGGCGATATGGGCATCGGCGAAGTGCAGGCCGCAGGCCTGCTGTCGATGATGGGCATCTTCGACCTGATCGGCACGACGCTGTCGGGCTGGCTCACCGACCGTTTCGACCCGCGCAAGCTGCTCGGCGTCTATTACGGCATTCGCGGCCTGTCGCTGATCTATCTGCCCTATTCCGGCTTCTCGGCGACCAGCCTGATCATCTTCGCGGTGTTTTACGGACTGGACTGGATCGCCACGGTGCCGCCGACGCTCAGGCTTTCCAACGAGGCGTTCGGCGACCGCAGCGGGCCGATCGTCTTCGGCTGGATCGTCGCCGGCCATCAGGTTGGCGCCGCGACAGCGGCCTTCTTCGGCGGCACCATGCGCGAGCTGCAAGGCAATTACGAGCTTGCCTTCCTGATCGCCGGTATGACGGCAATAGCCGCCGCCTGCATCTCGCTGTTGATCAACACCAGCCGCCCGGCGTTTGATCCGGAACCGCAGGCGGCGTAGGGCGCAATCGCCGATGCAGGAGGCCGGCGCTCCATCCGAGACGACCCCCTCTGTCGCCTTCGGCGACATCTCCCCCTCGAGGGGGGAGATTCGCCAGCCTGTTCACTGTTATCAAACCTTCATCGTTTCGAAATGTGCCTGAAACATTGAAGCTGGAGCTTGGCGGCGACGTTCAACGCCATCCAGGAGACAGCCATGAACAAGATTTCGATGACGCGGCGCGCTTTCGTCACGTCGGCCAGCGCCGTTGGCCTGGTCGGCGCCTCGGGCCTCGCCCTCCCCCATTACTCGCGCGCCAATCAGCGCCCGGCTTTCACCCATGGCATCCAGTCCGGCGACGTCGACGCCACCAGCGGCATGGTCTGGACACGCACCGACCGGCCGTCGCGCGTCATGTTCGAGGTGTCGCGGACCGAAAGCTTCACCAATGCCGTCCGCCTCGCGCCGCTCGATACCTCGCCGGCCAGCGATTATACGGTGAAGCGGCTGCTTACCGATCTCGCCTCCGACCAGGACATCTTCTACCGCATGGTCGCGGCCGATCTTGCCGACATCAACGCCGTTTCCGAGCCGGTCGTCGGCCGCTTCCGCACGGCACCTGCCTCGAAGCGCGACATTCGCTTTGCCTGGTCGGGCGACACCGCCGGCCAAGGTTGGGGCATCGACGAGACCGGCATGAAGACCTACGCCACCATTGCCAAGCACACGCCCGACTTCTTCCTGCATTCGGGCGATACGATCTATGCCGATGGTGCGATGAAGGACGAGGTCGACCTGCCCAACGGCGGCAAGTGGAAAAACAAAGTGCTGATCGACGAGAAGCGCAAGGTTGCCGAGACGCTGGACGAATACCGGGCGCAGTGGAAATACAACATGATGGACAGGCATGTGCTGGCGCTCAGCGCCATCTGTCCGACCTTCTATCAGTGGGATGACCACGAGGTGCTGAACAACTGGTCGGACTCGAAGGACCTGAGCGCCGACGATCGCTACACTGAAAAATCCGTCCATGTGCTGGCGGCACGTGCGGCGCGCGCCTTCCACGAAATGACGACGATCCGTTACGAGCCGTCGGAGCCCGGCCGCGTCTACCGCAAGATCGCCTATGGTCCGCTGCTCGACGTGTTCTTCCTCGACATGCGTTCCTACCGCGGCCCCAACGGTCCGGATATGCAGGAGACGATGACGCCGCAATCGCGCATCCTCGGTGAACAGCAGATCAAGTGGCTGAAGCGTGAACTGGCGAATTCCAACGCAACCTGGAAAATCATCGCCGCCGACATGCCGCTCGGCCTCGTCGTCTGGAACGACGGCACCAAGAAGGTAGGGGCCGAGGCGGTCAGCAATGGCGACAATGGCCCGGCCAAAGGGCGTGAGCTGGAAATTGCCGACCTTCTTCGCTATATAAAGAATGCGGGTATCAGCAACACTGTCTGGCTCACCGCAGACGTGCATTATACAGCCGCGCATTACTACAATCCGGACAAGGCGCAGTTCCAGGACTTCAATCCGTTTTGGGAATTCGTTTCGGGTCCGATCCATTCCGGCACGTTCGGGCCTAATGGTTTCGATATGACATTCGGCCCGGAGCTGAGGTTCATAAAGGCACCAACTGCCGAACAGGGTCAAAACCTGCCGCCTTCGGCCGGCCTGCAGTTCTTCGGGCTCGTCGAGATCGATGGCGCCACCGAGCAGTTGACGGTGCGGCTGATGGATCGCGACGACAGCGAACTCTACAAGGTCACGCTCGATCCGGTGCGGTCGGCGTGAGCGACGGCGCCACTACCCTCGGGCCAGCCCGAGGGTAGGACGTATATCAATCGGGATAGCAGACGACGGGAATGTTGGGCCAGACGGCGCTGTCGCATCCGGCATTTTGCTGCCGCTGCTTGAAGGCGGCGCTGACCGGCCCGGTCACCACCGGATCGACGCCATCGGGAGCATCGGCAAAAAGCTGCTCCGCCGACGGCTTGTCGGGCGGCAAAGCAGACCGCGTCTCCTTGAACGACGCCGCCGATTGCGCCGCGCCGGCCGCGAGGAGGACGGCAAGCGCGGTACATGCCAAAATCGGCCGGAGTTTGATGCCTACCTCGATCATGAAATTCGAACTGTCCGGACCATGAAAGGTTCCGCCTTGGTTAATAATTCCACTTCACACCAAGACATTTAAGATTTGGTGACTTTATTTGGTGGCTCGCCTCCTCTTTCGCAATTGCGAAAAACCCTGTATGAGCCGCCCAACCGAAAGAGGCAGCGCCTTTTGGCCTGCTGCCTGCAACGCTCCCGAGACCAAAACATGAAAATCCGCAATATCGCGATCATCGCGCACGTCGACCATGGAAAAACCACCCTCGTCGACCAGCTTCTGAAACAGTCCGGCTCGTTCCGCGACAACCAGCGCGTCGCCGAGCGCGCCATGGATTCGAACGACCTCGAAAAGGAACGCGGCATCACCATCCTGGCCAAGGCGACCTCGGTCGACTGGAAGGACACCCGCATCAACATCGTCGACACGCCCGGCCACGCCGACTTCGGCGGCGAGGTCGAGCGCATTCTGTCGATGGTGGATTCGGCCATCGTGCTGGTCGACGCCGCCGAGGGGCCGATGCCGCAGACCAAATTCGTGGTCGGCAAGGCACTCAAGGTTGGACTGAAGCCGATCGTCGTCATCAACAAGATCGACCGGCCAGATGCCCGCCACGTCGAAGTGGTGAACGAGGTGTTCGATCTTTTTGCAGCACTTGACGCTACCGACGAGCAGCTCGACTTCCCTATCCTTTACGGTTCAGGCCGCGACGGCTGGGTCTCGGAAAACCCCGAAGGTCCGAAGGACCAGGCTCTGGCGCCGCTGTTCGACCTCGTCATCAAGCACGTGCCGGCGCCGACCGTTCATCCCGGCCCATTCCGCATGATCGGCACCATCCTGGAAGCCAATCCTTTCCTCGGCCGCATCATCACCGGCCGTATCGAATCCGGCACGCTGAAATCCAACCAGGCGGTCAAGGTGCTGCACCATGACGGCACCCAGGTCGAAACCGGCCGAATCTCGAAAATCCTTGCTTTCCGCGGGCTCGAGCGCCAGCCCATTGACGAGGCGCAGGCGGGCGACATCGTCGCCATCGCCGGCCTGTCGAAAGGCACTGTCGCCGACACCTTCTGCGACCTGTCGGTGACCGAGCCGGTGCACGCGCAGCCGATCGATCCGCCGACTGTGACGATGTCTTTCCTCGTCAACGATTCGCCGCTGGCCGGTACCGAAGGCGACAAGGTGACCAGCCGCGTCATCCGCGACCGCCTGCTGCGCGAGGCCGAAGGCAATGTCGCGCTGAAGATCGAGGAATCACCTGACAAGGATTCGTTCTTCGTTTCCGGCCGCGGCGAATTGCAGCTGGCCGTGCTGATCGAGACGATGCGCCGCGAAGGTTTTGAGATCGCCGTGTCGCGGCCGCGCGTCGTCATGCAGAAGGGCGATAGCGGCGAATTGCTGGAGCCGGTCGAGGAAGTCGTCATCGACGTCGACGAGGAGCATGCCGGCGTCGTCGTGCAGAAGATGTCGGAGCGCAAGGCCGAGATGGTCGAGCTTCGCCCTTCGGGCGGCAATCGCCAGCGCATCGTCTTCCACGCGCCGACGCGCGGGTTGATCGGCTACCAGTCGGAACTGTTGACCGACACGCGCGGCACCGCTGTGATGAACCGGCTGTTCCATGCCTATGAACCTTACAAGGGTGAGCTGCCTGGCCGTACCAACGGCGTGCTGATCTCCAACGAACAGGGTGAATCGGTGGCGTACGCCATGTGGAACCTGGAAGACCGCGGCCCGATGGTCATCGACCCCGGCGTCAAGGTCTATCAGGGCATGATCATCGGTATCCATTCCAGGGACAACGACCTCGAAGTCAACGTGCTCAAGGGCAAGAAGCTGACCAACATCCGCGCCGCCGGCAAGGACGAGGCGGTGAAGCTGACACCGCCGATCCGCATGACGCTGGAACGCGCGCTGGCCTGGATCCAGGACGACGAGCTGGTCGAAGTGACGCCGAAGACCATCCGCCTGCGCAAGCTCTATCTCGATCCGAACGAGCGCAAGCGTTTTGAGAAGTCGGCGAAAGTGGTCGGCGCAGCATAAAGGGCAATACCGCGCAATGAGCGGTAAACTCGTCACGGCTGTCATATACGACAATCGACCCGAGGCCGAAGTTTGCGTGTCGATGCTCGACGCGTATGGAATTTATGCTCTCGCGAATTATCTTCTCGACACGGGCAGGCTTGGCTTGATCCATGTGCAAGTCGCCGACTCGATCTCGATGCGGCCAAGGGTTTGATTGGCTCGGCCTCCAAAGAGGGCGACTGACCCCTGGCCGTACGGATTCCTGCCGTTGCCTCATTCACCTGCAGCCGAAATGATTTTGTCCCGGTCTGGTTCGCCAGACAGGTGGATCTGGATCGCCGTTCCCGCCCGCGCTGGCTTGCGCAAGGCTTTGGCTCCGTCCGGACCAACCACCAGCAATCGTTTCTCTTCCCAAACCTGAAGCCGCGATCGCGAGACACCGAGTTCGTTGGCGAGCAACCGGTCGAGCCGCAGCGCTGTCGGCATTTCGAGCCAGAGCTGAAGTTCGAGCGCGCTGGTATTTTCCGGTCTATCCCCGAGCGCCTGCTTATGAACGACGGCTTCGGGAAACTCCTCGACGCGCCCGATACTGCTTCGCAATGCGGCAACATCGAAGGCATGGCGCCGCGCCAGGACCGGATCGTTGCTTTCGAGCGCCTGCAATATTGTCGGTTCGATATCGCGGCGGCTGCAGCGCTCCAGAATGCCGAAATTCCAGGAATTGTCGCAGTCGATGCAGCGGTAGATCAACCAGGCGTCAATGCGCTTGCCGTTGGCATTGACCCGGAATTTGCCGCTGCAGCGATAGGCTTTCAGGCCGCCGCAGCGATTGCAGTTGAGGTGAGGTCGAGGTGCGGTCTTGGGTGTGATCGTCCAGCGGATACGCAGTATCGAAGGCATGCCGAAAAGCCCTTCCCGTCGGGAAGTTCGTCAGATCGGCGATATCGAGAACCCATGCGGGCACGGCGTGGCGAGAGACTGCGGCAGTTGGAAATCAGGTGTCGCGGGTGGTTATGCGCGACAGCGGTTCAGCAGTGCCAAACCGGTCTCGAACCGCCACCCGAGGAACACATGATGTGAAAACAGGCATCGCGACTGCGACGCCCTGCTCTGTGTTGGGGGAGTTGACGAGACCGGCGGTTACGAAGGCAAAGTGAAGCTCGAAATGATGTCGGGACGACATTTCTAGCCGCGAGGTGCCTGGCCGACAAGCCTTCTTTCGGTGGACGCTACTGTCGTCGGACCAGTTGGGTTATCTTGAACGACCCAAACATTTCAAACGGGATCCGCGTCATGCATTTCACATCGCTTCTGATTTTTGCCGGCGCCCTGCTTGTTGCCGCCGGCTCGCCCGGCCCATCGATCGCCGCTCTTGTGGCGCGGGTCATCGCAAAAGGGTTTCGCGACGTGTTCCCGTTCCTGCTTGCGATGTGGATCGGCGAAGCGATCTGGCTGTCGCTGGCGGTGTTTGGCCTCGCCGTGGTGGCGCAGACGTTCCACTTTGCCTTTGTCGTCGTGAAGTGGGTCGGCGTCGCCTATCTCGGCTGGCTTGCCTGGAAGATGTGGACGGCACCGGTCGAGGCCAAGGAAGGCGCGCTGCCGCGCGAAGATTCGCCCGTCAGACTGTTCTTTGCCGGCATGGCGGTGACACTCGGCAACCCCAAGATCATGATGTTCTATCTGGCGCTGCTGCCGACCATCATCGACCTCGGTTCGGTCAGCATGGTGGGCTGGATCGAATTGACGGCGACCATGGCAGTGGTCCTGGTCGCCATCGATTTGACATGGGTGCTCGCCGCATCGCAGGCGCGCAAGCTCTTGAGGAGCAAGCGGGCGATGAAAATCGCCAACCGCATCAGCGCCGGTACCATGGCCGGCGCTGCGGCGGCGATCGCCGCGCGGTCTTGAGCCGGCGTCAACCCATTTCGATTATCGGTGCGATCTCGACGCTGAAACCCGGGTCCGTCAAGATAGGACAATCCTTGGCCTTGCCGACGGCATCGTCGATGTCCTTTGCTTCGATGATGGTGTAACCGGCGGTCGGATTGCTGCCGCCATTGTTCTCGACCTTGCCGCCAGGCAGCAGGGTCTTCGACATGCCGACTGGATTGCCGCCGTCGACCACCGCTGAGCCAAGCTTGCCGTACCAGCCGTTCCAGGCATCCATCGCTGCCTTCCGTTCGGCCTCCTCGGTTGGCATCTTGCCCGAGCCGTGATAGACGTAGAGAAATTTCGCCATGTTCTCCTCCTCTGATCGGCGGCATCGAACCGGCATGCGGTCATGCCGCATGCCGATCATCGGACCAAACCGGCAAACAAGCAACGAGAATGCGAAGTAGCTAATATAATATGCCGTTGACTCGCAACGGCGGTGCCCTATCGCGCCATCGCATGGTATTCATCGTTCGGCCGCATATCGATTGCCGATGCCAGCCGGTTCGACATGTTGAAGAACGCCGCGGTCGAGGCGACGTCCCAGATGTCGCGGTCGGAAAAGCCGACTTGCCGCAACGCCGCCCGGTCCGCTTCGACGATCTTTGCCGGCTGCCCGGTCAGCTTCACCGCGAATTCGAGCATGGCGCGTTGCCTGTCCGACAGCTTGGCGGCGCGAAAATTCATCACCATCATCTCGCCGAAGGCTGGGTCGCCGGAAAGCTGGCGCACCGCCGCGCCATGCGCGGCCAGGCAATAGTAGCAATGGTTGACCGATGAGACGGCCACCGCGATCATCTCGCGCTCGAGTTTCGACAGGCCGGATTCACCCAGCATCAAATCATTGTACATGTCGGTGAAAGCGCGCAGCTTCTTCTCGTCGAACGCATAGGCGAGCAGCACGTTGGGAACGAGGCCGAGCTTCTCCCGGCACTTGGTGAAATAGGCCTTGGTCGCGTCGCTCAGCTCCGCCGGTGCCAGGTCAAGCGCGGTGATTTTGTCCGTCATGGCGGATCTCTCCTCTTTTTCGCCAGGCTGCCGGTGAATTCCGACATTTCGTCGCAAGCCGTCAAACCTTTGTCGCCAAATACCCGTCATCTGTTAGCATAGCCGCAAAAACATGTGACGGGAGGGACTCATGGCCAGCGTAAAGTCAGCGAGCCGGTTGAAAAAAGCCGGCCTGACGAGGGGTGAAGCCGCGGGTGGTGAAAAGCCCGGCAGGCTTGCCGACTACCTGCTGGCCCGAGCTCCGGCCGAAGATGTCGCCGCCTACGACGTCATCGATCTCGAACGCGCTGCCGAACTCGCCGGCCGCGCAGTGGCCAGGCACAAGAAGGACGACTGCGTCGTTGCCATAGACGTCGATTCCGGTGTCGTCCGCCAGGGCCGGCCGATGACGGTGATCACTGTCGTCAACGACAACATGCCGTTCCTGTTCGATTCCGTCCTCGGCGAGATTACAGAAAGCGCCGGCGAGCCGCTGCTGGTTACCCATCCAGTCATAGTCGTCAGGCACGGCAAGAACGGCGTCGAGGAAATCCTCGGCGATGGCGGTTATGCCAAGGGCGACCACAGCCATGACCGACTGAGCGTCATCCATGTCCATATCGGCCGCCTTTCGGCCGAGCAGGCCGAAGGCCTGGCCGCACGCCTGACGAAGCTGCTCGGCCAGGTGCGAGCCGCCGTCACCGACTGGAAGCCGATGCTTGCCCGCCTCGACCAGGCGATCTCGGAATTCCGCTACTCGCCAGTGCCGCTCGACAAGGCCCATGTCACCGAGGCGATCGCCTTCCTCGAATGGCTGCGCGACGACAACTTCACCTTTCTCGGCATGCGCGAATTCAACTATACCGGCGGCGAGACGAGCGGCATGCTCGAGCGCGCCGAAAAGCCCGGCCTCGGCATCCTTTCCGATCCCGACGTGCTGGTGCTCAGACGCGGCACCGAAGCGGTGAGCACGACGCCGGAAATCCGCGCCTTCCTGCATGGGCCGGAACCGCTGATCGTCACCAAGGCCAACGCCAAGTCGTCGGTGCACCGCCGCATCTACCTCGACTACATCGGCGTCAAGACCTACACCGGCAAAGGCGTGCTTTCAGGCGAGCTCCGTATCGTCGGCCTGTTCACCTCGACTGCCTATACGCGCTCGGTGATGAAAATCCCCTATCTGCGCTCGAAGGCGGAAACCGTCATCGCCAAATCCGGCTTCAATCCAAGCGACCATTCCGGCAAGGCATTGATCAACGTGCTGGAGAGCTATCCGCGCGACGAGCTGTTCCAGGTTCCGGTGCCGATCCTGCGCAAGCATGCCGAAGCCATACTGGGCTTGATCGAGCGGCCGCGCGTCAGGGCATTGGTGCGTGTCGACCAGTTCGACCGCTTCGTCTCCGTGCTCGTCTTCGTGCCGCGTGACCGCTACGACAGCGTCGTGCGCGAGAAGATCGGCACTTATCTGAAGACCGTCTTCGAAGGCCGGCTGTCGGCGTACTATCCGGCCTTCCCGGAAGGCGGGCTGGCGCGCGTCCATTTCATCATCGGCCGCTCCGGCGGCAAGACGCCGAAGGTCGAGCAGGCAACGATCGAGGCGGCGATCCGCGACATCGTACGGACCTGGGACGATGCCCTGCGCGAGACCGCGACCGAGACCGGCGCCGATGCGAGACTCACGGCCATCGCCTCGCGTTTTTCGGAAAGCTATCGCGACAGTTTTCGGCCGGCCGTGGCGCTGGCCGATGCCGGGCGCATCGCCAAGCTCGATGCCTCAAATCCGATCGCCATCGACTATTACCGTCACGCCGACCAGAAGCCGCATCAGGCGGCGCTGAAGATCTATCACCATGGCAGCCCGGTGGCGCTGTCGCGGCGCGTTCCCGTGCTGGAAAACATCGGTTTCCGCGTCATCAGCGAGCGCACTTTCGAGGTCGGCGACATTCAATCCGGCACGATCAATAGTGATCAGCCCGGCATGGTCTTCATCCACGACATGGAACTCGAGAACAGCTACGGCAGGCCGATCGACCTCGGCAATGGCGGCGCGCTGTTCGAGGATGCGTTCCTTTCCGTCTGGCGCGGTGATGTCGACAATGACGGCTATAACGGCCTTGCCCAGACCGCCGGCCTGTGGTCGGGCGAGATCACCGTCCTGCGCGCCTATGGCCGCTATCTGCAGCAGGCCGGCATCCCGCAGAGCCAGGATTTCATCGCCGCCGCGCTCAACCGTTATCCCGAGATCGCCCGCGACCTGCATGCGCTGTTTGTCGCCCGCCTCGGCGCGACGGCCGAGAAGGAAGGCGTCGTTCAGGCCAAACATCTGAAAGCCAAGATCACGGATGCGCTGGAAGACGTTCCCAACATTGACGACGACACCATCATCCGCCGTTATCTGAACCTGATCGAAGCCTCGCTGCGCACCAATCATTTCGTTGCCGATACGAAACAGAAAGGCCAATCGCTGGCGATCAAGCTCGATTCGCAATCGGTCGACGGGCTGCCGGCGCCGCGGCCATGGCGGGAGATCTTCGTCTACGGCTCCGAGGTCGAGGGTGTGCATCTGCGCTTCGGCCCGGTCGCGCGTGGCGGCCTGCGCTGGTCGGACCGTGCGCAGGACTATCGCACCGAGGTGCTCGGCCTGGTCAAGGCACAGCAGGTCAAGAATGCGGTGATCGTGCCGGTTGGCGCCAAGGGCGGCTTCTACCCGAAAAAGCTGCCGATGAGCGCCGGGCGCGACGCAATTTTCGAGGCCGGCACGGCCGCCTACAAGAATTACGTTTCCAGCCTGTTGTCGATCACCGACAATATCGGGCTGGACGGCGTCATCCCGCCACCCGGCGTCGTGCGGCGCGATCAGGATGATCCGTATTTCGTCGTCGCCGCGGACAAGGGCACGGCGACCTTCTCGGACATCGCCAACGCCATCAGCGAAAGGCACGGCTTCTGGCTCGACGACGCTTTCGCCAGCGGCGGTTCGGCCGGCTACGACCACAAGAAGATGGGCATCACCGCCAAGGGCGCCTGGGAAGCGGTCAAGCGGCATTTCCGCGAGATGAACCGCGACATCCAAACCACGCCGTTCACCGTCGTCGGCGTTGGCGACATGTCGGGCGACGTGTTCGGCAACGGCATGCTGCTGTCGGAGCAGACCCGGCTGATCGCCGCCTTCGATCATCGCGACATCTTCATCGATCCCGATCCCGACATGGCCGCTTCGATGGCCGAGCGCCGGCGTATGTTCGCTCTCGCCCGCTCAAGCTGGCAGGATTACGACAAGACGAAGCTGTCCGAAGGCGGCATCATCGTCTCGCGCAGCCAGAAGTCGATCACCTTGCCGGCCGCCGCGGCTGCAGCTATCGGCCTCGGCAAGACAACGGCCACGCCGGTCGAGATCATGAGTGCCATCCTCAAGGCGCCGGCAGATCTTTTGTGGTTCGGCGGCATCGGCACCTATGTCAGGGCATCGGGCGAGACCAACCAGGACGTCGGCGACCGTGCCAATGACGCGATCCGCATCGCCGCGCTCGACCTGCGTGCCAAGGTCATCGGTGAAGGCGCCAATCTCGGCGTCACACAGCGGGCGCGCATCGAATTCGGATTGAATGGCGGCCGCTGCAACTCAGATGCGATCGACAATTCGGGCGGCGTGAACTGCTCAGACGTCGAGGTCAACATCAAGATCGCGCTGGCTTCCGCCATGCGGAAGGGTTCGCTGACGCGGCCGTCGCGCAACAAATTGCTGGCCGAGATGACCGACGAGGTCAGCGCCCTGGTGCTGTCCAACAATTACCAGCAGACGCTGGCGCTGTCCCTTGCTCGCAAGCGCGGCCTTGCCGACATTGCCCATCAGAGCCGCTTCATGGAGGCGCTCGAGGCGCGCGGGCTGCTCGACCGTGCCGTCGAGACGCTGCCGTCGCCGGCGGGAGTTGACGCGCGCGAACCGCGCGGCGAGCCCCGCACCCCCGCCCCCCGCGGGCTGGGGCGTTCCAATGCGAATAAAGTGGTG